>NZ_AKJL01000247.1 GCF_000282355.1 Pseudomonas sp. GM49
CCCCCAGCCAGTAGATCGGCAGGGTCAAGGCAATGCCGATGGCCAGGTCCCGCACGGGATGACGGCTGCCAAAACCCCGCGCCGAACAGGCAAACAGCAACCCGGCGGCCAGCACAAAACCGATCAGGTTGATCAGCACCGCCACCCCGACAAGCCCCGCGGTCACCCAGGCCGCACCGGTTTTTCCACCGGACACCATGGCGGCATCGTTATCCAGCTCGCGAAAGCCGCCACTGATGGCCTGATACCCCAGCAGCAGCCCCACGGCCCCCAGAAACGCCGCCACGACATAGGGATAAACGTACGCCGGGAGGATGACGAACCCCATTTCCGGCGGAAAACGGTAGGCGCCCATCGCCAACATGACGCTGATGGCAATCAGGCCGATGCCGACCGCCAATTGCGTCGGTACCACTGCGCGCAGTGTGGCCATCTCAAATCAGCCCGACCTTGACCAGCATGGCGCGCAACCGCACGTGTTCTTCCTCGACGAATTTGCCGAACTCATCGCCGGTCAGCACGCTGGGCGTCCAGGCGTTGGTCTGGATATTGTCCTGCCAGACCTTACTGTTGCTGGCGGCCACGACCGCGTCGATCACCTCTTTACGCTGCTGCGGGGTGAGGCCCGCTGCACCGTAAACGCCGCGCCAGTTGCCGATCGTCACGTCATAGCCGCTCTCCTTGAGGGTCGGGGCGTCAATACCGGGAACACGCTCCGGCGCGCCGATGGCCAGGACACGGAACTGGCCGGTCTTGATGTATTGGCCCAACTCGGCGTAACCGCCGGTGATCACCTTGAGCTGCCCGCCCAGCGCCTGGGCAACCACCTCGCCACCCCCGCCAAAGGCCACGTAGTTGACCTTGTTGACCGGCACATCCAGCTTGCCCGCAAGCTCGGCGATGCCGATGTGATCCACCGAGCCCTTGGAGCCGCCGCCCCAGGTGATGCTCGTCGGATTGGCCTTGAAGGCCTTGATCAGGTCGTCGAGGGTCTTGTATTCAGACTCCTTGCGCACGGCGATCACGTTGTACTCGGTGAACAGCCGGGCAATGGGCGTCACATCCTTCAGGCTGATCTGCGGTTTGTTCTGTTCGATGCCCGCGACCATGATTGCCCCGACCACCAACAGCGCATTCGGATCGCCCTTGGTGCTGTTGGCAAATTGCGCCAGGCCCAGGGTCCCGCCCGCGCCGCCCTTGTTCTCGAAGGTCACGGCCTTGGCCGTATTGGCTTCGACCATCGCCTTGCCCAGCACCCGGGCAGTCTGGTCATAACCACCGCCCACTGAACCCGGGGCCATGAATTTCACGGTATCCAGCGCGAAGGCCGGTGCAACAAGCACGGCAGCGGTCAAACCGGCGGCCATGCAGCGACTGAAACGACGGATCAAAGCGGACATGGGCATCTCCTGATTGCATTGTTTTTATAGGTGCCGTTTGCCCATCGAGGTGTTCGATGAACATGGGCCTGCGAACAAGCTTAGGCCATGGATCCGCGGGTTGATCTGTTTTGCATAAACCACCTGCCAATAACACCGCAACCCCCTGTAGGAGCGAGCTTGCTCGCGATGGTCGCTAACGAATACGCGGGTCATCTGTGTAAACGCGGTGCCTTTACGTCCATCGCGAGCAAGCTCGCTCCTACAAGGGATTGCGGTGTTGCGGGCGGCGTTTCATTACAACTTTGTCATCAAGTTGTTGGTCGGCTGTCCGGATCGCTTAGTTAGCCTGAACTCACTGTCAGGCCAACCACCGGCAGCCACCCTGCCCTTGTAGAGAGAGATTCGTCATGAAAATGTTGATCGCGGGTTTTGCCGCCCTGCTCGTCACCGGTTCGGCGTTTGCCGTCACCCAGTCCACCTCGCCGGTCATCCACGACAAAGACGGTTTTTATGTGCCGGTGGATGTGGCCAAAGTGCTGTCCATGACCGACCTTTCCGGCAAGTGCGGTATCGTTCCGGCGCAGTTCAACTACCTCGACCACCAGGGTCGCGAGCACCAGCTGGACTATCGGGTCCAGGGCGTAGGTTGTATTGGCGAGAATTGACCGGATGCCTGTATTCACCACTGGCCGGGCTACACTTGCGCCACTGGCTTGCCCCTGTAGCCCGACCGAATCAGGCAGATTTCCATGAATATCCTCGTAGTCGAAGACGAACCCAAGGCCGGCAATTACCTGCTCAACGGCCTGCAGGAACTCGGATACACCGTGAGCCTGGCGCGGGACGGCGTCGATGGCCTGCACCTGGCCCTGGAACACGACTTCGACGTGATCGTGCTGGACGTGATGATGCCGAAGATGGATGGCTGGGAAGTCCTGCGCCGCTTGCGCAAGGAAGCCGATACGCCGGTGCTGTTCCTCACCGCCCGGGATGACATCGCCGACCGCATCAAAGGCCTCGAACTGGGCGCCGACGATTACCTGATCAAACCCTTCTCCTTCGCCGAACTGGTGGCACGCCTGCGCACCCTGACCCGGCGCGGTCCTACCCGGGAAGACGAACACCTGCACGTCGACGACCTGCAGATCGACGTGCTCAAGCGTCGCGTCAGCCGCGCCGGCAACCGCATCACCCTGACCAACAAGGAATTTGCCCTGTTGCACCTGTTCGCCACGCATCAGGGCGAAGTGTTGTCACGCTCGATGATCGCCTCGCGGGTCTGGGACATGAATTTCGACAGCGACACCAACGTCGTCGATGTCGCCGTGCGCCGCCTGCGCCTGAAAATCGATGATCCGTTCCCGCTCAAGTTGATCCACAGCGTGCGCGGCATCGGCTACCGCTTCGACACTCAGCCCTGAATGCCCCCATGAATGCGATGACGCCGCTGCAATCCGCCACCCGCCTCAGCCACTCCCTGACCCTGCGTCTGGCGCTGGTGTTTGCCCTGCTGGCGTTTGTCTCGCTGGCGCTGCTTGGCGTGGCGCTGTACCGCGACCTGGAACGCGAGTTGATCCGGCGCGACGACATTGCCCTGATCACCCGCATCGACCAGTTGCGTACCTTCCTCAACGACAGCAACACCCTGGACCTGATCAAGGCCAAACCGGCGCTGTTCCAGAACATGATGGGCAACCGCGAGGCCCTGCTGACTATTGGCACCCCTGGGCAACCGCCATTGCTTGTGGTCAACCCGGGCAACCTGAAAATGCCGGTGCTGACCCCGGTGGCCATGGATCATCGGCTGACCCTGGACGACGTGCAGCATTTGCCCAACGTCAATGGCGTGCCGTTTTCCGCCTTGGCGGCGACCATCGACTCGGGTGATCTGGGCAGCCTGCAAGTGGTGACCGGGCGCCTGATGACCGAGCGCACCGCCGTGCTCGCCGACTACCGGTTCAATGTCTACCTGTTCGCCAGTGTCGCGGCGATTCTGCTGGCGCTGTCCGGTTACGTGCTGGTGCATCGCGGCCTGCTGCCCGTGCGGCGCCTGGCGCGCCATACCCAGAGCATCGACGTCGGCAACCTCAACGAACGCCTCGACAGCCAGGGCGCGCCGCTGGAACTGCTGCCGATGATCGACGCCTTCAACGCCATGCTCGACCGCCTGGACAAAGGCTTCATACAACTGGGCCAGGTGTCGACCGACATGGCCCACGAGCTGCGCACGCCGATCAACAACCTGCTCGGCGAAACCCAGGTGGCCTTGCAGCAGAACCGCAGCACCGACGCCTATCAGCAGCTGTTGGCCTCGAATGTCGAAGAACTCGAGCGCCTGGCGCGCATGCTCGACAACATGCTGTTCCTGGCCCGCACCGATCCGCGCAGTGCCTTGCGCCAGCGTCAGGAGCTGGATGCCGCCGACGAAATGCAACGCATGGCCGATTATTTCGAAGGCCCGGCGACCGACGTCGGCATCTGCATCAATGCCCGGGGCAGCGGCTTGATCTGGGCCGAGCCGATGCTGTTGCGTCGGGCATTGGCCAACCTGTGCGCCAACGCCATCAAGTACGGCGCCCCGCATTCCGAGCTGTGCATCCACGCCAACCCGACCGCCGACGGCATCCAGGTGCAAGTGCGCAACCACGGCCCGACCATCGCGCCCCAGCATCTGCCACGGTTGTTCGAACGTTTCTACCGGGTCGACGAATCCCGCGAACGCTCGGCCCAATCCAATGGCCTGGGCCTGTCGATCGTGGCGACGATCATGCAATTGCACAACGGTGCCTGCAACGTCAGCAGTGCCGACGGCATCACCTGCTTCGAACTGTTTTTCCCGGCGCGGCAACAGCATGAGTAACGCCTGAGCGCAAACCACCCGGGGCACTTGTGGCAAAACAATGCTCAAGGATGCGTGTCATGACCTAACCTCATTGGCTAAGTGACTAACAACCCGTCGAGCACGCCGATGTTCAATGTATTGAAGTCAATGAGTTACGTCGCCTTCGCGCTTCTGGCGGCGAGTCCGGGATGGCTGTTGGCGGCGCCCGTGGCCGACACCCTTGCTCCCACCACCACGACCCCGGTCATCAGCATCTCCGACAGCGATCTGCTGGGGTTGCAAAACCGGCTGAACAGCCTCAAGCAGCAGGTTTCCCAGGCCAGCAATTACACTCAGCTGGAAAGCTCACAGGGCCTGGTCCAGGTACTCATCCAGGATATTGATCGCCAGTCCACATCGCTGTTGCCAGGACAGGAGCAGTTGCAGGCGCAACTCAACGTGCTGGGGCCAGTGCCACACGACGAGAACGCATTGGTGACGTCTGCCATTACCGCCCAACGAGACGCCCTCGGCGAGCAAAAAAACAGGATTGATAGCCAAATAAAAACCCTGGCCGCGCTGAAAACAAGTGCCGCCGAGCTGATCACCCAGATTGCCAGTATTCGCCGCACCCTGCTGGAAGCGGAGGTAACCCAGCAGACCAACAGCATCTTGAACCCGCGTTTCTGGTCGCCATTGTTCGATTTTCCTGCCGATGACCGCCGACGTTTCAGCAGCGTCATCCAGCAACTCGAGGCCACGCACCGGGCCGCCTGGCAACCCGGACAACGCATGTTCACGGCCACCCTGCTAATGCTGGCGCTGGCCATATGGACCGTGGGTCGACCGCTCGCCAACCGGGGTCTGGCCTGGCTGTGCCTTCATCGAATGCCTGAAGGTCGGTTACGACGCAGCTCCCTTGCGCTGGCCTCGGTAATGGCGACAGTGCTGACCGCCGGCGCGGCCCTGCAACTGCTGCATTTTGCCGCGACCCGCCAACTGCCCTACACCCCGCTGCTGGCCGAACTGACGCAATACCTGGAAAAGCTTGCCTATACCTGCGTGCTGATCACCGGATTGAGCCGCGCGTTGCTGTCGACCCAACATCCTTCGTGGCGCCTGCCCGATATTTCCGATCCGGTAGCGCTGGCGATGGCGCCCTATTCCAGACTGCTGGCAAGCCTGCTGCTGGTGCTGGTGACACTGGTGCAGTTGAGCAATGTCACCGGCATGAGCGCCGAAGTGGTGCTGTTCGGTCGGGGTATCGTGGCGTTGGTCGCTGCTCTGGTGATCGGCGCGCTCCTGTTGCGCGTCAGCAAGACTCGCCAGGAAATGATAGCGGCCGGAGAAGCCCCGGAAGGCGTCACCACTTTCGCCGGTTTGATTTATACCTTTGCCGGCGTTGCCGTGGTGGTGTCACTGTTCGCCCTGCTGATCGGCTACGTGACGATGGCCCGGTTCATCACCTACGAAATGGTCTGGATATTCATCATCTTCGCCGGTTTCTACCTGCTCACACAGGTCTACCAAGACACTTGCGACTACCTTTTTTCGCCCAGGCAACCTGCCGGCAAGGCCATCAAGCAGCTACTGGGCATCGGTAATCCACGCCTGGAACAGATCTGCACCGTGCTGTCCGGGGCTGGCCGCGCCGTCCTCCTACTGATCGGTGTCATTGCCTTGTTTGTCGGCGGTGTGGGTACGACGCTCGGTCAACTGGCCACCAATACCGTGGCCATTCTCGGCGGCGAAGGGCTGCGCAAACTGAACATCGTCCCGGACAACCTGGTGAATGCCATCCTGGCCCTGGTGATCGGCATCTACCTGATCCGCTCATTGCGGCGCTGGCTGGATAGCGAGTTCCTGCCGAAAACCGAGATGGACCCCGGCATGTGCGCCTCGCTGAGCACCCTGTTTGCCAACATCGGTTACGTGTCCGTCGTCCTGCTCACGCTGTCGTCGCTGGGAATCAAGTGGACCAACCTGGCCTGGATCGTCAGTGCCCTGTCGGTAGGTATCGGCTTTGGCCTTCAGGAGATCGTGAAGAATTTCATCTCCGGCCTGATCCTGCTGACCGAACGCCCGGTGAAAGTCGGCGACCTGATCAGCATCAGTGGCGTGGAAGGCGACATCCGTCGGATCAACGTGCGGGCCACGGAAATACAACTCGCCGACCGCTCGATCATGATCGTTCCCAACTCCCACCTGATTTCGCAGAACCTGCGCAACGTCACCCTGGGCGGCAGCGCCCAGGGCGTGGTGATACTCGAACTGATGTTTCCGCTGGACATCGACCCGGAGCAAGTACAAAACCTGCTGTACGACACCTTCACCGAACACGAATCCATTCTGGATAAGCCAGTGCCATTTTTGCGCTTCAGTCAGCTGAAACCTGAAGGCATCACCTTGACCATCACCGGCTACGTCGGCAGCCCACGCACGGTGGGCGCGATCAAAAGCGAGCTGCTGTTTGAAATTCTCAAGCGGCTGGGTGCCGCCGGCATTGAACTGGCGAAACCGCCACCCGCAGCATGATGTGGGAGCGAGCCTGCTCGCGATGGTCGCCAACGATAACGCGAACTAACTGACAGACCGCATTATCTTGACGTTTTTCGCGAGCAAGTCGGATCGCCGCACCGTCGCTCCTACAGGTTGATCAATGGGCGATGCACACCGACTTGAGCTCGGTGTAGGCCTCGATCACCGCACGACCGAACTCGCGGCCCATGCCCGATTGCTTGACGCCACCGAACGGCATCGCCGGGTCGAGCAGCACGTGGGCGTTGACCCACACGGTACCGGCTTCGATGCGCGGCACCAGGTTCATGGCTTTGCCCAGGTCGTTGGTCCACAGGCTCGCGGCCAGGCCGTAGCGGTTGTCGTTGGCCAGTTCGATCACGGCGTCTTCGTCGTCGAACGGCATCACGCCCAGTACCGGGCCGAACACTTCTTCGCGGGCCACGGCCATGCTGTGGTCGATGTCCGCCAGGATGGTCGGCTGCACGAAGAAGCCGTCGCCCTCCAGCAACTCACCGCCAGCGACCACCCGCGCACCTTCCTGGCGGGCCAGTTCGATGTGCTTGAGCACGCTCTGTTGTTGCTTGCGCGACACCAGCGGGTTGATCGCCGCGTCGCCGTTCATGCCCGCGCCAATCGGCATCGCCGAGACGGCGGCGGCCAGGGCCTCGACGAATCTGTCGTGGATCGAACGGTGTACATAGAAGCGCGATGCCGCGGCGCAGACCTGGCCGTTGTTCAGCAAGCCACCGAGGATCGCGCCTTGCACGGCTTTGTCGATGTCGGCATCGGCGAGCACAATCATAGGGTTCTTGCCGCCCAGTTCCAGGGAGAAGCGCGTCATGTTTTCCATGCACGCCACGCCGACGCTCTTGCCCACGGCGGTGGAACCGGTGAACGACACCTTGCTCACCAGTGGATGCGAGGTCAGCACACCGCCGACCGAGGCACCGCCACCGGTGACCACGTTGAACACACCGGCCGGGATGCCCGCTTCCAGCGCCAGCTCGGCCAGGCGCATGGCGGTCAACGGGGTTTCCATCGCCGGCTTGATGATGACGGTGCAACCAGTGGCCAGGGCCGGCATCAGCTTCCAGGTGGCGATCAGCAGCGGGAAGTTCCACGGCACGATGCCGACCACCACGCCCACCGGCTCACGCTTGGTGAACGCGGTGAATTTGGCGCCTGGTGGCAGCGGGATCGACACGTCGAAGGTCTGCCCTTCGATCTTGGTCGCCCAGCCGGACATGTAGCGCATGAATTCCACGGTGGCGTTCAGGTCCAGCGCGCGGGCCATGTTGATCGACTTGCCCTGGCTCAGGGTTTCCAGCTGGGCCAGTTCTTCGGCGTGTTCTTCGACCAGGCGGGTGAAGTTCAGCAGGATGCGCTCACGGTCGGCCGGGCGCAGGCTCGACCATACGCCGGATTTGAACGCCTTGTGCGACGACTGTACGGCGCGCTCGACGATCTCCAGCGGCGCATCCAGGGTTTCGCACAGGGTTTGCCCGGTGGCCGGGTTGACCACGGCGATGCTGTCGCCCTCGGCAAACACCCACTGGCCGTCAATGAAGCAGCCGTGACGACGCTCGAGGAATGCAGCCACCTGGGGCAGGATTTCAACGTTGCTCATAATTCACCTTTCATTCAGACGATTTGTTCAGGCGCAAATGCGGCCTGATCAGTGTTGTTCTTTGAGGAAGCACGCGACCGCCTGGCGGTCGTCGGCGGAAGCCAGGCCCATGTACGGCATGTAGGTGCCCGGCACAAAGGCCTGGGGCTGGGTGATCAATTGCGTGATGTTCTCGGCTTGCCAGCTGACGTCTTTGTCGCGCATGGCCTGGGAGTAGCTGAAGCCCGGCAGCGAGCCGGACTTGCGCCCGTACACGCCGAAAAGATTCGGCCCCATCATCCCGGTCGTACCCTTGGTCACCGCGTGGCAGACGCTGCACTCAGTGGCAAACACTTCGGCACCACGATGGGTATCCGTGGCGCACTCGGCGGCAGACACCGCCTGAGCCAGGG
>NZ_AKJL01000248.1 GCF_000282355.1 Pseudomonas sp. GM49
GTGGATGTCACCGCTGATTTTAGCGGCAGCCGCCACGGTGTTCAGCGTGGCTGGGGCAAGCACTTTGTTGTCCTGCTTATCATTTGAATAGTCAGCAATCACCAGGATCGTCATTCAGATCACCTTCGCTTCGTTTTTCAGTTTCTCGACCAGTTCAGCCACCGACTTGACCTTGATACCCGCGCTGCGTGCAGCCGGCGCCTCGACTTTCAGGGTTGTGTTGGTGGAGGCGGTGGAAACGCCCAAAGCGTCCGCAGTCACTACTTCCAGAGGCTTCTTCTTGGCTTTCATGATGTTTGGCAGAGACGCGTAGCGCGGCTCGTTCAAACGCAGGTCGGTGGTGACGATGGCCGGCAGCTTCAGGGAAACGGTCTGCGCGCCGCCGTCGATTTCGCGGGTTACAGCTACGCTGTCGCCGCTGATTTCGACTTTCGAGGCGAACGTGCCCTGACCGTAGCCGCTCAAGGCAGCGAGCATCTGGCCAGTCTGGTTGTTGTCGCTGTCGATGGCTTGTTTGCCGAGGATCACCAACCGAGGCTGTTCCTTGTCGACAACAGCCTTGAGTAGCTTGGCAACCGCCAGGGACGTCAGATCTTCAGCGGATTCGACGAGGATGGCGCGGTCGGCACCCAGAGCCAGCGCGGTGCGCAGTTGCTCTTGAGCAGTGGACGGGCCAATCGAAACCACGACGATTTCGCTCGCTATACCCTTCTCCTTCAGGCGTACGGCTTCTTCCACTGCGATTTCGCAGAACGGGTTCATCGACATCTTCACGTTGGCGAGGTCGACGCCGGAATTTTCCGTGTTGACGCGAACTTTCACGTTGTAATCGACCACGCGTTTCACAGCTACCAGGATCTTCATGGGGCAGTGTTCACTCGAAAATAGTTGTTCGTTGCAGTCAGATGGCCCCGGCGGCACGCAGTTCTTCAATGCGCTCCGTCCCCAGCCCCAATTCCTTGAGTAGCTGTTCGGTGTGTTGGCCCAGGCCCGGCACGGCATCCATACGAGGCTCGAATGCACTGTTGCTACCGGGCGGGATCAGGCTCGGAATGGGGCCGGCGGAGGTTTCGACTTCTCGCCAACGGTCACGGGCCTGAAGTTGCGGATGGTCCCAGACACCTTGCATATCGTTCACCCGAGCGTTAGCGATTTGCGCATGTTCCAGGCGATCTATCACCGCATCGAAGTTGAGCGTGGAGAACGATTCAATGATCAGTTCCCGTAGCGCATTACGGTTCTCAACACGTTTGAAGTTGGCCGAGAAACGCGGGTCCTTGGCCAGTTCAGGCGCAAGCAGCACCTTCTCGCAAAACAGCTGCCATTCACGCTCGTTCTGTAAGCCCAGCATCACGGTGGTGCCGTCACCAATGGGGAAGGGGCCATAGGGATAAATGGTGGCGTGCGCGGCACCAGCGCGAGGTGGCGGCGGTGCGCCGTTGTAGGCGTAGTACATCGGATAGTTCATCCACTCGACCAGGCTTTCCAGCATCGACACATCAAGGTGACTGCCTTCACCGGTACGTTCGCGCAACAGCAGGGCAGACAGAATCCCGGTGTAGGCGTACATGCCGGCCGCGATGTCGGCGATCGAGCAACCAGCCTTGGCCATTTCTTCATCGCCGGGGCCGCCGGTGACCGACAGGAAGCCGCCTTCACTCTGGATCAACAGGTCGTAGGCTTTTTTCTTTTCGTAGGGACCACCGGCGCCATAGCCTGAAATGTCGCAGACGATCAGGCGCGGAAATCGCTGGTGCAACACCTCAAATGACAGTCCCATTCGCGCAGCCGCACCGGGTGCCAGGTTCTGCACCAGCACATCGGCGGTGGCCAGCAAACTGTCCAGCACGTCGGTGGCTGAATCTTGCTTCAGGTCGAGGGTCAGGCTTTCTTTCGAACGGTTGGTCCAGACAAAGTGTGAGGCAAGACCGTTGACGCGTTGGTCGTAGCCCCGGGCGAAATCGCCTGTGCCTGGACGTTCGACCTTGATCACCCGGGCGCCGAGGTCGGCCAGTTGTCGGGTGCAGAAGGGCGCAGCAATAGCGTGCTCAAGGCTGACGACAGTAATGCCATCGAGCGGCCGGAGACCTTTGGGCTGGCTCATGATTTTTCTCTCTTGTTGTTAGAAAGAGCGCGGCAGTTCGAGCAGGTGTTCTGCAACGTAGGACAAGATCAGGTTGGTAGAGATTGGCGCTACCTGATACAGACGGGTTTCGCGGAATTTGCGCTCGACGTCGTATTCGCAGGCAAAGCCGAATCCGCCGTGGGTCTGCAAGCAGGCGTTAGCCGCCTCCCAGGACGCTTTTGCTGCCAGGTACTTGGCCATGTTGGCGCTGGCTCCGGCGTTGATGCCGCTGTCGTATTCTTCGCAGGCACGCCAGCGCATCAGGTCAGCCGCTTCGATTTCGATGTGGGCTTCGGCGATGGGGAACTGCACGCCCTGGTTCTGCCCGATCGGGCGTCCGAACACCACACGATCACGGGCGTAGGCACTGGCTTTTTCGATAAACCAGCGACCGTCGCCGATGCACTCGGCGGCGATCAGGGTGCGTTCGGCATTCAGGCCGTCGAGGATGTACCGGAAACCTTTGCCTTCCTCGCCAATCAGGCTGTCCGCGGGGATTTCCAGGTTGTCGAAGAACAACTCGTTGGTCTCGTGATTGACCATGTTGGCGATCGGCTGCACGGTCATGCCGTTACCGATGGCCTCGCGCAGGTCGACCAGAAAGATCGACATGCCTTCGGACTTCTTCTTCACCTCGGCCAAGGGCGTAGTGCGCGCCAGCAGGATCATCAGGTCGGAATGCTGGATTCGTGAGATCCACACCTTCTGCCCGTTGATCACGTACTTGTCGCCTTTGCGTACGGCGGTGGTCTTTATCTTGGTGGTGTCGGTGCCGGTGGTGGGCTCGGTCACGCCCATCGATTGCAAGCGCAGTTCACCGTTGGCCAGTTTCGGCAGGTAATTGCTTTTCTGCGCTTCGCTGCCGTGTCGCAGCAGGGTGAACATGTTGTACATCTGCCCGTGCACGGTGCCGGAATTGCCGCCACAGCGGTTCACTTCTTCGAGGATTACCGACGCTTCGGCCAGCCCGAGTCCGGAGCCGCCATATTCGACAGGAATCATCGCTGCCAACCAGCCGGCGTCGGTCAGGGCCTTGACGAAGGTTTCCGGAAAACCTTTTTCTTCGTCGACTTTGCGCCAGTAAGCGGCATCGAATTCGGCGCACAGGGCGCGTACGCCCTCGCGGATGGCATTGAGTTCTTCAGAGTTGCGGTCAGTCATTATTATTCTCCTCAACGCGTCACGCATGGCGTGTGCCCTGCGTGACGGGGGCGGGTTTGGCGCAATCAGATCGGGTTGAAACCCAATGCCGCACGGAAGCGATTCTTGATGTAGTGACCGTCACGCGGTGGCAGTACACGAGGCGGGTTTTCCGCTTTGATCTTGATCGTTGCGAGCTTGACGCCATCGCGGGTGGCGAAGCGTTCGCGCAGGTTGTGTACGCCTTCCATGTCGCGAATTTCGTCTGTCCAGCTGAAGCCGCAGGTCTTTGCCACCTGGTCCAGGGAAATACCGAAACCGGCGTGGCTGACTTGCATGCCGGTTTCACCGAAGTGACCGTTATCCAGAACCGCGATGGTCAGGTTGGCGGGCTTCTGCAGCGCCACCGTGGCGAGGGCGCCAAACCCCATGAGCAATTCACCGTCACCGGTAACCACCACCACCGACTTGTCCGGCTGGGCATTGGCCAGACCCAGGCCCACAGTGATTGCGCTGCCCATGGCAGCCCACAGGTAATAATTCAGATCATTGTCACCGGCCGCCATGACGTCATAGGACGCCGAACCCAATCCAGTCACGACCAGCACGTCTTTGCGGTCGGCCAGCAAGGCCTTGACCACTTCACGGCGGCACAGGGTGTGGTTTGCGCTTACTTGACCCATTTCTTTTCTCCAATCAGTCGCTGGCCGAGCAGCAAGGCAGTGGCGGAATCACCGTTGAAGGCCATGGTCGCGGCACCGTGCAGCAGTGGGGCGACATCTGTAGGCACGTCCGCACGCCAGGTCATGACTTTCATCAAGTTCAGGGAGGCTTCGGTGGCCTGGCCCATCGGGTTCTGCCAGGCGTTGAATTCGGCCCAATCGCCACGCATGGTGACCACCATCAACAGCGGGAAACCGGCACACACCTGAAGTGCCAGGGTGTTGATGCAGTTACCGACACCGCTGGACTGCATCAAGAGGGCGCCACGCTCACCGCCAAGCCAGGCGCCGGCGAGGTAGCCAATGCCTTCTTCTTCGGTGGTAAGGACGACGGCCTTGATGTCCGGGTCGGCATACGACATGCGGATGGCCGCCGAGTGACCTGCATCCGGTACGAAGACCACGTGTTTGACGTCGTGGGCCTTGAGCACGCGGAACACGTCCTCCTGCCAATCCTGCCCCACGGTTTGTTCAGCTTCTGTTGACATGCCTATCTCCCAAGCAGTGCTGCTTTTGTGTTTTCACTCATTCTGGGAGCGCTGGAGGAGAACGACGACTACCGTTTTTGTCTTTGAGATATGCCCGTTTTGTATAGCTGGGCGGCGAACGCGTTGCGCTGCGGTAAGCGGCGATAACCGAGAATTATGGGAAGGGAGAAACCGAGAACTTGCCGTTCGCGAAAGCGCTGAGCTTGAGCACGCCGCCATAGCAATTGGGCATATCTGGTAGAGCGCGATCGGCTCTTATTGGGGGAGGAGGACTAGCGTAGTTTTCCGGCTACGTCGTTACAGCGCGTAACCGACGCAACCACAACTATAAGATCCGAGGGTTGCACCTATGTTTGACAGCCTCCTGCAGTTGGCTTGCCCCGTCCTGTCCTCTGTCCATGACCTGTTCCGCCTGCATCCATCCTCGAGTTGCCGTTACTGGCACTTTGCACTTGCCTTTTTCATTCCGTAGCGCTGCGGCTGACCTTGCGCTTTTCAACGCTATCGCGTGATCACGCGGGCGTTTGCCCAGGCTACTTTCCAGAAAATACGACAACAGGTGCGTTATGAAAAACAGGCTACCGGCTGCGGCAGGCATTCTGATCGCCATGCTGCTGGGGATCCTTATCGGCTACATGATTTTCCTGAATTTCCCAGACAAAGCGGTGGCGACCCGAGTTGCCGGTTACATCTCGATCATCTCCGACATTTTTCTACGCCTGATCAAAATGCTCATCGGCCCCTTGGTGTTTTCGACGCTGGTGGTGGGCATCGCCCACATGGGCGACGCGAGCGCGGTGGGCCGGGTCTTTTGCAAGGCGCTAGGCTGGTTCGTCACCGCGTCGTTGATTTCGCTGTCGGTGGGATTGGTGATGGCCAACCTGCTGCAACCCGGGCAATACCTGGGCTTGCCATTGCCGGAGGTGACCAGTGCGACCAACCTGCAAACATCGGTGTTCACCCTGAAGGATTTCGCGACGCATTTGGTGCCCAGGTCATTCGCGGAGGCCATGGCCACAAACGAAATTCTGCAGATCGTGGTGTTTTCGCTGTTTTTCGGTGTGGCGTTGGCTTCTCTGGGCAAGAAGGCCCACGGGCTGATCAATGTTATCGAGGAGCTGTCCCAGGCGATGTTGAAAGTCACTGGTTATGTGATGAAACTCGCACCGCTGGCAGTGATGGCAGCCATGGCCGCGACCGTGGCGGTCAACGGACTCTACATTCTGGTGAAGTTCGCGGTTTTCATGCGCGACTTCTATTTTGGTCTGATCGTACTCTGGGCGATGTTGATTTTTGCCGGCTGGATGTTCCTGGGGCGGCGCGTATTCAAACTGGTGGTGCTGATCAGGGAGGCGTTCCTCCTGTCTTTCGCCACGGCCAGTTCCGAGTCGGCTTACCCGAAGATTCTTCATGCGCTGGATCGTTTCGGGGTCAGGCGCAGGATTTCCAGTTTCGTCATGCCTATGGGGTATTCCTTCAACCTCGATGGTTCGATGATGTACTGCACGTTTGCAGTGCTGTTCATCGCTCAGGCGTATGGCATCGAGATGTCCATCGGCACGCAGATCACCATGCTGTTGACGTTGATGCTGACCTCCAAAGGCATGGCCGGCGTGCCCCGTGCTTCATTGGTGGTTATTGCCGCGACGCTGACCCAGTTCGATATTCCTGAAGCCGGTTTGCTGCTGATTCTTGGGATCGACACGTTCCTCGATATGGGCCGTTCGGCGACCAACGCGGTGGGCAACTCTATTGCAACGGCAGTGGTGGCCAAGTGGGAGGGTGAGTTGGTGAGTGAGGATGAGGCCGAGCGAGACGCCGCCGCGCTGGACGCTTCGGGTGGCGTGGAGGATAAACCGTTGACTGTCTGACCTGTGTCGGGAAAAACGAAACCCGGCGATGGCCGGGTTCGTTCAAACACATTTGGGTTAACGCAGGGCGCTACAGAATGCGTGTATGGCCTCACAAGCCTTGCGCAATGAAGCGTCATCCAGGGCGTAGGCAATGCGAATGTAGGGGCCGAGGCCAAAAGCGCTGCCATGCACGACTGCCACATTCGCTTCGTCGAGCAGTGCATGGGCTACATCTTCGTCAGTGCGCAGCACTCGACCGCCCGCCGAGGTACGACCGATCAGCCCCGCACAGGAAGCGAACGCGTAAAACGCCCCCGCTGGGCGGACGCATTCAAGACCTGGTGTGGCGTTCAAAAGCTCCACCATCAAATCGCGACGCCCCTGGAACGCGGCGCGGCTTTCGCGGATGAAGTCCTTGGGCCCTTCCAGCGCGGCGAGTGCGGCCTGTTGCGAAATCGAGCTTGCCCCCGAGGTTTGCTGACCTTGCAGTTTTTCCATGGCCTCCAGCAGCCAGCGTGGCCCTGTGGCAAAACCGATGCGCCAGCCGGTCATGGCGTAGGCCTTGGAAACGCCGTTCATGGTCAGGGTACGCGCCACCAGTCGTGGTTCAACCTGGGCCAGGGTATGGAACGCTTGATCGTCGAAGATCAGGTGTTCGTAGATGTCATCGGCCAGAATCAACACATGAGGATGCGCCAACAACACCTGCGCCAAGGCGTGAAGCTCCTTCCGGCTGTACACTGCGCCCGTCGGGTTGGACGGCGAGTTGAGGATTAGCCAGCGGGTCTGCGGCGTGATCGCCGCAGTCAGTGCCGCGGGCGTCAGCTTGAATCCGGTAGCGGCATCGCAAGTGACGATTTTGCTTTCACCGCCGCACAGTTGAACCATCTCCGGGTAACTGACCCAGTACGGCGCCGGCACGATGACTTCGTCACCCTCATTGAGGGTCGCGGCCAAGGCGTTGTAGATCACCTGCTTGCCACCGTTGCAGACGAGGGTGTCTTGCCAGGTAACGTCCAGGCCGTTCTCACGGCGGAACTTGGCGGCCACCGCTTCTCGCAGTGAACATACTCCGGCGACCTGGGTGTAGCGGGTGTGGCCGTGTTCAATGGCGTGAATGGCGGCCTCCCGTACGTGTTTGGGCGTATCGAAATCAGGCTCGCCGGCGCACAGCGAAATGATCTGCGCACCTTGCGCCCGACGTTCTGCAACGCGGTCCATGATGCGATAGGTCGCTGACGGCTGCGCGCTGGCCAGGCGTTGGTTCAGGCGCTGTATATCGGTGCTCATGCGCGGGTTCTCCACTCAGTCAGGTTCATCAGCTCCAGGGTCGAGCGGCCTTCGGTCAACGCCTGCATCATCTGCGCTTCCTTGCCCGCGCGCGCTTCGCCTTCGGCCAGGGTACGTGCCGCATCCGCCTTGGGAATGATGATCACGCCGTCATCGTCGGCCACCACCCAGTCACCCTGAGCCACCAAAGCACCGTTGAAATTGAATGGTTGCCCCACCGAAGGCGCACTGGCCTTGACCGTACCTTTCACCGAGATGCCGCGAGCAAACACCGGGAACTGGCGTTTCTTCAGTGCAGCAATATCGCGTACGCCACCATCGATCACTAGCCCGACCACGCCAGCGGCTTCGGCCGCCACGGTCAACACTTCGCCCCAGTAACCGGCGATGAAGCCACCCGTACCCACGACCAGCACACTGCCACGTGGCACACGCTCCATGGCCAGGTGCAGGGCGAGGTTGTCGCCGGGCGAGCATTCCAGCGGGTAGGCGGGGGCGCAGATGAAGGCACCATCCCAGATCGGGCGGATCGCACTGTCGACCGCGCAAGGTAGATGGGATGCTTCATACAGCGTCGAACTGCCCAGCAATTTTGCCCGTGCGTGAAAATCCAGGGGGAGCGGGAGCGCGGTCATCAGACTTTCCTCTGCAGGCTGTGGTAACCCAGTGCGGCCCGGGCTTCTTTAAGGGTTTTGCCTTGAGTGATCAGGGCGCGAATGTCGGCTTCGATCGATTCGATCTGACGGGCACACGCCGCCACTTCAGCCGCACGAGCGCGGGGGACAACCACCACGCCGTTGGCGTCGGCGACCACAATGTCGCGGGCACACACTCGGGCGGTACCGATGGACACCGGCTGGTTGACCGACTGAACCTGTACGCGGTCCTTGCCGGTGCGCATGAAACGGCCTTTGCTGAAGATCGGGTAGCCATCGCCCAGTGCTTTTTTCACGTCACGGCAAACACCGTCGATGACCGTGGCAGCAATCTGCCGAGTGCCGGCGTACTGGGTCATGATGTCGCCCCAAACCGTGCAGTCGGTGCGGCCGCCGTTGTCGATGACCACCACGTCGCCAGGCGCCACGTCTTCGATGAAGTCGCCCACGGTGCCCGGAGGTACGCTGGCCGAGACGTATTGCACGGTAAACGCCGGACCGACGATGACCTTGCTGTAATTGTCCAACGGTGCCACGCCGAGGCATTGACCAGGCAGGCCGAGTTTGTCCATTGCGTCAGACACGCCCGGGGTGTCCAGGCCTTCAAACAAGGCGACCAGTTCTTTGTCTTCGATATTCATCAGGCGTGCTCCACGTGGATCGCTTCGAATTGGGTGTCATGCATCACTTCGGCGACCGAGCGACCGCTGCGGACAGCCTCGACCATGCCGTCCTGGCGGCGGGCGATGCGCTCACCAAGGTCGACCACTTTCTCGATATAGGCGGTGGGCACGAACACGGTGCCGCAGGTATCGGCGATGACATAATCGTTCTCGCTGACATCGACGCCGGCCATGTTGATGGTCACGGCGGCATCGATCTGCACCACCCGATTGCGGGCACTGATCATGGTCACGCCACGGCCATAAACCGGGTAGCCAATCGACTCGCTGCCGTCGATGTCGCGACTGAAACCGTCGATTACCGTGCCGCGCACTTTCTTGCCGACTGCTGCATTGGCGAGGATATCGCCCCAGCAGGAGATGCCCTCGATGCCGCCGGCGATCACCAGCACACGATCGTCACTGTCGATCTGTTCCACCACGGGGGTAATCAGGTGCACAGTGGAGACATTGTCGGTTTTAGGAGCCAGCAGCACGGTGCTGGCGCGACCGACAATCTTTGGGCAGTTCCACAACGGGCGTAGCCCAACGGTGGCACCCGGCAGGCCGAGGAAGTCGAGCGCATCGGAAACCGTGTTGGTATCCAGCGCCGCCAAGCGATCCAGCAAACTCTTATAGGTCATGGGGAAGCCCCTGTGGTGACGGAGGCGCCCAGTGTCGACGAGGCAATTTGATAGGTATATTACTAATCACAGAAGCGTTAGATACGCTAAACCTATGGAATAATCATGATCAATTTCCGTCTGATCCGTCACCTCTGGCTGTTCCTGGCCGTCGCCGAAGAACAGAATTTCGGTCGCGCGGCCAAGCGATTGGGCATGTCCCAGCCACCGCTGAGCGAGCAGATCCAGGTGCTGGAGCAGGCGCTCAAGGTCAAGCTGTTCGACCGTTCGCGACGCGGTGCGAAGCTGACCCCGGTGGGGGCGGCGATTCTGCCGGCGGTGCGCAAGTTCGCTGACCAACTGGAACGTCTGGAACTCGCCGTGGAGGAGGCGGTGGCGGGGCAGTCGGGGATGTTGACCATCGGCGCGATTTCTACGGCCATGTTTGATGTCTTGCCGGGTTTGATCGAGCAATTGAAAAGTGATTACCCGCACCTCACTGTGTCCGTGCGGGAGATTGACAGCGTCGAAGCCGTGCCTGCGCTGGAGGCAGGGGACATTGATTTGGCCTTTGCCCGGCTGGACGGTGATCTTGGGAGTTCAATCAGTTCACTGCCGCTCTTGGAAGATCGCCTGATGGTGGCGCTGCCCAGTGACCACCCCTTGGCTTCGCGCACACGAATCAGTCTGTCCAGTCTGTCCAACGAACCCTTGGTGATGTTTTCCCGAAAAGTCAGCCCGGTGTACTTCGACAACCTGATCGCAACCTGCCGGGCCAGCGGCTTTTCCCCTAGGGTGCTGCATGAAGTGCGTTCCGTCGCTTCGCAAATCGCCTTTGTCAGCTATGGCCAAGGCATCGCACTGGTGCCGGCGTCATTGAAAAAACTGGCGCCGGACAACGTGGTGTTTCGAGCGCTGAGCCAGAAGCTCAATGTCGTGACGACCGCGGTGGCCTGGAATGCAGATCGGCCCAATCCGGTGGTGGAGGACGTCGTTGCCAGGTTCCGGGCCAAGGTATGAGTTGACCAAGGATTGTGCGCGAACATCGGTTGATAGGTTTGGCGTATGAAAGCCTTACCGAATCAGGAATTTACAGAACACTCGATTCCCTTGAAATTGCGAGCCTGGCTGCCGGCAACCCAGGTTCGGCGCTACCTTTTCGCTCAAGGAGTCAACAACGTGCCCTCACCAGAAACGTTCACTCACGTGCAACTCCCCCTGACGGTAGAGGGTGTCCAACTGAACGTGGCCGCCCTCCATCGCGACGGCGTCCTGGCGCCGATTGTGTTCTTGCATGGTTTTGGTTCGACCAAGGAGGACTATGCCGACATCGTGCAGCAGCCCGCATTCGCCGGTCGCCCTTTCGTGGCTTACGACGCACCAGGTTGCGGCGAAAGTCAATGCAGTGATCTTTCCAGGATTTCCATTCCCTTTCTGCTGCAGACTGCGTTGCAGGTGCTCGAGCATTTTGGCATCGAGCGCTTCCATCTGGTCGGCCACTCCATGGGTGGGCTGACCGCGCTGATGCTGGCCCATCAGTTCCCGAGCCGGGTGCTCAGCTTCGTCGATATCGAGGGCAATATCGCCCCGGAAGACTGCTTCCTCAGCCGGCAGATCGTCGACTATCCGAGCAACGACCCGGAGGCGTTTTTCGCCGCCTTCATCGAACGTGCCCGGCATGCCCCAGCCTATGCAAGTGCGCTCTATTCCGCGAGTTTGCGGCACAAGGTGCGTGCCGGTGCGGTGCGAGGGATTTTCCAGTCGATGGTCGACCTCTCCGATAACGCCGATCTGATGGGAAAATTCCTCGGCTTGAAATGCCCGCGAATGTTCATGTACGGCGAACAGAACGCATCACTGTCTTATCTGCCGCATATCCAGGCCGAAGGTGTCCGGCTGGCGTCCATTCCCGATTGCGGGCATTTCCCGATGTATTCCAATCCCGTCGCGATGTGGCAACAGATCGCCGATTTTCAGGCGAGCAGCCTTACCGGGAGAGTCTGGTCGTCCTGAGGGCTTCCTGCGGTTGCAAAAAAGGGCCCATGCATCTCATGGGTCCTTTTCAATTACCTGCTCTAATCGTCAGTGTTTCAAACGCTCGCAGCGTGCGACTTTGCGCACCCCTTCAAACCGGTGCGCTCTTCGACCTCACCGGAACCGCTGATGTACCCGTAGCGCGACAGGTTCGGCATCAGCATCGCGGCGATGAAAGTGATGGTCACTACGGCTGCGACATAGAAGAAGAAATACTCCTCAATGCCTTGGGACCGGAGTGATAAGGCCACGTACTCAGCGGTGCCGCCGAATGCCGCATTGCCGACGGCGTACGGAAAACCCACGCCCAGCGCACGTACCGCAGGTGGGAACAGCTCAGCTTTGACGATCCCGGCAATCGGCGTGTAGAGCGACGCAATGACCAGGCCGCCAAACACCAGCAGGAACGCTGCAAACGGGCTGCTAACTGACTGCAGCGAATAGAGCAGGGGGATCACCAGCAGCATGGCCAATCCGGAAAACATCAGCATGTGTGCCTTGATCCCGATACGGTCGGCGAGCAAACCAAAGAGCGGTTGGCAGAACATAAAGCCGACCAGGGCCGCGGTCATGATGAAGCTGACCGTTTCCGGGTTGAAACCGGCGGAGATCACCAGAAACTTTTGCATGTAGGTGGTGAAGGTATAGAAATACAGTGAACCGCCGATGGTGAACGCCACCACCAGGGCAACGGCCCGCTTGTGTTTGAACATGCCGCGCAGCGAGCCGGCATCTTTGCGGTTCATGTCTTTCTTGGTGGCGGTTTCATGCATGGCGCGGCGCAGATACACCACCACGATCGAGCTCAGCGCGCCGATGAAGAACGGAATTCTCCAGCCCCATTCGCGCAACTCTTCGCCGGTCAGGGTTTGTTGGAGAATGACTACAGTCATCAAGGCCAACAACTGACCGGCAATGATGGTGAAGTACTGAAACGAGCCATAGAAACAGCGACGGCCCGGTGTCGCGATTTCGCTGATGTAGGTGGCACCGGTCCCGTATTCCGCACCAACGGACAGGCCCTGAATCAGCCTGGCAACCACGAGCAGGATCGGCGCCGCGACGCCGATGGTTGCGTAGGTCGGCATGAGGGCGATCAAAAGCGAGCCGGCGCACATCATGAACACCGAGATGATCATCGAGACCTTGCGACCACGTGTGTCAGCGATCCAGCCGAATATCCAGCCACCGAGCGGGCGCATGAAAAAACCGACGGCGAAGACGCCCGCGGTCGCCAGTAGCTGACTGGTGGTGTCGCCTTTGGGGAAAAACGAAGCGGCAAAGTAGATGGCGGTGTAGGCGTAAATGAAAAAGTCGTACCACTCCACCAGATTGCCCGAGCAGGCACCCATGATGGCTTTGACGCGGTTCGGTGCTCTCATTGGAGCGGCTTCGGCAGCGTGATCTTTGGTGTCTGTGATTGATGCGGACATGTTATTCACCCTTTCTTCAAGGCGAGGGGGGACGAGGAGCGCGACTGACTCGATGGTTTTTTGGGTTTAACGAAAAGGCGTGTACCCGCTCACGGCCGGTTTTCTGAAGAGAAGGGGGGAGGGAGGATGCACGAGCGTGGCGAACTGTATGTGGCCCGGGGAAATCGGTAAGGTCAGGTAAGACGAAGCATTGAACATCATGGCGCGAGCCCTCGAATCTTATTCTTGTAGTGAGTCGAGCGCTCTTTGGCGCCGACGTTGATTGCACGCTACCGCAGAGTCAGGAGGGTAATAAGCCGTCAGGCGGGCCTAACTGATATACCTAAATTCTATAGCTTGGCGTGTAGCCCCAGCGGGCTGGGGCATACAGCCGGCTCGAAAGTCTTGAGGCCTCACGACACGCGGTTTGCGGGGCATTCCAAGGTGCGCAAATGCGATTACACTCACACCACTTTCGACGCATATCGCGCCGAGCCCGATGCTGACTGGCCTGGTAATGGATGTCGTTCAACTCAAAACCCTGATTCATGTGGCCGAGCTGGGCAGTCTCAGCAAGGCCTCCGACCGGCTACACATCGCACAACCGGCACTCAGCCGACAAATTCGATTGTTGGAAAAAGAGCTTGGCACCTACCTGTTTGATCGACATGGGCGAGGCATGGAGATTACCGATGCCGGTCGCGAAGTGCTGGCGCATGCCACCCGCATCATGGAAGAAATGGAGTCCATTCGAAGTTCTGTTGTAGGAGGAAAGACCTCTTTTCGGGGAACGGTCGTTATCGGTACGACGCCGACGGTAGCGGAAATTGTCACAGTCCCTCTGGTGCGCAAGATCAAAGAAGCGCATCCGAATCTCGCTGTCAGGTTTTCCTCGGCCTTCAGCGGCTATCTGCTGGATTGGGTACAGCGAGGCGAATTGGAGCTGGCGATTTCTTACGATCCCCAGCCCCTGCATACGCTGCGTATCGTGCCGGTGATGATGGAAAATCTGCTGTTGGTCGGCCCCGCCAGCGCCAACCTGCGCCTTGATACGCCGGTGTCGTTCGAGTCTTTGGCTGAGCAGCAATTGGTATTGCCAAGTGCTCGACATAGCCTTCGCGTGATTCTGGATGATTGTGCGCGTGAAGTCGGCATCAAGCTGAAGACGAGTGTCGAAGCCGACTCCTTCGGCGCGATGATTGCCTTGGTCTGCAATGGCTTCGGTTTGACCGCTCTGCCTTTGGCATCGATTTACACGCAAATCGAATCTGGCGTGCTCAGTGCCGCACCCTTGGTCGACCCCGTTCCAATGCGCAAATTGGTTCAGGTCTTTCCTGCAGACAGACGGGTCAGTCCGGCTGCCAAATTCGTCGGAGATGTCTTCATCGAGATTGCTGCCGATCTGGTCAGTCGCAAGATTTGGGCCGGGCACATGCTTTGAATTCTCGTTCGATCTGTTAGCCCCTCCGTGTAATAGCTTCTCACCACTGATGACACTGCCTTGAACCATCAAACGCGACTGCCTGGCGTATTCGGCATTTTTATATTGGGGATGCTGCAAGTTCTGGTCTGGGGAGGTTCGTTCTTCCTGATGGCCGTCATGGCCGATCCGATCATGAAAGAGACCGGCTGGGCCAGCCCGATAACCTCGATGTCGAATCGATAGGG
>NZ_AKJL01000249.1 GCF_000282355.1 Pseudomonas sp. GM49
CCCGGGGGGGGGGGGGGGTGACTGGTTAGCGAGGTTGCAGAGTTCCGAACGCGCCGCGCTGGTAGTCGTTTACGGCTACGGCCAGTGCGGTTGATGAGGCAAGCGTACTGTGGCTGACATGGCCCACTCGCTGATGATCAGGCCGGCACCCGCACGCTGGGCTTAATAGGTCACGACGAGGTCGGAGGGTACGCCTGCGTCATTGGCGTGAGAGCGAGTCATCGGGGCCATGACCATACGGTTGGAGAGGGTGTAGCGACCGACCTGGACTTGCGAAAAAAGAGAATTCATAGCGGTGCTCCCCAGTAGTGATGTGGTTATGATTGATCAATCCGGATTCGGGATAAATCCAGCAAAACCGAAATGACTAATCCACTAGTGGGATAATGCTTTGGAATTTCTCAACGATATGGCGCTGTTTGTCGAGGTGGTGAAGGCGCGCAGTTTCAGTCGTGCGGCAGAAACGCTGGGGATCCCCAACTCGACCCTGTCCCGGCGCATAAGCGAACTGGAGAAAGGCATCGGCTTGCGGCTGTTACACCGCACAACACGCAAGATCGAACCGACCGAAGCTGGCCAGCTGTACTTTGAACGCTGCAAACGGATCGTCGATGAAGCCCGTTTGGCTCATGAGCAGTTAGGGGAGATGCTGGCCCGGCCCAGCGGGCTGCTCCGTGCTTCGCTGCCGGTGGACTTCGCCACCGTCTACCTGGCGCCATTGATCGCGGATTTTGCCCGGCTCTATCCCGGCATCAACTTTGAGTTCGATCTAAGCCCGCGCCAGGTGGATCTGATCAGTGATCCGGTGGATGTGGTGATTCGTATGGGAGAACCGCCAAGTTCAAATCTGATTGCGCGCAAACTCGCCAGTTTGCGGCGCGGCCTTTACGCCTCGCCCAAGTATCTGGAAATGTTCGGTTCCCCGGAGCAGCCCTTGGATTTAAGCCGTCACGAGTGTTTGCGATTGCGCGGTCCAGGTGCAGACCGCTGGACGTTGTCCGGCAATGCGGGGAGCGTAGAGATCGATGTGGGAGGGCGATTCGAACTCAACAGCGTCGGCATGCTCAGGCGCCTGGCATCATTGGACTTGGGCATCGTTCTATTGGCCGAGGGCATCGCTGAGCAAGACCTGATCAATGGAAAGCTGGTCAAGGTTTTGCCTGAATGGCACGCCACTCCGGTTTCAGTGTATGCGCTGACCGAGACGCGTCTGTTGCCGGCGAAAACCCAGCGGTTTATCGAGTTTTTACGCGATCAACTTGAAGGCGCCTAACGCACAACGCAGAGATAAGCTGCGTATACCTGAACAGGTGTCCAGGATTGCTTGACCAGTTCACATCCGCGCCACGACGGTGGACGAGTTGCTGTGACTGGAGTGAGTCGGGGTTCCGGCCAACACCGCGCAGGCTAGGCCCAGAACCCTATCGGCGAGTGGATCAGGCGATGCTGGTGGGGTCGGCGGGGCTTCCACCCCATTCGAGGAAACGGATCTTGTGAACCTCACCCTCGCTGTCTTCGTAGACCAGGGTCACCGGTACCACGCCGGTCTTGTCGGATGTATCGGTGCGCTGCAGTACCCGCTTCACATCGATTTCCATCCCGTAGTGGTATTCGACGGCTGAGACATGCGCGCCGGGTTCTTGCAGGCTGTTCTGGTCGAACACACTGGGTGCGAGACTGGAAATTACGGCACTGACAATTGTGGCCATGCTCATAAGGCTTACCTCTGCTTAAGTTCGCTTGACAAGGACTTAATGTGACACGCGATGAAAGTGAAGTTCACTTCACCGCGACGAACGCGCCTGCCTGCAAAGCCTGTAGTGGCTGCAAACTCCCGGCAATTCCCCGCGCTTGACGCCTCTCGACCATTCGTCCTTTAACCCCCGAATTTGTTGACCAAAGTCCGTTTCTGAAGGAGGTCATGACATGTCATGACGGATTATCCACGCGGTGGTTGTAACGGTGCATCGCCGCTGGGCACGTATAGAAACTCGGGCTGAGGATCAATAAACCGGGTGATTAGCCAGGGACAGGCAATAGGGTCAATCGTGGGTCGTTCACGGGTAACCCACCTCATCAGACACCTCCTGCCTGGCTCAGTAGGCTGGGTGATCGGGCGAGCCCAATGCCCGCCAGAGATTGCGAATCAACGGGTGTTCTCTAGTGCAGCAGATGCACTGCCAAGCCGACGAGCGCACAGCCCGTCAACACTTGGATGACGCCCCGCTTGAAGCGAAACAAGGCAATCGCGGCGCCGATCGCGATCAACGCTGAAGGCCAGTCGAGGTTGCCGCTGAAACCCTTTGGCCAAAGCACGTGATAGCCGAAGAAACACGCCAGATTGAGGATCACTCCAACCACTGCGGCGGTAATGGCGGTCAGTGGCGCAGTGAATTTGAGTTCGTTGTGGGTCGACTCCACCAGCGGGCCACCCGCGAGGATGAACAGGAACGAGGGCAGGAAGGTGAACCATGTCACCAAGGCTGCCGCGACCGCGCCAGCCAGAAACACCTGATCGGCCCCGAATACTTGCGAGACATAGGCCCCGACAAAACCCACGAAGGCCACCACCATGATTAGCGGCCCAGGTGTGGTTTCCCCCAGCGCCAGGCCGTCGATCATCTGAGTCGGGGTTAGCCAGCCATAGTGACCGACCGCGCCTTGGTAGACATACGGGAGCACTGCGTAGGCTCCACCAAAGGTCAGCAACGCTGCCTTGGTAAAGAACCAACCCATTTGGGTCAAGGTGCCCTCCCAGCCAAAGACAACAGTCAAAACTCCCATTGGTAACGCCCATAACCCGGCGCCAATAAATGCCAGCGTTGCCAGTTTCAACCAACTGAACCGGGCATGTTCCGGGGAGGGGGTGTCATCATCGATCAAGGCCGGGCCGAAGGACTTTTCCGTAGCGCTATGGCCACCGGTTCTGAACTTCTCGGGCGTCAGACGTCCGCCGACATAACCGATCAATGCGGCTCCCAGCACAATCAGCGGGAACGGAACATTGAACGCGAAGATGGCGGTGAATGACGCCGCCGCTATCGCCCATAGCCAATTATTTTTCAGAGCCCGAGAGCCGATCCGATGGGCCGCCTGCACCACAATGGCCGTCACGGCGGGCTTGATCCCATAGAAGAGCCCGGCCACCACGGGCACTTCGCCGAACGCGATATACATCCATGACAGAGCGATCAGGATGAACAATGAGGGCAGCACAAACAGTGTCCCCGCAATCACTCCACCCCAGGTTCTATGCATCAGCCAGCCGATGTAGGTTGCCAACTGCTGGGCCTCCGGTCCAGGCAGCAACATGCAATAGTTGAGGGCATGCAGGAACCGGCGCTCGGATATCCAGCGCCGCCGCTCTACCAACTCCTGGTGCATGATCGAAATTTGTCCTGCTGGCCCACCGAAACTGATGAACCCCAGCTTCAGCCAGAACCAGAATGCCTCACGCAAACTGATCGGTTCAGGCCTCGACAGATTATCTTCAACTGCTGATGCCAAAACCTTACTCATTGGGTTGTTCCTCTTTCACGAATCCGGCGAGCAGTCCGTCGAAGATGGCGCTCGCAGCAGCCAGCAAATGGTCGTCGTGGATAATGGTTTCGCGTAGCCCCGCAAGCACGCGCTCGATGCCGGCAGCTTCCACCGGTTGAATGCCTCCGACGTCGAGGTAATGCACCAAAGCCGCAATACGGTTCAGGCCGGACTCTTGAAGCTCAAAACTGGCTTGCAAGGTTTCGAAGCTCACGCGGTTGCCGACATGACTGAAAGCCGCGTCATCGAAGTCGAAGCCCAACGCATCGCTCGGACAGTCCTGTGGGGTGTCCAGCCAGAGGATCTGAGCGTCAGGGTCAATGAAGCGACGGATCAGCCAGGCACAGGCCAGGCGGTCAACCCAAGGACGCTTGCGGGTTGCCCAGACACGCCCCTGATAATCGTCACGGTTGAGTGCTGTTATGGGTTGGTTGCGGCTGTGTGGCTCGTCTGGAGACAGGGCTCTGCTGACGGCAATTTCAAGCTCCTGCAAGGCTGCGTCAATTTGCTGCTTCGGCTTACCAGGGAAGTAATCGATGTTGGTCAGCTGATCGTAGGCTTTGCGCAGTTTGCGCACCTGTTTGGTGATGGCCAATGCGTTTTCAGGATTGAGCTGCCCTCGGCATTCTTCGATCTCTGCGTGTAGCTTGCCGTAGTCATCGCTACGGTCGAACAACTGGACAAAACGCTCACCGTCAGGATCTGTGACAGGCAGGATAAATGCGGTGCCGTTGATGGCCAGGATGTCGCGCTCGACAGCTGCGAGCGCTTCGCGGCAGACACGGGTATCAGGCAAGAGATAGACACCATCACGAAGGACCGCCGCACCAGCAGTTTTCAGAGCACGCCAGGCTCGCATGCGTTCGGTGGCATTGGCGGTGGGTAAGCCGAGAATCAGTGCTAGCCAACTGGGCATGTAGAGATCACTAATTATTTTGTAGTGATGGCTACATTAGCTCTGGTTTCAGTGTTTGAAAAGCCATCCTTCAGAAACAGGATTTTGGCGAGGCTAGCTAGAGAGAGTCGCCTTTGTGCCAGTGATCCCACATCAATTTTTTCTGGTTTTCGGTGTAATAGATCCGAGGTCTCTGTTTCATCTGCAACATTCCTTCTGCTTACACAGAATTTGGTTGTGTTGCACACGAGTCAGCTGTCAAGAAATGGGCGATTCTCTTCTCGAATGACGCGAGCGGCATCATCGTATAGAAACGGGAGAAACATATAGCGGCGACCTTGGGTTACAGGAGTGGCTTCGTGCAAAAGTGAACACGAAAACACCACAGCTCCTCCTGCTGGAGCACTGTAAAGCGCTTTTCCAAACTCTGGAAAATGCAAAAAACCGCCTTCGTACTCTCCCGAATTAAGAAACAGGGAAACGGCAAAACGGCGATGCGCTGTACCTTTCGTGGTGTTATCCCTATGGGGCCGGAAATGCCCGCCTTCCTCGCTGTTGTAGCAGGCCACCAGATAGCGCTCCATTCGGGTCGCATTGAACTGGAACGCTTTATGCAATTGTGGAAGCAGACGGTTGGCTATACGCAACGAACACGCTTTGGATAGAGCCTTGTCTTCAATAGTGCAGTCACGACGTTGCTTGTGGCCATGGTCGGTGATGTGGACGGTTTTGCCCGACTGCTCCACCATAAACCCGGATTCCTCTCCGCCACGTTCGTCGTAGTAACTGATTAGTGCTTTACACAGTTTGGGCTCGAATATCCGGGGAATCACCAAGACTGGTGCGTGTGGAGTGGCGGCATGTGGCGGCGCCAGTGCGGGTAATCTGTCCAGAAAGCGCATTAACGAGGGTACATGGTTATCAACCGGGGTCTCTATCGGGACGATGGCCAGGACACGTAGTGCAGGATCCAGCACGTAGGTCATTTGCCTGATGCTGCCGTCTGGCTGCAATGTACCGTAGAGCTCACTGACTGACCGATCGAAGTCCCAGATGAAGCGCATGCCAGGTATCGAACTTTCTACCCGCTTCAGCTTTTCATCATCTGGATCTACGGACACACCAAAGAAGCAGACATGATCGTCATTGAACCGCTGGCGATGGGCCCGAACACCTTCCAGAACTTTCATTGATGCGGGATCGGCCGCAGAACCGAAAAAAGAAAGCACTACATACCGACCGGCAATAGTGTCGAAAGAAAAGCACTCTCTTTGCTGGGTGCGGCAATTGAACCAGGGGGCAGGTCCACCGACCGAAAACGCTGTGGCGCGCATCACAACTCCTTGCCCGCAGGCAGTGGGCCGCTATCAGGAATAAAGCCAGGAGACTAATTCTAAGCACAGCTTTTTTCCAAAAAGTGCCGCGTACAAACGGGCTTACGGTGCCGCTGGTTGCGATGCCAACGCAGGAAGAACTCCAGGCACTCGCAGCTTGCAGGTAAAGCTAGTTCAGTCTTGCCGAAGCTGCCCGGTTGCCCATGCGACGAGATCCCGTGAGCGGGCTGACGAACTATTTTGTGTCAGTAATGCAGGCATCGCCTTGGCCGGTGTTTCTGCCGAGTTCGGCGTAATCATGCTGCTCTATCTGAAGAACGCCTGGGCCGAGCGTGAAGACCTCGGCGACAGCACTGAGCGCAGGCTGGTGGCGGCGATTCGTGAAGGCGCTGTGCAGCGCGTTCGTCCCAAGGCCATGACCGTGGCCGTGATCATTGCAGGCCTGTTACCCATCCGTTCCAGCGGTGCAGTGGCCGCCGATGACCATGGCCTTTTCAGTGACGGAAGATCAGCTGAAAGGGCTGAAGGTTGGAGACCATGTATCGTTTTCCTTTCGGCTGGAGGGCGGTAGAGCCACGATTGTGTCCATAAAAAAATGAAGGACTGATGTTGCAAGTGACCGGCACCCATCGTCGTGCCGGTTTTAACCATTCGGGTCAGGCTGAAGTTTTTGCTTAACCCATGCATCAGTCCGGATTCTCTTTCGTTGAACTCGGGTTGAAAGCACTTATCTAAACAAATGTGGGATTATTTCCCACGTAACGATGCCAGCTGGCTCTGAGGGATCGTGCGAAAAACCGCAGTTGCTCGTGATTGCTGCAGATTCATGGCCGTGCCGGTTGGCCGGTCGCTCCAATGGGCGGCCGGGAACTCACTGGATATTGCGTTTGATAGGGAGATGACGACGCAACTCCAAGCGGAGGTGCATCATGCTGCTCAAAAAATGTTTGTTGGCTCTGGCAATCGGTGGAGTCCTGTCGGCATCGACTGTCCTGGTGCCCGATTACATCGGTAGTTTCTCCAGCGTGTATGCCAAAGATGGCGGCGGTGGAGGCGGTGGTGGCTCCGGAGGCGGTGGTCACGGTGGTGACGGCGGAGGCGGTCACGGTGGCGGCGACCATGGAGCTGCAGGCCATGACGGTGACGGTCATGGAGGCCCGGGGCGCGGCGACGCTGACCATGGTGGTATGGCCGGGAACAGAGGCCCGGGCAATGCGCATGACAACGACAACGACGCTGACAACGATGCCGCAGATGCCGCCAGGGATGCTGCCAGGGCTGATGCAGATGCAGCCCGGGATGCGGCAAAAGCTACTGCCAATGCAGCCAGAGACGCCGCCAGAGCTGAAGCCGATGCAGCCAGGGATGCCGCAAAAGCTGCTGGCGTAGCGGGCGCAGATGCAGATGCAGCCAGAGATGCGGCCCGCGCCGCTGCAGATGCAGCCAGGGACGCTGCCAAGGCCGACGCAGATGCCGCCAGGGATGCTGCCCGGGCTGCTGCGGATGCAGCCAGGGACGCCGCCAAGGTTGAGGCGAACGACGCCCGAGAGGCTGCCAAAGTCGAGGCGAAAGAAGCCCGAGAGGATGTGGCAGACGCCCCGGACGCCCCGGATTTCGACGCTGTTGAGGTCGAGAACTAGGCCTGCACGTTCGGCAATGAACACGGCAGGTATTCCCGTAGAAAGCGTCCCGGGAGCTTGAGGGACGTATCGTAAAGAGTCGCAAGCCCTGAAGTGTCGTGGGGTTTGCGACTTTTTTTCGACATCGTGTCCCAGGTCGCTACCGATGCTTTCATCGTCTAGCCACATCCGAAAAGTAAAACTTGTCCAGAGTATGCCGCGACTCGGTGTACTCGAATTGCCGGCCGTCCTGCAAAAAGGTCTGGTTGCTGACCACGATCACATGGCTCTGCCCCTCAAGATCAAGGTGCTGCTGGTCGTCCTTGCCTCGCGGTACGGCTTCGATGGTGCGTTGGGCATAGCTGATTTGCAGGTGCAGCGTCTGTTCGATGAAGGCATAGATCGAATGCTCGGCAATTTCGCAATTCAGCCCCGGAATGAGATCGGCGACGAAGTGGTTGATGTCGAGGATGACCCGTTTGCCATCGATTCGACGCACGCGTTTGATCCGCGTGATCAGGCTACCTTCTTCGGCTTTCAGGTGTTCGCGCAAGGCACCTTGCAGGGGGAACTGCTCGAACGCCACCACCTCGGTGCTGACGTCATTGCCCAGCCTTGGGTGGGTTTCCTGGAAACTGACGATGCCGCCGAGCTGGAATTCGATTGGACTGGGCGACAGCACGAAGGTGCCTTTACCGTGAATTTTTTGCGCGAAACCGCGTTCCTGAAGCAGTTCTATGGCTTGGCGCACGGTACCGCGACTGGCCCGGTAACTCTCCATCAACTCGGTTTCGGAAGGCAGTCGGGCACCGCGTTCCAGTCGTTCGGTGGTAATGCTGGTAAGCAGATCGCTGTAGATCTGGTTGTATTTGCTCATGGGAATGGCTGCGTTGTGCTCAAGGCAGGAACCTTAGGGAACGCGTGAGGGTTTGTCTATTGCACAAATGGCGGGGCGGTCGTGGCTGTCGGAAATATCGCCGCTGGACGAGTCATCGATAAATAAATCCAAACTCGTCTGTACGAGTTGTTGCTTTAACTCGTACAGACGAGTATTTTTCGCTTCGGTGTGCTGCCAAACAACAAAAAACACAGTGGATGAAAAGCATGAGCCATGACTACGCGACTATCGCCAGCGAGCTGCTTCATAGCCTCGGTGGTGCTGACAACCTTGAACAGGCCGCACATTGCGTCACGCGACTGCGCCTGGCCCTCAAAGACCCGCAGCGGGTCGACAGTACGACGCTGAATCAGATCGACCTGATCAAAGGCTCGTTCTTCACGGGCGGCCTGTTTCAGGTGGTCATCGGTCCCGGCGAAGTCGAGAAGGTTTACGCCGCGTTGCGTGAGCAGACAGGGCTTGCTGCGTCGACCATCGCCGACGTGAAACAAAAGGGCGTCGATAAAACCAATGCCATGCAGCGTCTGGTGCGGGTGTTCTCCGATGTGTTCATGCCGATTCTGCCGGCGCTGATCATTGCCGGCCTGCTGATGGGGGTGAACAACCTGATCGGCGCCAAAGGCATGTTCATTGCCGGCAAGACCCTGCTTGAGGCCTACCCGACGCTGGACGGTGTCTGGAGTCTGATCAATCTGATGGCCAACACCTCGTTCGTGTTCCTCCCGGCGCTGGTCGGCTGGTCGGCAGCCAAGCGTTTTGGCGGCAGTGAAATCCTTGGCATCGTGCTGGGTCTGATGCTGGTTCACCCGGACCTGCTCAACGCCTGGAACTACGGCAAGGCGGTGGCCGGGCTGGACGGCCAGAGCCTGCCGTACTTCGATATTTTTGGCTGGTTCAAGATCGAGAAGGTCGGCTACCAAGGTCAGATTCTGCCGATCCTGATGGCCGCCTACGTCATGAGCGTCATTGAAAAATGGCTGCGGGCGCGGGTACCCAATGCCATTCAACTGCTGGTGGTGCCAATTACCACGATCGTCGTGACCGGGGTGTTGGCGCTGGCCGTGATCGGTCCGGTGACCCGTCACCTGGGGATTCTGATCACCGAAGGCGTGGTGACCTTGTTTGACCTGGCGCCGATGGTCGGCGGGGCGATTTTCGGTCTGCTCTATGCGCCGCTGGTGATTACCGGCATGCACCACATGTTTCTTGCGGTCGATTTGCAGCTTATTTCCACCCAGGGCGGCACCTTCATCTGGCCGATGATCGTCATGTCCAACCTCGCACAAGGCAGCGCGGCACTCGGGGTGTTCTACATGACCCGCAGTGCGCGGGATAAAAGCATGGCCTCGACTTCAGCGATTTCCGCCTATTTCGGCATCACCGAACCGGCCATGTTCGGCGTCAACCTGCGCTACAAGTTTCCGTTCTACGCAGCGTTGATCGGATCGGCGCTGGGCTGCATGTTCCTGTCGCTGAACAAGGTTCAGGCCTCGGCGATCGGTGTCGGTGGCTTGCCCGGTTTCATCTCGATCATTCCGCAGTTCATTCCGATGTTCGTGGTCGGGATGGTCATCGCCATGGTCGTACCGTTCGTTTTGACCTGTGGCTTGAGCATGAAGATTGTCCGGCCGGGGTATCGGGTCGCCTGACAGATCGCTATCGCGAGCAAGCTCGCTCCCACATTGGAACGCGATCAACTGTGGGAGCGGGCTTGCCCGCGATGAGGCCCGCAAGGCCGATACAAAACTTACTGAAGGAACTCAGTCATGCAAGACTGGCAACGCTCGGTGATCTACCAGATCTACCCGAAGAGTTTTCACAGCCACGCCGGCAACCCCACGGGCGATCTGCTCGGGGTGGTGGCCAAGCTCGATTACCTGCAATGGCTGGGTGTCGATTGTCTGTGGATCACCCCGTTCCTGCGTTCGCCCCAGCGCGACAATGGCTACGACATCAGCGACTACTACGCCATCGACCCGAGCTACGGGACCATGGCTGACTGCGAGTTGCTGATCGCCGAGGCCGGCAGGCGGGGTATCAAGCTGATGCTCGATATCGTGGTCAACCACACTTCCGTCGAGCACACCTGGTTTCAGCAGGCGCGCAGCAGCCTTGATAACCCGTACCGTGACTTCTACATCTGGCGCGATCAACCGAACAACTGGGAGTCCAAGTTCGGTGGTTCGGCCTGGGAGTTCGAGGCGCAAACCGGTCAGTACTACCTGCACCTGTTCGACCACACTCAAGCCGACCTGAACTGGGATAATCCGCAGGTGCGCGCTGAAGTCTTCAAGATGATGCGCTTCTGGCGTGACAAGGGCGTGGGCGGTTTCCGCCTGGACGTGATCAACCTGATCTCCAAGCCAGCAGATTTTCCCGAGGACCACACCGATGGTCGGCGTTTCTACACCGACGGCCCGAACGTGCACGACTACTTGCAGGAAATGCATCGCGAAGTCTTCGAAGACCATGACCTGATCAACGTCGGCGAGATGTCTTCCACCAGCCTTGAGCATTGCATTCGTTACTCGCGGCCTGACTCGAAAGAGCTGTCGATGACCTTCAACTTTCATCACCTGAAGGTTGATTACCCGAACCTGCAGAAGTGGGTTCGCGCTGACTTCGACTTCCTCGAACTCAAGCGCATCCTTTCCGACTGGCAGACCGGCATGCAGGCCGGTGGCGGCTGGAATGCGCTGTTCTGGTGTAACCACGATCAGCCGCGAGTGGTTTCGCGGTTTGGTGATGACGGCGAACACCGCGTGGTGTCGGCGAAGATGCTCGGCACCGCGCTGCATTTTCTTCAGGGCACGCCGTTCATCTATCAGGGTGAAGAGTTGGGCATGACCAATCCGGGCTTTGAGAGCATCGAGCAGTATCGCGATGTCGAGACGCTGAACATCTTCCGGCTCAAGCGTGATGCCGGTGAGTCCGAGGCTGAAAGCATGGCGGCGATCATGCAGAAGTCCCGGGATAACGGCCGCACACCGATGCACTGGAATGATCAAGCCCACGCCGGTTTCAGCAGCATCGAACCCTGGATCGGCGTGCCGGAGAACGCGGCGCAGATCAACGTCGAGCAACAGTTCAACGACCCGGCCTCGGTGCTGTATCACTACCGCGAACTGATCGCCTTGCGTCGTAGCGAGCCGCTGATCCAGGACGGTGTCTATCGCCAGCTCTTGCCCGAACACACGCAAGTCTGGGCTTACCTGCGCGAAGGTAAAGGTGAGCGTTTACTGGTGGTGAACAACTTCTATGCCGCGGCGTGTGAAGTTGAACTGCCCGAAGGGGTGATCACTGACGCGATGGGGCAACGCTTGGTGATCAGCAACTACGGGGACTGTCCAACCCGCAATCGGCAGCTATTCCTGCGGCCTTGCGAGTCGTTCGTCCTGCACCTGACCGACCACTAAAAAACGATTTTCAAACAACTCGCAGAGCACTGCGTGGGTTTTCTTGCGCGCAGGTTTTACCGGATGAGCACAATAAAAATAATGAGGCGGCTCTTGAAAACCACAATTAATCGCAAACTTGCAGCATCGTGCGCATGCCTGATGTTGCCGTTCTCGGCACAGGCTTTGGAGTTCGCCGGTTACTTGCGTAGCGGCGTCGGGACCTCGGTCAACAGCGGTCCTCAGCAGTGTTTTCAACTGCAGCGTGCCCAGTCGAAATACCGCTTGGGCAACGAATGCGAGCAGTACGCCGAGCTGGAGTTGCGTCAGGACTTGTACACCCTGGACGACGGCTCGGTGCTGAGCGTCGACGGCATGGCTTCGTTGTACAACCAGTACGACAAAGACCTGACGTTCAACGGTGATAACGGCTCGGTGCGCATGCCGCAGATGTACGCACAATGGTCGAACTTGCCGAGTCTCAATGGTGGTTCGTTGTGGGCCGGGCGGCGTTACTACAAACGAAACGACATCCATATTTCCGACTTCTACTACTGGAACCAGAGCGCCACGGGTGGTGGTATCGAGGATGTGAAGATCGGCGACCTGAAATACAGCTACGCCTTTTCGCGCAAGGACAACCTGTACCAGAAGGATTATGTCACCCGGCAGGATTTCAACGTCGCAGGTTTTCAAACCAACCCGGGCGGTGAACTGGAGTTTGGCCTGAGTTACATCGAAAAACCTGACCGCAGCGATGCGCACGCAGGTTGGGCAATCACCGCCCAGCATGTGCAGAAAAACTTCCTCGGCGGTAAGAACAAACTGGCGCTGCAATACGGCGAAGGGCCCGGCACCGGGTTGGGTTACACCGGCGATGTGGGCCTGGACGACAGCAACAAGAGCTACCGGCTGGTGGAGTTCTTCGACTGGCAAGTGACACCGCGTTTTGGTGGTCAGGTCGAAGCGGTCTATCAGAAGGATATCCGCCCGGACGGTAACGGCCAGAACTGGATTTCCCTGGGCGTTCGCCCGGCTTACGCGATCACCGATCAATTCAAGTTGGTGACTGAACTGGGACACGATCAGGTCGAGGCCCCAGGAGGAACGCGCAAGTTGAGTAAATTCTCCTTTGTCCCGACCTGGTCGCCAAAGGGCCCGGGGTTCTGGGAACGTCCCGAGGTGCGTTTGTACTACACCTATGCCAGTTGGAACGAAGCGGCCAAACGTGCGGCCAATGAACTGGCACAAGGTTCAGCGTTGTCCGATACCGGCGCGTTCGGCACGGCGCTGCATGGTGCGAACGTCGGATTGCAAGTCGAGTACTGGTGGAAATAAGCGATGCTGTCGGAGCTCGCGCTCCATCGGCACTTCAAAGAACAAAACCGCAGGTGAAGTCATGACCATAACCCAACCATTGCAATTGCTGGCGCCGCTGTCCGGGGTGCTGGTGCCACTTGATCACGTGCCGGATCCGGTGTTCGCCAGCCGGGTGATCGGCGACGGCCTGTGCATCGATCCGACCTCGCAGACCCTGTGCGCGCCGTTGGCCGGCGTGATCAGCAACCTTCAACACAGTGGTCATGCGATCAGCATCACCGATGACAGCGGCGTACAGGTGTTGCTGCACATTGGACTGGACACCGTGAACCTGGCGGGTAAGGGGTTCAACGCCTTGGTCGGGCAGGGCCAGCGTGTCGAGGCCGGACAGCCGTTGATCGAGTTCGATGCCGACTATGTAGCCCTGCATGCCCGCAGCCTGTTGACCTTGATGCTGTTGGTCAGTGGCGAGCCCTTCAGCCTGCTGACACCTGACAATGGTCTGGTGGCGTGTGCACAGCCCGTGTTGCGTCTGAGCCTCGGCGATCCGCGTTCCAGCGTTGCGCAGGAGGAGGGCGAAGCGCTGTTCTCCAAACCGGTCCACCTGCCCAACGCCAATGGTCTGCACGCGCGGCCGGCGGCGATCTTTGCGCAGGCGGCGAAAGGTTTTGCGGCAAGCATTTGCCTGCACAAGCAGCAGGACAGCGCAAACGCCAAGTCCCTGGTGGCGATCATGGCGTTGCAGACGGTTCACGGCGATGCGCTGCAGGTCAGTGCGGTGGGCGAAGATGCCGAATTGGCAATCAGCACGTTGGCCCAACTACTGGCGGATGGCTGCGGTGAGGCCGTGACTGCGGTGGCGGTCGTAGCGCCGGTGGTTCAGGCGCAGGAGGTGTCGACGAAGCTGTTGCGCGGTGTCTGTGCTTCGGCGGGTTCGGCCTTTGGGCAGGTGGTGCAGGTAGCTGAGCACACCCTGGAGGTGCCTGAGTTTGCCGCGGATCAACGCGCGGAGCGCGAGTCGCTGGAGCATGCGCTGACCCGCGCGACGCAGGCGCTGCAACACTTGCGCGACAATGCGAAAGGCAAGGCGCAGGAGGATATTTTCAAGGCACATCAGGAGTTACTGGAAGACCCGAGTCTGCTGGAGCAAGCCCAGGCCCTGGTTGCTGAGGGCAAGAGCGCGGCGTTTGCCTGGAACAGTGCCACTCAAGCCACCGCTACGCTGTTCAAGTCGCTGGGCAACACCTTGTTGGCCGAGCGGGCGTTGGACCTGATGGATGTCGGCCAGCGCGTGCTCAAGCTGATTCTCGGGGTGCCGGACGGTATCTGGGAGTTGCCGGACCAGGCGATTTTGATTGCCGAACAACTGACACCGTCGCAGACCGCTGCCCTGGATACCGACAAGGTGTTGGGGTTCGCCACTGTGGGCGGCGGTGCGACCAGCCATGTGGCGATACTCGCCCAGGCCTTGGGTTTGCCGGCGGTGTGTGGTTTACCGGTGCAGGTGCTGTCGCTGGCCAGCGGAACCCGAGTGCTGCTCAATGCGGACAAGGGTGAGTTGCACCTGGACCCTGATCTGTCGGCTATCGAACAGCTGCACGGCAAACGTCAGCAGCAACGGCAACGACATCAGCGCGAACTCGAGCAGGCTTCGCTGGCGGCCTGTACCCGTGACGGCCATCATTTCGAGGTGACGGCCAACGTTGCCTCGCTGCTTGAGGTCGAGCAGGCGATGACGCTAGGCGGCGAGGGTGTCGGTCTGCTGCGTTCGGAGTTTCTTTATCTGGAGCGCAACAACGCGCCCAGCCATGACGAGCAAGCGGTCACTTACAGCGCCATTGCACGGGCCCTTGGGCCAGAGCGCAATCTGGTGGTGCGCACGCTGGATGTGGGCGGCGACAAACCGCTGGCCTACGTGCCGATGGACAGCGAGGCCAATCCGTTTCTGGGCATGCGCGGAATTCGCTTGTGCCTGGAGCGTCCGCAGCTGTTGCGCGAGCAGTTCCGGGCAATTCTGAGCAGCGCCGGTCTGGCCCGTCTGCACATCATGCTGCCGATGGTCAGCCAGTTGTCGGAGCTGCGCCTGGCGCGGCAGATGCTGGAAGAAGAGGCGCTGGCGCTCGGGCTCAAGGCGCTGCCGAAACTGGGCATCATGATCGAAGTCCCGTCCGCGGCATTGATGGCGGACCTGTTTGCCCCCGAGGTGGACTTCTTCTCCATTGGCACCAACGACCTGACCCAATACACCCTGGCCATGGACCGCGATCACCCACGTCTGGCCAGCCAGGCCGACAGTTTTCACCCCTCGGTACTGCGTCTGATCGCCAGCACCGTGAAGGCCGCCCATGCCCATGGCAAGTGGGTCGGGGTGTGTGGCGCGCTGGCTTCGGAGACTCTGGCGGTGCCGCTGTTGCTGGGGCTTGGGGTGGATGAACTGTCGGTCAGCGTGCCGCTGATTCCGGCGATCAAGGCCGCGATTCGCGAGGTCGAGCTCAGCGACTGTCAGGCAGTCGCGCATCAGATACTCGGGCTGGAGAGCGCTGAGCAGGTCCGCGAGGTCTTGTCTTTGCAGCAGCAGGCGATGGTCGGAACTTCACAGGTGTTGGAGAACTGAACATGTTCGAGAAAATGCAACGGGCGTTCTGGAGGGCATTGACCCCGGATCTGCTGGTGGATGAGCCGAAGGTGGCTGCCCTGCTTTCTACGGACCTGCCGTCGAGCGTGGTCGCCGCGCTGGGTGGGCTGGATAACCTGGCGTCGCAACAGCGCATTGCGATAACGCGAGTGCGGGTCCGGTTGCGTGATGTCACCCGACTGGACGAACAGGCCTTGCGTGCGGCGGGTGTGCCGGGGGTGATGGTGCTGGCGGATGGCGTGGTGCACGTATTGACCCGGTGCCCAAGGCGGGACTGACGGCCAGCGTTGCGCCGCCTTGAAGATCCTCTTTGTGCACGAGCAGGTCGTCGACAGCTTTCTGGAGAAATTCAACCACAAGCTCGTGCCACTGAAAGGTTCATATTAATGCGGTTCCAGTGCATTATTTTTGCACTATAGCCACCCGACGACCGCTCATGAAACACAGGAACCCACCCATCGCGGTCAGTGTGCTCAAGGCATAGAACATCGTGGGCGCGGGGGTGTGCATCAATAGAAAGCCACAAATCACTGGGCTCAGGGCGCCACCGAGGGCCGCCAGGTTCTGGGCTCCGTAATAGCTGCCGCGCAGCTCTTCCGGGGCCAGGGTGTCGACGAAGAGGAATTCGGCCGGGTAAATGATCATTTCACCGAGGGTGAAGATGAACATCGCCACGCACCAACTCACCATGCTGCCGGCCAGGCTGAAGCCGATCAGGCCAAGGATGAACAGGCTGGTGCCCGCGGCAATCCAGTAGCGCAGCTTCTCGCGATTGAGGAACCGGCCGATCTGGTACTGCAGCAGGATCACGCTGATGGCGTTGCAGGCGAGCAGGGCGGCCATGATGTCCAGGGCGCGTTTGGAATCGTGGGTCACCAGCAGGTATTGCGACAAGTAGAGGGTGTAACGCCCGTGTACCACGGTGCTGAGCAGGCAGCCGCAAGTGAACATGATCAGGGTACGGTCGTTTTTCAGGGTGACCAGGGTTTTCAGGAAACTCTGGGGTTGCCCAATGACGGGTGTCTGCGCCGAATCCCTGGGAATGCCTATCATCAGGAAGATGCTGAAGAACGCGATGCCACCGGCAATCAGGAACGGTGCGATCGGATAGACCCCGGAAATCACCACGCCGAGCATGGGACCTGTGGCATAGCCGATGTTGGTCAGCGTGTAGCGCAGGGAAAACGCCTTGGCCCGCTGGCCCATGGGCAGGTTTTCGCTGAGGATCGCTTTGGAGCCGATGAGGAACAGCGCTGACGCGGTCTCGGTGATCACCAGGGTGGCGGTGGTCAGGTAGAGGTTTTCGGCAAAGGTCAGCAGCACGAAGCCGATAGCGCTGGAGAGCATCGCCAGGATCAGCAGCCGGCGCTTTTCCAGGCGGTCGATGATATAGCCGCCGTAAAGCGCGAGCAGGGTGGCGATGAACACCGCGATACCGAGCAGCAAGCCAACGTCCTGTTGGTTGAGGCCCAGCTTGTTGCTCAGGAATAGCGTGAGCAAGGGGCTGGTGATGGCGCGGCTGACCACGATGGTCAGTGAAACGATCATCAAGCGGCGGATAACGAGCGAGTAAGTGGCCACGGTGGTGCAAATGTCCTTATTCAGATTGTTGGTGTTTGCCGCAATATCGCGTCGCTGCCATCGCGGGCAAGCCCGCTCCCACAAAAGCGCCGCAGTACCTGTGGGAGCGGGCTTGCTCCGGGCGGCGTTCCGACGAAATGGCCGGCACAAGTAACGCAATAGTCAAGCCAGCCACCGATCCAGCGAGCGCACCGATTCCAATTCTTCAATCCGCCACAACTGCCCGAGCAGTTCCTCAACCCGCTCCCGGGACATGACCCGCATCGCCAAACTGAAAAACTTCTCCTCCAGCGCCGCATCACTCAGCGGATTACCCGGCGCGCCCAACGGCACTTCAACGCACAGGCTCGCTTGCCGACCGTCCACGGTCCGCAGTGTCACCACGGGTTCGCCATCCTCGGACAGTAGCGGGTCCACTTCCAGGTGAATGCGCGACAGCCATTGGGTAATCCGCGGATCGCTGCGTTGTTCATCGTCATAGGCCTGCAACCGGCAATGACCCAGCACCAGTCGCGAAGCCAGCGCATAGGGCAAGCTCATCTGTGCCGCCGCAAGGTTGCTGACATCCTGACCACCACACATGTCCTTAAGAAAACTGCACAGCGAAACCTGCACATCCTCGACCTGATCGACCGGCACTTTCAATTGCTCCAACAGAATCCCCAACGCATCGATAGCCGAGTGGGTGCCGCGACAAGAGGCATAAGGCTTGATCGAACAGCGGGCGAGCTTCCACACCACGCCCAGATCGGCATCCAGCGCTGCGGGCGTTGAGTTGGCTGTGGCGAGCGTTTTCAGAAAACCGCCCCAGACATCCTCGAACAACTGTGTCGGTCCGCTGATGCCCTGTCGGGCAAATCGCGCCGCCAGTAATCCACCTTCGGCGGCGCGCCCGGTGTGCAGTTTTTTGCTCTGCGAACCGTCGTGGATGAAAGCCCACAAGCCACCGCTGAAGCTGCCGGCGATGCCCAGTGCCGACAAGGTTTGCCCGGCATTCAATCGAAAAATCCGTGCACTGGCCGCCGCCGCGCCGAACACCCCGCAGGTCGCCGTGGAGTGCCAGCCAGCGCCGTTATGGGCTGAGTAGCCGCCGCAGGCTTCGAGCACTCGGCGCCCGACTTCGTAACCGATCACCACGGCCGTGATGAACTCGCGGCCGCTCACCGGTTGCCCGGCCATCGACACCGCCGCCATGACCGCCGGCAGCACTACGGCGCCGGAGTGATCGCAGCCACCGGTGTCGTCCAGTTCCAGGGCATGGGCGGCGATGCCGTTGAGCATGGCTGCCTGGGCGGCGCCGACCCGCTGGCGAGTGCTCCAGACCAAGGTGTCGCCCGTTTCGTCTTCGAATACCTGCCGAGCCGTTTTCGCGACTTCGCTGTCTGCCCCGGCCAGGGTCGCGCCGAAAGTATCGAGGATGTGGCGCTTGGCTTGTTCCACCAGTGCGGGCGGCAGGTCCTCGAACCGCGTATCCACGCAAAATTTCGCCAGTCGTTGCATGCGCTCTGTCATAGCACGTAGTCCCTGTAATGCCGCTCATACACCGACGCCGGATGATCTTCAGTGATCGGCGCTGCGGATTCCGCCCACCACTGGGCGACATCAGCACCGGTAGCGATCCATACGTCATCGTGCTGCAAAATCCCTTCGAGCAACTCACGCAACACACCAATGCGCCCCGGTGTAGCGATGATTTCCGGATGCAGGCGCAACACGTAGCACAGGCCGAAGCGATGAAACCCGGCGAAGTCCATTTGCAGATTGCCCAGGGTGTGGCTGTAGGAAGCGATCCGCGATTGCGCCGGCGGCACCGCCGGGCTGAGATTGAAGGCGAAGTAGGGTTCGTCCTCCAGCTCGTAATGCAGGGGCAACTCGATCACGTCGGGCGCGGTCGGGTGAGCGAACGGTAAGTCATCACCACGCCAGGACGACGACCAGCGAATGCCTTGATCCCTCAACGCCTCGATGAAGCCTGGCGCACCGTTGCCGGCGGGGATGCGCAAACCGGTGGGACACTGGCCGGTCAGCGTTGTCAACGCCTCACAACCCTTGGCAAGGTCAGCGCTCTGCGCGGCGAGGTCGAGGTTGTCGTAGTTCTGATGGCGATATCCGGCACAGGCGATTTCATGCCCGCCCGCCTGGATCGCACGGATATGCTCGGGGTTTTCCTCGGCGACGATACCGGGTACGAACCAACTGCTGGAAACACCGAGTTCCTTGAACAAAGCGAGCAAACGTTCGACGCCGCGTTGGGTGCCGTAGCGCCAGACCGACAGGGTCTTGTCGCGTCCGGCGACTTCCGGGGCCTGGGTGAGAATGCCGTGGATGTCGTTGTAGTCGACGGTCAGTACCACGGCGCAGCGGTAGCCCTTGGGCCAGACGGTGGAATCAACCATGGTGATGTTCCTTCAGCCACCACTGGGCGACGTCGCGGCAGGTGGCGAACCAGACGTCGTCGCGTTGGCGCATGTGTTCGAAGAGTTTTTCCAGCAACAGGATGCGTCCTGGTTTGCCGGTGATCTTGGGGTGGAACAGGGTGGTCAGGCACAGCCCTTCATCCATGGCGCCGTCGTATTCGCGGCACCAGTTGTCCAGGGTCAGTGCGTAGCTGGCGGTGCGGTCCAGCCCCGAAGGGAAGTCCGGTGCGCGGGTATAGGCGATGGAGGCGTAGTCGTCCATTTCCCAGCGACCGGGGATTTCCACCAGCGGCGTGGCGTGGCCCGGTACATTCACCAGGTACGGCCGGTCATCGCCGCGCATGCTGCTGGAGTAAGTCACGCCGGCCTCCACCAGCATCGCCGGGGTTTCGGCCCGCCAGTCGCCGGACGGCGTGCGGAAACCTTCGGCGCGGATGTGCAGGTGCTTCCAGAACACCTCGCGGGACCGCTTCATCACGTCCTTTTGCTGTTCCAGCGTCAGGGCGTAGAAGGATTCGTGTTTGTAGCCGTGATAAGCCACCTCATGCCCGCGTTCGACAATCGCCTGACACTGTTTCGGCCAGTTCTCCACGACCCAGGCCGGGACAAAGAACGTCGTCGGCAGACGGAATTCGTCGAGCAGATCGAGAATCCGTGGCAGCGCCCGGTACGGGCCATAACCGCCGAAGCCGAAATACTCGGGCTTGCGCCAGATCGAGCCGTTGAGCATGGCATCGCCGGTGGGGCCGTCGAGGTCGAAGGCCAGGGCCAGACAGGCTTTGTGCCGGCCGGGCCAGGTGGGTTGGGGGGAGGAGGACATCGTTGGTGCTCCGACGATCTATAAACAATCACAAAACCTTGTGGGAGCGAGCTTGCTCGCGATGGCGGACTCGCAGGCGACATCAATGTTGAATGTGATGGCCCCTTCGCGGGCAAGCCCGCTCCCACAGGTATTGCATTTATCCTTGCGAACTTACTTCCCGGCGTTGACGGTCACCGTCTTGATCGCTCCCAGTTCCAGATCCCACTTCTTCAGGATCGCCTGGTAACTGCCGTCGTCGATCATGCTCTGCAGCGCAACCTTCACCGCTTCACTGAGCTCAGGTTTTTTCTTGCTCACGCCCATCCCGGTGTACTGCTCGGAGATCGGCAGGCCCACGGTTTTGTACATATCCTTTTCCTGCGTCTTGAGGTAGGGCAGGGTTTCGCTGCCCTGCATGGCCGCGTCGATGCGGCTCTGGCGCAGTTGCGCACGGGCATCGGCCGAGCCTTCGGTGCCGATCACATTGATCGCAGGCTTGCCGGCGGCTTCACAGTTGACCTTGCTCCACTCGGCGATTTCCGCCGGGAAGGTGGTACGGCGGCTGGTGCCGACCTTCTTGCCGCACAGGTCGACGATCTCGTGGGTGTCCTTGTTTTTCTGCAAGGTGTAGAACTGCGGACCGCTGGTGAAGTAGTCGACGAAGGTCACGCTGGCCTGACGTTCGGCGGTGTCGGTCATGCCCGACAGCACCATGTCCACGCGGTCGGTGGTCAGGGCGTTGATCATTTGCTCGAAACCGGTTTCCTGCCATTTGATCTTCACGCCCAGACGTTCGGCCAGGGCATTGCCCAGGTCATAGTCCAGGCCGGTGAGGGTATTGGTGGCCGGGTCCTTGAAATCCATCGGCGGGTAGTTCGGCATGATCGCTACGACGATCTCGCCCTTGGCCTTGATGCTGGCCGGCAATTCGGCAGCGAAGGTGAAGCCGGATGCCATAACGCCGGCGAGTACTGCTGGAATAACGAAGTTCTTCATGGTCGTTCTCTTATGAGTGTTGTGAGCGCCAACGGGCACCTAGGTTCGAACGGCAGAAATGAAGCTTTGGGTGCGAGGGTTTTGCGGACTTATTAGTATTTCTTCGGGGCTTCCAGCCTCCACGATCTGCCCGCCGTCCATGAACACCATGCGGTTGGAAACCTCGCGAGCGAAGCCCAGTTCATGGGTGACGACGATCATGGTCATGCCGGTCTGCGCCAGATCGCGCATCACCGACAGCACCTCACCGACCAGTTCCGGGTCGAGTGCCGAAGTGGGTTCATCGAACAGCATCAGCTTGGGGCGCATGGCCAATGCACGAGCAATGGCGACGCGTTGTTGCTGACCACCCGACAGTTCGATCGGGTAGCTGTTGCGTTTGTCGGCCAGGCCGACGCGGGCGAGCAATTCCAGGGCTTCTTCATTCGCCTCTTTGGGCGAACGCTTGAGCACCTGGCACGGCCCTTCGATGATGTTTTGCAGCACGGTCATGTGCGGGAACAGGTTGAAACGCTGGAACACCATGCCGGTGGACAGGCGCTGGCGGGCGATCTGTGTCTCGTTGAGCTCGTGCAGTTTGTTGCCGACGATCCGGTAGCCCACCAGCTCGCCGTCGACCCACAGGCCGCCCTTGTCGATCTTTTCCAGCTGGTTGACGCAGCGCAGCAAGGTGCTTTTGCCGGAACCGGACGGGCCGATGATGCACAGCACTTCGCCTTGCTCGACTTCGATGTTGATGTCCTTGAGTGCGTGGAATTGGTCGTAGTACTTGTTCAGGCTCACGGCCTTGACGATGCTTCTCATGTGCGGCTCCTCAGGAACGCTTGCCGGCGCCGCGGGCGAAACGACGCTCCAGGCGGCTTTGACCAAAGGACAGGACCGTGACGGTGGCCAGGTACCAGATACCGGCGACGATCAGCAGCTCCATCACGCGGGCGTTGGCGTAGTAGATGTTCTGCGCGTTGTAGAGCAGTTCCGAGTACTGGATGACGCTCGCCAGCGAGGTCATTTTCACCATGCCGATGAACTCGTTGCCCACTGGTGGAATGATGATGCGCATGGCCTGCGGCAGGATGATTCGGCGCAGCGCTTGCAGGCGCGGCATGCCGATCGACTTGGCGGCTTCATACTGCCCGGTGTCCACCGAGAGCAGGCCGGCACGCACCACTTCGGCGGTGTAGGCACCCTGGTTGATGCTCAAGCCAAGCAGGGCGGCCACGAACGGGGTCATCAGGCTCACGGTGTCCATTTCGAACAGGCCGGGGATGCCGATGGTGGGGAAGATCAGCGCCAGGTTGAACCACAACAGCAGTTGCAGAATCAGCGGCGTACCGCGAAACAGCCAGGTGTAGGTCAGCGCCACATAGCGCAGGATCGGGTTGGCCGACATGCGCATGATCGCAGTGATCACGCCGAACACAATGCCCAGCGCCATCGCCAGCACCGCCATGACGATGGTGTTGAGCAAGCCCCACATGATCGCCTGGGAGGTGAGGAACTGGCCGATGTACGACCATTCGATCTTGCCTTCGGCGAAGGCGCGTACCAGGCCGATGATGGCTACGACGATCACCGTGGCGAAGAAAATCCGCCCGTAGTAACGCCGGGGCACATGATCGTATTGGGTGATGTCGAACTGGCTTTCCGCCAGTTTGCGCTCCGCCTGGAGTCGTTCTGCCTGTGTCTGGCTCATGTTGGTTCTCCGTACACGTTATCTGTAGGAGCGAGCTTGCTCGCGATGGTCGTCAACGATGACGCTGGTTGCCTGACACCCCGCGGTGTCTGTGCCTCCATCGCGAGCAGGCTCGCTCCTACAAGGTTTTGCGTTGTGGGTCAGAGGCGGAAGCCCTGATAGTCCTCGGTCCATTGCTGCTGGGCGGCGAGGGCGGTTTTCAGGCGGCCGATCTGTTCACGCACCTGTTGTGGCGCGGTCCCGCCCCAGCCGCTACGGGCGGCGATGGCGGCTTCGAGGGTCAGGCTTTCGCGTACTTCCGGTGTGAGGCGCGGGTCGATTTCCGCCAGCAGTGCCGGGGAGGCTTCCCACAATTCGATGTCGTGTTTCTCGCAAGCCTGGACCAACGCTCCGGTGATTTCGTGGGCTTCCTTGAACGGCACGCCGCGCACCGCCAGCCAGTCGGCGACTTCGGTGGCGAGGGTGAAGCCCAGCGGTGCCTGGCGACGCAGCTCTTCGACGTTGACCTTCATGGTCGCAACCATTCCGGCCATGGCCGGCAGCACCAGCAGCAGGGTGTCGACGCTGTCGAGCACGCCGTTCTTGTCTTCGCTCAAGTCACGGTTGTAGGACAGTGGCAGGGATTTGAGGGTGGACAACAGGCCGGTCAGGTTGCCGATCAGGCGACCTGCCTTGCCCCGCGCCAGTTCGGCGATGTCCGGATTCTTTTTCTGCGGCATGATCGAACTGCCGGTGGCGTAGGCATCGTCCAGCACGACCCAGCGGAATTGCCGCGACGACCACAGGCAAAACTCTTCGGCGAGGCGCGAGATGTTGATGCCGAGCATGCTGGCGATGAACAGGAACTCGGCGACGTGATCGCGGCTGGCCACGGCGTCGATGGAGTTTTCGCAAACACCGCTATAGCCCATTTCTTTTGCCGATTGCTGAGGTAAACGAGCGATAGCCGAGCCAGCCATGGCCGCCGCACCGAGTGGCGACAGCGAAGTACGCGCGTCCCAGTCCACCAGGCGCTGCACGTCGCGCAGCATCGACTGGGCGTGGGCCAGCAGGTGATGAGCAAACACGATCGGTTGTGCCTGCTGCAGGTGGGTGAAGCCGGGGCAGATGCTCTCGATGTGATGCTCGGCCTGGTCCACCAGCGCCTGCTGCAAGCCGAGCACTTCAACGGCCAGGGTGCGCACGTGGTCACGCAGGAACAGCCGCAGGTCGTTGGCCGTCTGGTCGTTGCGCGAACGACCGGCGCGCAGCTTGCCACCGAGGGTGCCAAGGCGTTCGGTCAGCAGGCGCTCGATGAAGGTGTGGACGTCTTCGTCGTCCAGGGTCGGGGCAATGCTGCCGGCGCGGTAGTCCGCGCCGATACGTTCCAGGGCGTCGAGCATGGTCTGGGTTTCTTGCTCGCTCAGCAGTCCGGCGCGCTGCAGTTCCCGGGCATGGGCCTTGGAGCCGGCGAGGTCGTACGGGGTGAGCCGGAAGTAGCGCTCAGGGCAACGGGACAGGGCCGCCAAGGCTTCGGAAGGGCCGCTTTTGAAGCGAGCACCCCAGAGACGGTCGGTGGTTTGAGACATTGTTGTTTTCCTCGTCGGTAACGCGAACTGAAATGGGTATGCCAGGCCGCAACGTCGCTACAAAGTCAGCGAACGAAATCAGGCCAGAGCAGTTTTCAAGAGGGCAGTTGCAAAGGAGCGAGAGCTGATCGAAGTGTCAGCTTTTAATGTTTTGAGATCAGTGATTTGGCACTGATGTTCGGGATTTATTGGCGGTTGCCAAGCCTGGTTTTCTGTGTTCATTATTATTAGGCCAGCTATGTTTTTGTTGTTGGGCACAGATTGTTGAATAGGGCGCCAGAGGTAAATAAGCATTATGGAAACCCCACTTTCCAATTCCGGAAACCCGCCGCCGAAAACGCTGCAACGGGCACCGTTAGCCCTCAGTGGGCTGGACTTCAAACTGCTCAAAGTATTCAAGGCCGTGGTCGAGGCAGGTGGCTTCAGTGCCGCGCAAAATGAGCTGAATGTGGGGCTGGCAGCCATCAGCAAACAGATTTCGGACCTGGAAATCCGAATCGGCATGCGCCTTTGCACGCGGGGGAGAGAGGGCTTTCACCTGACGGAAGAAGGGCGTCTGGTGTATCAGGCGTCGATAGACTTATTTGCCTCGGTCGACAACTTTCGCGATCGCCTTAGTTCAGCGCAGAACGAACTTGTCGGTGATCTTGGTGTGGGGGTTATTGATAACACAATCTCTGACGCCAATTCGCCGTTAGTTGCCGCGCTTAAACGTATTAACGAACAATCTCCCAAGGTTAGATTTCAACTTCAGGCCACGCAGCTTGATGAGGTTGAAAGAGGTGTCGTCGAGGGGCGGTTGGTGGCGGGAATTGTGCCGGTTTATCAAAAGCGCGAAGAGTTCGATTACTACGAGCTATACGAAGAACGCTCGGAGATTTATTGCGCGCTCGGCCACCCGCTGTTCTCCATGGCGGACGCGGACATGGGTGGTAATGTGCTCAAGGATTACGAGTGCATCAACCATCGCTACGCGATTCATCGCGACAAACTGAAATTTGCCCACTACGACAGCTTTTCCGCCTCGGCAACCCAGGTGGAGGCCGTTGCGCTGCTGATCAAGACTGGTCGTTTCCTGGGGTTCCTGCCCCAGCATTACGCCGCGCCGATGGTGGCGCGGGGAGAGTTTCGCGCGGTGTGCCCGGACCTGATCAACATCGTCACGCCGTTCAGTCTGATTCTGCGCCATAACACTGTGCGCAGCCCCTTGGTGAAGGCATTTGCCCAGGCACTGGGCGTGGATTTAAAAGCCTCGGTTTGATTGTTCACCGCGTTGAACACTAACTAACGAACACTGGCGGCCAATGGGGATGATGGGGCCAGGCTTAAGGCTTCAGCACTTGCAGCAACACGAAATCGTTTTTATTGAAACGTCCGCTCAATACTGCTTGTAGAGTTCCCAATGCCGTGCCGTGAAGATCGCGATAAATTATCGCCAGCAACTGCTGGCCGTTTTCTGATGTGTTGTTTATCCATTACCAGGCCGTAACAGTCTTGGCCAAATCTCCGAGAGGCTCAGCCATCCAGCAGATGCGCTCCCGATCGACGGTTACGCTCAAAACGTTTATGCGAAAAAACCACCTTGGCACGTTGGTTTGGGTGGTTTTTTTGCACTGATTGATGCGCTAAAGCGTTCTCATGTCAGGTCATAGTGACAACGTGTCAATGCATCGTGACAACTGGGGCCTGATCTTCAGGCACCTCCTTCCAGCTGTCATCCGGATCGAAGCGCTTCATCGATTTCGCCAGTTTTTCACCACCGGGCCCCAGGTCTTTCTCGAACACCTGTCCTTCATGACTGATCATGAAACTCATCACCCCGGTGTCGTCGTATTTCGCCGGCCAGGCGATCAGGGCAAAGCCCCGGCTCATCTTGTCACCGATGAGGTAGCTGTAGGCGCCACCCGGTGCCGAAGGGCCCTGGCCATCAAGGATGCGGAAGCGGTAACCATGCCACTCTTCGTCGGCAATGGCTTTGCCGAACGAAGGTCCTAACGGGCTGATCTGGCCGCTGTCGTCTTCCGCCCAATAGAGTCCGTCGTGCTTGCCGGGAGTGCTGAAGATTTTCTGCGCATACTCGAGTGCGCCGTCACCGTCTCGATCGACTGACGCATAGTCCATCTGCGCATCGTGATAGGCCAGCACCGATTGCACCGCGGCGAGTTCATTGCGACCGATTTGACGGGCACGGATCTCGGCACTGCCGGCCTTCATGTCGAAGCGCCAACCGTTCGCGTCTTTTGTCATGGGGATGGGCAGTGTCCAGTTCTTGCTGCCGACCGCCAGGATTGCCTTGCGTTCGCTGGGTTTTTCAATGCGGTGTTGCTCGCGGTATTGCTGCAAAAACGCATCCACATCTTCGCGCTGCACGCCTTCACGGGGGATGTAACTGTGCCAGTCACTGCCCAGCAGCTTCGTCAGGCGTGCCTGGTCGGCGTGTTCCGTACCCAGTGCTTCGACGAACGCTTCAGCGGCCTTTTCTGGCGTTGGAAATGCCTGTTGTGCCGTCGCCAGGCACGACCACGCCAGGCCGGCAGCTATCGCAAGGACATGAGGGAGCAGGCCCATGAGTCCTTTCACTCGAGGATGGTTTTTCAACGACGGCCCCCCCTTTGACGCGCTGGTGGACTGGATGGCCGACTGACCTGGTGACCGGCAGATCGTGCGGCACTTGGGCGTTGGGCGGATGCCTGGCTGGCCCGGCCACGATTGGCCTGGATGTTAGCCTGGGACGGTGAGCGTGCGCCGGCGAAGGCGTTGTTGCGGGCACTGCCGGTACTGGCGGCCGGCCGTTGATTCGCCGTTTGACGCGTCTGCGCCTGGCCCTCTCTGCGCTGATTCAGCTGGGCGCTCTGGTTCCTGGGTTGCTGATTGACTTGAGAGGCTTGTTTGCGGGGTTGCTGATTCTCCCGGGTGTTTCTGGCCGTGCCCTGGCCTCTGTCAGCCGCCTTCGGCCTGTCTGCACCCGCCTGTAACCGATTGTCGCCCGCGGTTCCGGACTGCAGTTTGCGCGTTTGATCACGGGCTTCGCGGTTGCTGGTGGCAGGTCGTTCGATGCCGTGCCTGTCCATTGAGGTGCGGGCATTTTCACGCGCCTGGGCGCGCTGGGCATTGTCCCCGCGATAGGCTTCACGCTGATTGGCGCCGTTCAGTTGCCGACCGTACTGTGCGCGGCTCGCGCTGTCTCGATAGGGCACGCCATTGCGGTGCACCGGGTTGTGCTGCCATTTGTTGTTGGTGATCCGGTTGTTGCCGTTGATGTTGTTGTAGCGATTGACGTCGATGTCGACGTCGTTATTGCCCCAGTCACATTCACCCCACAACGATCCAATGATCGCCACACCGGCACCAAACGCGAGTCCGGCCATCAGGGCCTGGCCGGGGTAATAGGCGGGAGGCGGTGGATAGTACACGGGCGGCGACGCCGGGTAGGGCCAGGTGCCGTAGGTGGTTGTCGGGTTATAGGTGGGGACGTACACCACCTGCGGATCGGCAGGCTGAATGATGATGGTGGAGCTGCTGGCTGGGGCCGGCTCAGCGGCTGGAGCCGGTGCCGACGTTGTGGTCGCGGGGGCCG
>NZ_AKJL01000250.1 GCF_000282355.1 Pseudomonas sp. GM49
GGCGGTCGCGCGTCTGCCCGGGCCGTTGCAAGCCGTACCGGCCACCAAGGTGCGCGACCTTGCGGAAATTCGCAGCAGCCGTGTGCTGCGGGTGTTGGTCAACCAGAGCCGCAACAGTTCCGGCGAAGTTCAGGGGCAGGCGATCGGGGTCGAATACCATCGCCTGAGAGCTTTCGAGCAATACCTCAACGGCCACGCCCGTGACGGTCAGGAAATCACCCTCAAGATCATTCCCAAGGCCAAGGATCAACTGCTCGGTGCATTGCAGCGCGGGGAGGGTGATCTGGTGGCGCCAGGCGAGTTGCTTGATCTGCAAGCGGGTTTCGCCGTCAGCACCAGTGAGCCGATTGCCAGCAACATCCCATTGGTCCTGGTGGGCATCAAAGGCGAACGCCGTTACACCCGGCTTGAACAGCTTTCCGGCAAGACCCTGGCGTTACCCGCCGGCAGCGCCGCCGGGGATGCCGTCAGCCAGATCAATCAAAAACTCGCCCTGCACAAACTGCCACCGGTCAAAGTCGAATGGGTCGATCCAAGCCTTGCCGTCGAGGACGTACTGGAGATGGTGCAGGGCGGGATCTTCCACCTGACCATCGTCGAGCAGCCGATCGCCGAACGCTGGGGCAAGATCCTGCCCAACCTGCGTTTCGACAGGCAGGTACTCATCAGTGATCCGGGAGAAGAGTTCTGGTTCGTGCGCCGCGATGCGTCGATGTTGCGGGCCAGCATTGATCGTTTCCTCACCGTCTACAAAAAACCATCGGATCAGGACGCCGCATTCCTGCGGATCTATCGTCGTCTCTACCAAGTGCACTATCCATTGGCCAAGGCGGACCGGCAGCGTCTGGAAAAACTTCGCCCGGTGCTGCAGAAACACGCCGATGCCCAGGGCATGGACTGGCTGGACCTGGCGGCGCTGGCCTTCAAGGAGTCAGCCCTGCAACCTGCCGCCCGCAGTGGCGGAGGCCCGACCGGTCTGATGCAGATCACGCCTTCTGCGGCGCAGCGGGTGGGGGTCGACAATATTCAGGACGTAGACGGCAATGTGCAGGCCGGGGCCAAGTACCTGGCGATGATCCGGCGCAAGTTTTTTGCCAGCCCGAAACTCAACGAGCGCGAACGCATGGCCTTCGTTCTGGCAGCCTACAACATCGGGCCGGAGCGGGTTCAGGGCATGCGCGCCGAAGCCCGGCGGCGAGGATTGAATCCCAACCAGTGGTTCTTCCAGGTCGAACGCGTTGCCATGGAGCAAGTGGGTATGGGCCCCGTTAGCTATGTTAATAGCGTGAACAAGTATTTCTTGGCGTTCGACCGGGAGCGGGAGTCGTTGGAGCCCCAGGGACAAAAAGTTGTCTTGCGAAAATGATCAATTAATTCGATTTTTATGTTGAGATTTTTGCGCTTTTAACATGGGATTTACTGATTAATATAGCGGCCAACCAACACACACTTACAAGGAATGAAACAGCATGAGCACTCTGATCAACAAGGTACTGTCTACCCGCGCTGGCTACGGCCTGACGGTTCTGCGCATCGTTGTCGGTATTGTCTTCGCCGCTCACGGCTCGCAGAAACTCTTCGGGGCATTCGGTGGTTATGGTCTGGCGGGAACCGCGCAGTACATGGAAAGCCTGGGACTGACTCCAGGTTACCTGATGGCCACGCTGGCGGGCGGCATCGAGTTCTTTGCAGGCATGGCCCTGATCATCGGCCTGCTGGTTCGCCCGGCCGCACTGGGTCTGATCTTTCTGTCGCTGGTCGCGATTTTCTCGGTGCACGTCAGCAACGGACTGTTCATGGCCAACAACGGTTATGAATTCGCCCTGGCCTTGCTCGGTGGCAGTATCGCGGTATTGATCGAAGGTGCAGGCAAACTCTCGGCGGACCGTGCCATCGCCGGCTGACCGCTCTGGCTCAACGAAAAGGCCCGCATCGTGCGGGCCTTTTTTGTTGAGCGTCATTCTTGACACTGTCCAGTCAGCTTCTCTAGGATGTTGCTCATGCGCCGATTTAAACAGCTACTTGCGGGGCGCCAGGTGACTCATTCAGTTGCCGACAGAAGCCAGAACAGGCTTCGAAATACCGCTAAAGCGCTGGTTCGGTGTTGCCTCTCACCTGCCATGCAGACTTTTGAGGCAGAGACACGACACAATGAATGCACTAAACCCCGTTGTACGTCCCGCGCCGATCACGGCACATCTGACCCAGCGCAATCCAAAAATCCTGCTTGGCGGCAAACATCAGCCGACGCTCTTGCGTTATCTCGATGGCTGGCCACGTCGTACCGGCGGTCCCGCTGCCTTCCTGATCCAGTTTGTCGAAGACGGTGAGTCGCTTGCTCGTTTTGCCGACGACAGTTTCGATCTGGCGGTGATTCAATCTCCCAGCCTCGAAGACGCTCCTGAAGTGATCAGGCAACTCACTCGCGTTGCCCGGCAAGGGCTGATTACCCGGCGCTGAGGCCCGGAACGCTGCGGTTCACGGGTACTCGATTGCCACGATGTACACACACTGTTCACCGGTCGGTGTCTGGACTCGAACTTCGGCGTCCAGAGCCTTGCCGATCAGGGCGCGAGCCAAGGGCGAGTCGATGCTGATCAGGCTCTGTTTGAGGTCCAGTTCATCCGGCCCGACGATACGGTAGCGCGACTCTTTGCCGTCTTCGTCCTCAATCGTGACCCAGGCGCCGAAATAGACCTTGTTCGGATCGCTGGGTTTTTCGCTGACAACCTTGAGCGCTTCCAGGCGTTTGGTGAGAAAACGCACGCGGCTGTCGATCTCTCGCAGCATCTTTTTGCCGTAGGTGTATTCGGCGTTCTCCGAGCGATCGCCCTGGGCCGCGGCTTCGCTGACAGCCTGGGTAACCTGGGGGCGACGTACATGCCACAGCTCATGGAACTCGGCGCGCATCCGCGCTTCACCCTCGGGGGTGATCAGCGCGGTGCCGGCGGTGCGGGGAGGGCGGTAACGGCTCATGACAGCTTCTTGTGGTGAGGATGGCAGGAGTCTATCAACCCTCGCGCAGGACTGTCAGCGGGCTGGCGTTCAATGCCCGACGGGTGCCGAACACCCCGGCACCACCAATGAGCACGGCGCCAACCAGTGGCAGCAGCAACAGCCATGGATGCGGGTGCCACGGCAGGTCAAAGGCATAGCGGTAGAGTACCCAACTCACGACTTCCGAACCCAGCGCCGCCAGCAAACCACTGACCGCACCGAGCAAGCCGAACTCGATGCGCCGCGCCTTGACCAGCAATTGTCGTTCAGCCCCCAGTGCTCGCAGTAATGCGCCCTGGCGAATACGTTCGTCCAGCGTCGCCTGCAGGCCGGAAAACAGCACCGCCATCCCCGCCGCCAATACGAACAACAACACATACTCCACCGCCAGGGTCACCTGGGCGAGGATGCTGCGCAGTTGCTCCAGCAAGGCTTCGACCTGCAGGATCGTCACCGCCGGGAAGGCACGGGACAGGTCCACGATCTGTTGGTCATGACCCGGTGCCAGATAGAAACTGGTCAGGTAAGTCGCCGGCAGATCCTTCAGGGTGCCGGGCTGGAAGATCATGAAGAAGTTCGGCTGGAAGTTGTCCCAGTTGATCTCGCGCAGGCTGGTGACTTTCGCCTCACGATTGACCCCGCCAACACTGAAAATCAGATGATCGCCGAGCTTGATTTTCAGGCTTTCAGCGACCTTGCCCTCTACCGACACGCCGGGAACATCATCCGGCGTTTGTTCATTCCACCAATTGCCGGCCGTGAGCTTGTTGCCCGGCGGCAAGTCCGCGGCCCAGGTCAGACTCAGGTCGCGCTGGATCGCCCGGTCGCCGGCCGATTCTTTGGTGACGATTTGCTGCACCGGCTCGCCGTTGATGCTGATCAAGCGCCCCGGCACCACCGGGTACAGCGGCGCCGATTGTGCTGATACGGCGATCAGGTGATCGGTGAAGGCCTGTTTGTCTGCCGGCAGGATGTTCAGCGCAAAGTAGTTCGGTGCGTTTTTGGGTAACTGGTTCTGCCAGGTGTCCAGGAGCTCGCCACGTAGCAAGGCGATCAGTGCCATCGACAGCAGAATCAGGCCGAACGCCAGGGACTGGCCCGCGGCAGCCAGCGGATGACGCAGCAATTGGCCGAGTCCGAGGCGCCAGGGCAAGGACGCACGAGCAAGCAAGCGCCGCAGACTCTTCAACAGCAGCAGCAACAAACCGCCCAACACCAGCGCTGCAATCACGCCGCCGCCGAGCAGGGCAAAGGTCAGTAACAGGTCCAGGCTCAGGCGCCACATGATCAGGCCGAGGGCGCCCAGCGCTGCGCCGTAGACCATCCAGGTGCTGGAGGGAATCGGCAGCATATCCCGACGCAGTACGCGCAATGGCGGGACCCGGCCCAGGGCCGCCAGCGGCGGCAAGGCGAAACCGGCCAGCGCCACCAGTCCGGTGCCGATCCCGGCAATGGCCGGAAACAGCCCGCCCGGGGGCACGTCGGTCGGCAGCAAGTCATGCAGCAGGGCAAACAACCCGAGCTGTGCGAACCAGCCGAGGAGGGCGCCGATGATGCTGGCCAGCAGCCCGAGCACGGTCAGTTGCAGGCTGAACAAGACCATGGTTTCCCGGCGTGACAGCCCGAGGCAGCGCAGCAACGCGCTGGCATCGAAGCGGCGGGTGGCGAAGCGGGTTGCCGACAGCGCCACTGCCACGCCGGACAGCAACACCGCCACCAGGCTGGCCATGTTCAGGTAGCGTTCGGCCTTGCCCAGGGCGCCTCCGATCTGCCGGTTGCCATCGCGGGCGTCCTGCAGGCGCTGGTTGGCGGCCAGTCCCGGTTTGATCAGTTGCCGATACGTCTCGAGTGCCTGGGCATTGCCTCGCCATAATTCGCGATAGCTGACCCGGCTACCGGGTTGCACCACGCCGGTTGCCGCAAGGTCGCCGAGATTGATCAGCACTCGCGGCGTCAGGCTGTAGAAGTTGCCGGCGCGGTCGGGTTCATAGGTCAACACTCGCGCCAGCTTCAGGGTTTTCATGCCGACATCGATGCTGTCGCCGATCTTCAGGTCCAGGGCGGTCAGCAGGCGTGCCTCGACCCAGGCTTCACCGGGTTGCGGTCCGCCACCGACGGTTTGCGTGGCGAACGGGGCGGGCGCGCTTTTCAGTTCGCCGCGCAGCGGGTAAGTGTCATCGGCCGCCTTGATACTGGACAACTGGATGGCGTTGTCGGTGGCGATGACGCTGGAAAACTCCACCACCTGCGCATGTTCCAGTCCCAGTTCGACGCCGCTTCTTATCTGTTCGGCGCGTGCCGGCGAACTGCCTTCGAGGAGCAGGTCGGCACCGAGAAACTCGGTAGCGCGCAGCATCATGGCGCCGTTCAGGCGCGCGCCGAAATAACCAATCGCAGTACTCGCGGCTACGGCCACCAGCAAGGCGAAAAACAACACGCGCAGCTCACCGGCGCGGGCGTCGCGCAGCAATTGGCGGATGGCGAGAGTGAACAGGCGTAACAGCGGCAGGCGTGCCATCAAGGCTCCAGAGGGGCGACCAGCAGGCCGGCTTCAAGACGAATCAGGCGCCGACAGCGATGGGCCAGGCGTTCATCATGAGTCACCAGCACCAGAGTCGTGCCGCGCTCCTTGTTGAGTTCGAACAGCAAGTCGCTGATGCGCTCGCCGGTGTGGCTGTCGAGGTTGCCGGTAGGTTCGTCGGCGAACAGCACAGCGGGTTCGGCGGCAAACGCGCGGGCAATCGCCACGCGTTGCTGCTCGCCCCCGGAGAGCTGGCGCGGCGAGTGAGTCAGGCGTTGGCCCAGCCCTACGCGTTGCAGCAATTGGGTGGCGCGTTCGCGGGCGTCTTTGCGGCCATCGAGCTCCAGTGGCAGCATGACGTTTTCCAGAGCGTTGAGGCTGTCGAGCAACTGGAATGACTGGAACACAAAACCCACGTGCTCGGCACGGATGCGCGCACGCTGGTCCTCATCGAGGTTGCTCAGGCCTTGCCCGGCGAGTGTGACTTCACCACTGCTCGGTAAATCGAGGCCGGCAAGCAGGCCCAGCAGGGTGGACTTGCCGGAGCCCGAAGCACCGACGATGGCCAGGCTATCGCCCTTGTTCAGTTCCAGGCTGAGTTCGTGCAGGATGGTCAGTTCACCTTCCGCGCTGGGGACCACTTTGCTAAGGTCCTTCGCGATGAGAATGCTTGCGCCCATGGAGAGTCCGATGCGTGTCTGGTTTTTGAGTGCTGGCCTGGCCTTGATGTGCATGGCCCAAAACGCAGCGGCGGGTACAGTCCTGATCGTTGGCGATAGTATCAGCGCCGGTTTCGGGCTGGATACCCGGCTGGGGTGGGTGTCGCTGCTTGAGCAACGGCTCAGGCGCGAAGGTTTCGACGACAAAGTGATCAATGCGTCCATCAGTGGCGACACCAGTGCCGGAGGCCAGGCGCGCCTGCCCGCGCTGCTCGTAGAGCATAAACCGGATCTGGTGATCCTCGAGTTGGGCGGCAATGACGGTCTGCGTGGAATGCTGCCAATTCAATTGCAACAAAATCTTGCATCAATGATCGACAGTTCCCGGGCCAGCGGTGCCAAGGTGTTGCTGCTCGGCATGCAATTGCCACCCAATTACGGTGAGCGTTACACAAAAGCGTTTGCCGAGGTCTACAGCAACCTGGCCGATGAGAAAAAAATCCCGCTGGTGCCGTTTTTCCTCGACGGCGTGGGCGGCCATCCGGACTTGATGCAGGCCGACGGTATACACCCGGCGGCCGGGGCCCAGGACAAGTTGCTGGAAAATGTCTGGCCTACTCTAAAACCGCTGTTATGACACTTTTCTAGAGGCAGGCTTTCGGCTAAGGTGGCGCCCCCGATTTGGAGCCCCCGATGCCGCGTCCCGCCTGGTCACTATTTGCCTACCAACTGATCGAGCCTGACGAACAGCTGGATCTGTTCGCCTGCCAGGAAGTGCGGGTACACCTGGTGACCCGTCAATTGGAGTTGGGCGGCTCGGCGGATCGCACCTTGTGCGGCAGCCTGTTGCCGGCACAGCCACGCTGGTCGAGTGTTGATCGCCGGGTGTTTCAGGATCAGCGGCTGTGTTCGCTGTGCAGGGCCATTCTTGAGTCGCAGAAGCGGGGGACTTCGCCGATCTGGCCGGAGTTGCGGTTCGAGCTTTGATCCGTCATTGCGTGCTGGTTTTTTGCTGACTGTGTACATATCCGTTGTTTAGGTAACGGCGGCTTAGGGTTTCGCCCTTACGGCGACTCACTTTTTTAACAAACGCCTTAAAAAAAGTAAGCAAAAAAAGCGCTCGCCCCGAACGTCCGGCCCCTCGCTTAGGCTCGGGGTTCCTTCGCTCCGGCAT
>NZ_AKJL01000251.1 GCF_000282355.1 Pseudomonas sp. GM49
AATGAGCTTGCAAGGTGTCTAGAGAATCCGGGGCGATTCAATTTACCTTCACCCTTAATTACGAACTGACGTCTGACGAGAGCGATATGGACGCGCTTGTGGAGCGCTTGGCGGAAGAAGGCTGTGATGATGCGTTGGTCGGAGTCGGACAACCAGGTCGGCTGGCGTTGGAGTTTGTCCGTGAAGCAACCTCTGCACATGACGCAATTGAGGGCGCGATAGAAGACGTGCACCGAGCCGTACCTAACGCACGTTTGATCGAGGCTGCCCTCGCTCCATGACTAACTGCAGGCGGCCTTTAGTGAGTGCGTAGCGCATTACGGCAGCCTTAATTCCCCCTCGGCGTTCCCAATCTGTCGCCGCGCTTGTAAATATTCAATGATTTCCGAGCAATCGTTGGGTGGGATATGCTAGAACTCCGTTGTTTTTAGCAGATGCGTTGCATCGAATGATTGAAAGAGGTAGTTGGATGTCAGGCGTACAACAAAAAGACCCATTGGCGCGTGGCGTCGGTCGACAGCCTTTGTACGCCGCCCTATCGGAAGTGCTCATTCGGGACATTTCTTCGGGTAAGTATCCGCCGTCAAGTACGCTGCCAACCGAGCAAGAGCTTACGGAGTTGTATGGGGTTAGCCGGCAAACGGTGCGCCAAGCGCTGCGAGTGTTGCGCGATAGAGGCCTTATTTCTTCACATCCCGGCATCGGTACCATTGTGCGGGAGGCTGCCAGTCACCGCGAAGCGTTCCATGCAGTGAACTCGACAGAAGACTTGCTTCAGTTTGTCGGCAATACACAGATGCACGCTGTGTCCAAGCAGGAGGTCATAGCGACGCCGCAGTTAGCTGAGGCAATAGGCTGCAAGGTCGGTCAACTCATGTCAGTGGCAGGCTTTCTACGTAAGCTACCGTCCGCTGAGTTACCCATGAGCTACGTACTTATTTACGTAAATCCCATTTACGCAAAAGCCCAAGAAACACCTCTGATCTCCAACGTGCCGATCTACCAACGAATCGAGCAGCTTTTCAATGTCAAGGTGCATGAAATTCAGCAGGACACCACGGCAACGTTGCTCGATGAAGAATTGGCCAGTCTGTTGAAAACGGATTCGGGTGAAGCCGCTCTGAAAATTACGCGGTATTTCTACGACGCCAATCAATCCCTTCTGCAAGTCTCCATCAGCTACTACCCCAGCAGCCGCTACACGCAGTCTGCGCGTTTCAGGGCGACCAGCCTCAGCGCCTAACATCTTCAGACCTGTTCAAACCTAGCACCGAGCGTCCTGCTGCGCTCGGTTCGTCTGCATGCGTGTCATAAAGCATTTGATTGCTCCCCAACTTTAACGCTCCTTTCACGGTTCCCTTAGGGCGCAAATCAGGCGTCCCGTGTCTCCCGCAGTCTTGCATCGACCCCGACGAATGGGGTTGCGACCACCTTTGTTCACTGATAATGTGCGTTCATTGTAATGTACGTACAAAGTCGGAGATAGCAATGAACAATAACAAGATTGGTTCCCGCGCCCTTGAGGGCATTCGCGTTCTGGATATTTCAAATTTTCTTGCGGCTCCCATGAGCTCCATGTTCCTTGCTGACCATGGTGCAGATGTTCTCAAAGTAGAGCGTCCCGACGTCGGTGACGAGATTCGTCGGTGGGGTGAGAGCAAGGACGGGGTTGGCCTCTATTACAAGGTCATCAATCGAGGCAAAAAATCCATCACCCTTGACCTGAAATCTGAGTTGGGTGTGGAGGTCGTCAAGCGGCTGGTCAAGGATGTCGACGTCATCATCGAGAACTACCGCACTGGCACCCTGGAAAAGTGGGGCCTTGGATACGATGTCCTTAAGGAGATCAATCCAGGATTGATCATGGTGCGCATCACTGGTTTCGGCCAGACCGGGCCATATCGTCATCGCCCAGGTTTCGGCACTTTGGCAGAGGCGTATGCGGGCTATGCCTACATTAGCGGAAACGCAGATGAGCCACCGCTTCTGCCAGGTTTTGCCTTGGGAGATGCAAGTACCGGAGTCATGGCGGCGTTCCTTACCCTGGTTGCGCTCCAAGAGAAAAGCCGCACTGGACTTGGCCAAGTAGTGGATCTGGCGATCTATGAAACATTGCTGACCCTGATCGGGCCGCACGTGGTGAACTACGACCAGCTAGGGCAGATTCAAGAACGCAATGGCAGCCGCCTGCCCTTTACTGCGCCCCGTAACACCTACTGCACAGCGGACGGCCGCTACATAGCTATCGCAGGTAGTTCTCAGGTAGCTTTCGAACGAATCGCGTTGCTGGTCGAGCGTCCTGATTTGATCAGTGATCGGCGCTTCATCGATAACCGTGCGCGGCTAGATAACGACAAAGCGCTGGACGCTGAACTGCAAGCAGAGATCGGCAAGCATGCGCTTGATGACTTGCTTCGTCGTTCAGAGGAAGTGGGGGCCACCATTGCCCCGGTCAACGATGTCTCGATGATCTTTGAGGACGAGCAGATCAAGGCCCGCGAAAGCATTGTCCGTGTTGAGGATGATCAACTGGGCGAAGTGGGTATGCAGAACGTGGTAGGGAAACTGTCTCGTACTCCGGGCTGGATCGAACGTGCAGGCCCAGCGCTAGGTGAGCACAACCGGGAAATCCTCGTCGAGCAACTGGGCTACAGCGACACACAACTACGCGAATTCGGCATAACGGTCTAAGGGGATACTGAAATGCAACAGCTTCCCTACGTTCTGATTGAGCACGACTCCGGTGTTGCCACGCTAATTCTGGCCAACCCTCCAATGAATGTGGTTTGCGGCCCCCTCACACGGCAGCTTTATGCCGCTCTGCGTGCGCTGGAAACTGATCCGCAGGTGCGCGCACTGGTTATCACGGGCGCCGGCGATCGTGCGTTCTGCGCGGGTTCGGACATCAACGAAATGCAGGACATGCTCCAGCCTGGTGAGGTATTGGAGAAGAAGCTCGTGTTTCAAAACAAAGTGTTCGAGCTTCTGCGCGCATTCCCTAAGCCGACGGTCGCCTTACTCAATGGATACACCTTCGGCGGTGGTCTGGAGATCGCCGCGTGTTGCGACTTCATCATCGCTACCGCAACCACCAAACTCGGGCTTCCCGAAGTCAAGCTTGGGGTTTTCCCCAGCAGTGGCGGTACGTTTCGTATTGCTCGGCGTATCGGTATGGCACTTACCAAACAGTTGGTGTTTCTGGGTGAACCGGTGAACGGGGAAACAGCATTGGCCTGGGGACTGGTAGACCAGTTGGCCGAGCCCGAGGCATTGAGCCAAGTCGCCTTTGATCTTGCCGCGCGTTTGGCAGCAATGCCTAGCACAAGCATCAGCAGCGCAAAGGCGTTGATCAACGATTGCTTCGACAAATCTGACGCCGAACTTATCAGTCAATCGTTGCTCGCCAGTGACCGGGTATTTTGCTCATCCGACGCGCACGAAGGGATGCGTGCGTTTATCCGGAAAGAGCCTCCAAGGTTTTCTTAATCCTCGTCCAGAGTTTGTTATGAGGTCGTCCACATGACTTATCCACTTTTGAATAACGTGAGCGTCGTTGAAAGTTCGGCATTTATTGCAGCGCCATTGGCAGGCATGACACTGGCTCAGTTCGGCGCTGATGTGATCCGTATCGATATGATTGGTGGCGGTATTGACTATCAGCGCATGCCACGCATTTCCCCAAGAGGTCGCAGCCTATACTGGACATCTCTGAATAAGGGTAAACGCTCGGTAGCGGTGGACATCCGCCAGCAGCAAGGTAAAGAGTTGGTAGCTGAAATGGCTGTGGCTGCAGGTAACCTACTGACCAATATTGCTACTCCCTGGCTGAACTACGAGGTGCTTGCCGCACGACGTGCCGATGCGATCGCCTGCATTATCCAGGGTAACGCCGACGGCAGTACCGCCGTCGACTACACCGTGAACTGCGCGACCGGTTACCCTAATGTCACCGGGGAGGGGAGTGCGGCACGGCCGGTTAACCATGTCCTGCCGGCATGGGATGTGGCATGCGCGTACCAAGCGGCGTTCGCTATGGTTGCCGCTCTCAACCGCCGTCAAACCTCGGGCGAAGGCTCGAGCATCAAGCTCGCACTCTCAGATGTAGCCTTCTCTACGCTTTCCCATTTAGGAGTGTTAGCTGAAGCTGAGCTGCTCGAGCAGGAGCGGCCGGCGCTGGGCAATTACTTGTATGGCGCCTTCGGTCTGGACTTCGGTACGGCTGATGGTCGCAGGGTGATGATTGTCGCCATCTCATCCAGCCAATGGAAAGCACTCGTTCAGTGCTGCGATATAGAGCAGGCCATAACCGGTGCACAGCAAAGCTTGAACCTGAATTTCGACGACGAAGCACAGCGCTTCGAAGGTCGAGAAATTATCGCAGCGTTGCTGCGCCCGTGGTTCTCGAGTCGCTCGTTCGAGCAAATCGAAACAGCGCTGAACCGCTTCCGGGTGTGCTGGGGTAACTACAACGGTGTTCGCGAACTACTGGCTTCTGACCCACGTGTTGGGCTCGGCAATCCGATCTACGAACGCATCGAGACGCCGGGTGTGGGAACCCACTTGGCTGCGCGATCGGCAGCGCGCTTCGACGGAATAGAACATGCCCCGACCGCCGCTGCGCCGCTGCTAGGTACGCATACCGATGAAGTACTCCATCAGCTCTTGGGCTTGAGTGGTGAACAAATCGGCCGCCTGCATGACGTAGGCGTGGTGGCCGGGCCGGAGAAAGATCCAACCCTTTAGTACTTTTTTCAAGCGTCTTACCTATCACAAATATAACAATAGGCTGGTGCTCAAATGACTCACTCTAATCCGTTTCACGCTGGCCTTGGGGCCAAGCGCTGGCAGATCATCATGCCGGCTGTCCTTATCATGTACACCATCTCGTTCTTCGACCGAGCCAATATCGCCATGGCGTTGCCGTACATGACGAAAGAACTCGGCCTTAGCTCGGTTGAGGCCGGCTGGATAGGTGGCGCGTTTGCTTGGGGCTATGTAATTACCCAGTTGGTAGCGGCAGTTCTGGCACTACGCTTTGGATCGCGCAAGCTAATTGGATGCTGCCTTTTTATGTTTGGCGCCGCGGCTATGTGTACAGGTCTTGCGCGAACATTCGAAGAAATCATGGCGATGCGCTTCGTTCTTGGATTGGCGGAAGGGCCTATTTATGCCGCTGTATCCATGCTACTGGCGCAGTGGTTCATCAAGGCAGAGCGAGGGCGCGCCTTCGGTATCTGGAACCTGGCCGTCCCCCTAGGCGGTTTCTTGGCGGGGCCGATCTCTGGGGCGATCCTCGCTCATTATGATTGGCGCTTGATGCTTATTATTGAAGGGCTGCCTGCTTGGTTGTTCTGCTTAGTCTGGTTCGTAATGGTTCCAAAAAACCTGCACGCCGCGAAGTGGTTGCCCGAGGCTGATCGCGATGCAATCGTTCAGGAGTTGGCTGCTGAACAAAAAAGCCATGGATCAACTCAAGCGGATCCATGGTGGAAGATTTTCAATGAGCCAGCAGTGTGGTTACTGACTTTGGGCTTTGGGCTTAGCAGCATCCTTCTGTACGGAACTACCCTTTGGCTGCCAACCATTCTCAAGTCTTACAGCAGCCTCAGTGAGGTCACGGTCGGCGTACTGTCTGGCACGCCTTTCCTATTGGCCATGCTCGGGGTTTGGTACATCACACGTCGCTCTGATAAGCACAATCAGGAGCGCCGACTCCATGCAGCAATCCCCACAATCATCACAGGGCTGATCATGATTGCGGCCGCTTACGTGCCTGCCGATCTCTATTGGCTGCAGATTGCGCTATTCATCTCTATGGGGTTTCCATTGAAGATGCTTACACCTCTGATTTTCGCCCGCATCACGGAGATCTTGCCGTTGAGTAAGGCAATTCCCGCAGTGGCCTTTGTCAGCGCGGTGGGTACCTTCGTTGGACAATCAGTCGGCCCATTATTGGTGGGTTATACACGAGCGCTTTCTACCGATTTTCGCATCTCGCTGCTGGCATTGGGTGCATGTGCTATCGGTGGCGGATTGGCGATTCTCGCGTCCAAGACCTCCGCCGAAAAAAAGGCCGCGCGCTTTCGCAGCGCTGATGCACCTGCGACAGCGAAAAAGATTGCTCAGCACTGATTGGTTTTGCGCCCTCGTGTGGCTGACCACGACTGGCACGCAGGGGCGCCTTTTATTTAGGAAGTAGTGATCATGGCTATTGTTGATTCACAGACTGTTCTACCCCGTAGCTATCTGTTCGTTCCGGGTTCCCGTCCCGAACGCTTTGCCAAAGCACTGACCAGTGGAGCGGATGCCGTTATCGTTGACCTTGAAGATGCGGTGGCCGAATCCGAAAAGGCCAGTGCGCGGCAGGCGTTGGTCAACTGGTTGGATGGACAAGCACCGGTGTATGTCCGCATTAACGGTTACGGCACGCCCTGGTATGAAGAAGACCTGGCTGCGCTGGGCTGGCATCCGAGCGTTGCCGGGCTGGTCATTCCCAAGGCATGGGATCCGGCCCAGCTTGAGTCGCTGGTCAGCCAGTGTCGGCCGGGACTCACGCTGTTGCCTATCATCGAGTCCGCCGCTGGCTTCGCCGCGATGCAGGACGTTGCCCAAGTGCCAGATGTACAACGCTTAATGTTCGGCACGATCGATTTCCAGGTTGACCTGGGCACGCAACTTAGCGAGCAGGAGCTCAATACCTATCGTTGCCAATTCGCCCTGGTATCGCGGCTGGCCAGTATTGGCTCTCCAGTTGATGGGGTGACCACTGTGCTGGACGATGACGCTGTTTTGCAGGAAGCGGCGCGACAATCACGGCGTTTCGGCTTCGGCGCCAAACTCTGTATTCACCCTCGCCAGGTTACTGCTGTCCATGCTGGCTTCCGTGCCTCTCCTAGCGAGTGCGATTGGGCGCGTAGGGTACTTCACGCGGCAGCTGCCAGCGGGGGCGAGGCTACGGTAGTGGACGGTGAAATGGTCGATGTGCCGGTGATACTGCGAGCGCGCGCCATCTTGCACAGCCAAGAGCAAAAAGCCGGAGGATTGTCAGCGTGAACGACCTGGACTTGTCAGATTGGCTAGGCCGTCACTGCGAAAGCGAAGACACCTTGAGTTCGGTTCTGCTGTCCCGCATTGCCGCAACTTTCGGTGTACAAACCCCAGTGGACGGCGCGGCATTGCCTTTACTCTGGCATTGGTGCTTTTTTCAGGATCCAGTGATCCAGAGTGAACTCGGTGAAGATGGTCATCCTGCGCGTGGCAACTTCCTACCACCCGCCAAGGGACGCCATCGAATGTGGGCTGGCAGTCGCATCGAGTTTCTCGGGTCGTTCACTGCCGGTGGTCAGGCGCACCGGCGATCGACAATCCAGGCGATCGATTTTAAACAGGGGCGCACCGGTTCGCTGTTATTCGTTACGGTGCTCCATGAGTACAGCCAGCACGGCGAACTCGTGCTGCGTGAAGAGCAGGACATCGTCTACCGTGAGCCGACACCGCCCAAACTTTCCAGTATGCAGGTGCCGCAAGTGGCGCACTGGACTGAGCAAATCGAACCCACGCCCACCCTGTTGTTCCGTTATTCGGCGGTGACGTTCAACGGTCATCGCATCCACTACGATTGGCCTTATGCGACGGAGCAAGAGGGGTATCCGGGCCTTGTTGTTCACGGGCCGCTCGCCGCCACTTTGGCATTGCAGGCGTTCGTACACGCGAACCCAGGTGCTCAAGTTCGCCGCTTCAGCTTTAAAGGAGTGCGGCCGTTGATCTGCCCTGCAAATTTTGAGGTAGGCGGCGCTGTTGACGAGAAGGGTATTGCCACGATATGGGCGGGAAGCGGGGCTGGAATAGGGCAAGAAGGGAGGGTGGAATTTGAATGACGACAATGCTTTGAGTCCGTTCACCTGGGCCACCTAAGCCTGCTGTTCATAGGCGGGAGTAACGGCTTAGGATGCGTACCGCTGCTCTGAGGCGAGGTTGCCCAAACCAGAAGTGGGGGACGAAAAGCAAAATATTCTAGGGTGACGGGAGTGAGAACCCTCTGACGGTCTAACTCATGCAGAGAAAAACAAAACCCGGCCATAGTCGGGTTTTGTTCATTGATCAAAGGGTTAACGGAGGGAGGTGCAGAACGCCCGGATGGCCTCGCAAGCCTGGCGCAATGAAGCGTCATCCAGGGCATAGGCAATACGAATGTAGGGGCCAAGCCCAAAAGCGCTGCCATGCACCACAGCCACATCCGCTTCGTCGAGCAATGCGTGGGCGACATCTTCATCGGTGTGCAGAACTCGCCCAGCAGGAGAAGTACGGCCAATCAATCCTGCACAGGAGGCGAATGCATAGAACGCACCCGCCGGACTCACGCATTCCAGCCCTGGCGTGTCATTCAGCAGTGTCATGGTTTGCGTGCCGAGCGCGACATCCTGCAATACCTGGTAGACCTCGCGGGCTGCGAGGCGGCTTTCGCGGTAATCCAATATTGGTGACTGTGAAGCAGAAATGCAAAGCCCCGAAATTTCCGTTTTTAGCATGCGCGTACAGCGTGACGAGGCGTGATCGGGCGAGCCCTTAGTCACCGTTTTTTATGTTGCCTTCAGGCACTTGTTCAACAGCCGGCATCGTCTGCCCTGGGTAAGGCGCCAAGGCGGTGAGTGTTTGGCCCACCGCTAACTCCCCAAAGGAGTCTGCCGTGTCGATGTAGCGCATGGCTGATTTCATGTCCTTCCAGCCGACATACGTCATCAGCGCTTTAATATCCCAACCATTCGCCGACGCCCAGGTGGCGAAACCGCGGCGCAGCGAGTGACTGGTATACAGATCGCCAGACACGCCCGCCCGATTAAAAATTCGCCGCAGCAGTGGAATCAGGCTGTTGGCGTTAAAGCCGTCCGCCGCAAGGTGCCCCCAACGATCGAGCTTTCTGAAGACTGGACCATGGGCGATGCCGGCGACCGTAATCCAGCTCATATAAGCCTGAACCGGGCAGAGTTTTTTCAGCGCGGGTGTGCGGAACGTCGTGCCAAGGTGCTGGCGATCACCCTTGCTGTGCGGCAGGTAGAAGGTGATTCCGACCCCGGCTTGCGCCTGGGTGTGCTCAACCTGCAATCGCGATAGCTCGTCGCCGCGAAAGCCGCGCCAGAACCCAATCAACACCAAGGCAATATCCCGTCGGCTGCGCAGTAGGCCTGCCAGATCGTGGCGGGCGGCCGCCTGCTCGGCCTCTCTCTCCAACCACACAGCGGCTTGTTCCAGATGCTGCAGGAGCAGGGGAGTCGCTTGCTTCTCCTGGACTGGATGCAAGGTACGGATGCCTTTGATCATTTGCCGCACGGTGGGCGTCTTCGTCGGGTCAGGAAATCCCTGGGTGATGTGCCACTGCGCTAAAGCCGCCAGGCGCTGCTTCAGCGTGTTGATGGTGTGCTTGTCCGCATATTCGGCAAGGTAACGCACGATACCGTCGCCGGTCGTGGGGAGAAAGCCACCCCAGGTCACTTCGAAGTGTTCCACCGCAGCTCGGTAACTGCGTCGGGTGTTTTCCCGGGTACCGGCCTGTAGATAGCGATCCGCCTTGTTCATCTCGTTCCTACGCCAAACGTACCGATTCCACTGCTGGAAAAGGCCAAAATCCGCTATATGATGCGATAACGCTCAATTATTTTATCAGAGAAAGCATGATTTTTTGATCTGTTATTTACCACAAGGTATTATGTGTATATGTGATACATGACACAGTATGAAATCGTAGGAGAGAACATGGCTCGCGGCGGAATAAATAAAGCGGTAGTCCAGGAAGCCAGGGATGCGCTGCTTGCCCGCGGCCAAAATCCAAGCATTGACGCCATACGAATTGAATTGGGAAATACCGGCTCACGAACTACAATTCACCGGTATATGAAGGAGATAGAGGAAGTTGAGACTCCTATACGGGAGCCTCGTGAACGGTTTAGCGATGAATTGGCGAACCTGGTATCGCGCCTACTCGAGCGCATGACCGAAGAGTCTGGGGCGGCCGTTAGCAATGCCCAGGCGATGTTCGATCAGCAGCGAGCCGACCTAGAGCAAAAATTAGAAGCGTCGCAGTCAGAGCTCACTTCACTGCGGCGTCAATTTGAAAGCCAGGGGAGCGCGCTGGAGACTCAAACTGCCGAGCTACAGACCAGTCAGACAAGCCTCCAAGCCGAGATCACCCGTAATGCACGTCTTAGTCAGAACTGCATTGACTTAGAGCTTCGTGTTCAGGAGAAAGATGAGCAGATCCGCTCCTTGGAAGAAAAGCACCTGCACTCGCGGGATGCGCTTGAGCATTACCGCAACGCGGTAAAGGAGCAGCGTGATCAAGAGCAACGCCGCCACGAAGGGCAGGTGCAGCTAGTCCAGGTTGAACTACGTCAACTTCAGCAGACCCTCATCATCAAACAGGATGAACTCACTCGGTTGAACCGGGACAACGAGCGGTTGCTGAGCGAGGCCCGGCAGCAGAATAAAGTCATGTCGGAGCAGGAGCACTCTATGCAGCGCCTGACAGGCGAAATCACTTCGATGAAGACAGCTGTTGCTAAGGCGGACGGGGCAAAGGAAATGTTGAAGGAGCAGCTCGATCAATCACGTGATGAGGCCAAGCGGCTTGAAGAAGAGGTGGCGCTAGCAGCTGAAGAGGTCATTCAAGCCAAGAGGCAACTGACAGAGTTCTCTGTGGAGCTCACGCAGTTACGGCAGAAGATGGATCAGCATGGCAGTGCGTAGTTTTTACCATCGGCCCGTAACGGGCCCAAGCTCTAGCCAATAATAATAAAGGAGAGGCCTAATGAAAAATGCAGACATAGCCAAAGGTATTTGGCTTCCTGGCCAACCAATCCAGAAACACGCCCATGAGCGTCTGAATGAAATGTTCGCTTCGGCTTACATTGCAGGATTGCTTCACCAGTTGGCGAACAGAACACCACGAAAACAAGCCGCAATTTCTCGGCTGGGAGCACGTTGAGTGCGTTTCTGTGGGCGCTGATCGCTATTGCTTAGTAGCAAGGAGGCGAGGGCGATGCTGTTTGCCTTACGCCTTCCAATGCCCATACACCGTAGACCTAGATAGACCGAGCTGCTCCATCATTTCTCTTCGGCTAAATCCTGCCGCCTTGAGCTACTTGATAGCCTGGGCATTTTTGGAGCCTTCTGGCTTTCCCCGAGATCGCTGTACAAGCGTTTCGTCAACGATCTGTGTTGCCAGAAGGCCTACTATCGCTGAGCTTACGGAGTCTTGTCTTAACCAGTTCATTGCTTTGATCAGCGGCCTGTCTACACCAAGCGGCGGCTATCGAGTAGCTGACTGTGACCCAGTGCCGGAATGATAAAAATAGCCAAGGTTGCATTGAGCGGTAACCTCTCCCTGAACGCCTGCTTTGAGCGACCAGAAAACGGCAAGGGAAGCGTCAGCCGGGACACCCACCCCTTGCACATAACAGACGCCAAGGTTGCTCTGTGCTACAGCATGACCCTGTTGTCCTGCTTTGCGATACCAGCGAGCAGCTAAGGCATTATCCTGCGTAACGCCAAACCCAGTCGTATAACGAACCCCAAAGTTGAACTGGTCGATTGGATCATCGGGGGAGGATGACGGGGGCGCAGATCTCATTCAAACCAGTCCTTGATTCTCGATGCTGGGGGCTTTCCGTAGAGCACCTTCATACCCATGCCCCACGGGCGATAGGTTGCCTCGGCAGATCTTGGGTTGTGGCGACTCGACCTTGAACCACACCTCAAACCGGCCCGCATGACTCCCTTCGTGTACCAACTCACCACTAGTCTGTATACCGGCAGCTATGGGCCGTTTTCTGTCTCATGCGATGGGCAGCCTTGGGCCAGGGCTCGCTCATGAATGAGGGGACGCGGGTCGTTGGGTTATGCCTATAACTGCCGTAGTCGCATGATGGCGTCTGTGATGCCCTGAGCATTGTTGTCCAGCGCTTCCATGGCGGCAATTGCGTTATCGGCGACACATCTCACTCCATTCTCAGAGAGCCACTTTGTCACCTCTTCAATGGCCGCACTAATGGCGTGCTGATTGCGCAGCAGCAGTGTGAGAGCGTCCGCTGTGGCAATGTTGGCTTCAGAGCTATATGGCATGGATATCGTCCTTGAGGAACTGGTGCGGAAAAGACTAGCTCACCTTGCCGCTGGCTGGAGTCCACCTCTCCAGATCCGTTGACACCTGGGTAATTGCACTGACTTGCCCCCCCAATAGCAATCCACCTAACCAGCCGTTTGCGCCGGCTTTGACCTGTACCCTTAGCAAACATGATCGGCAGTGAACGGCCAAAAGCAGACCTTTAGAAATTCGGCCAGAACACCCTTCTCGGTCTGGGTAAGAATCAAGCTTCAACGGAAATTGCTGCGCGGTGCACTATGCTTATTTCTCTAAGGAACAGGGAGCTCAGGTATGGCCATTTATGAGGAAGTGCTGGAGTGGGCGGGAAGGTTGCCACTATGGCGTCAGGATGCCTTGCGACGCCTGTGTGTTCAGGGGGCATGGACCGAGGAGGACCTGAGTGAAATTCTTGACCTTGCCAAGCAACATCATGCTGTCCCCAGTGCACTTCAACCAGCACCTCAACCGATAGGGTTCGCCGCGGAGCATTTCCCCGCCGAGGCGAATCAGGATCGGACGGTTGTCCTGCGAGCCCTACATTCGCTGACCAACGTCGGCAAGATTCCAAGCGACCAGGTTTTGGAGTTTCAGTCGCAAGGGCTGACCATCGTGTACGGTGGTAATGGCGCTGGTAAGTCCGGTTATGCCCGCGTACTGAAACAGGCGTGCCGAGCCCGTAGCCCTGGTGCTGTATACGCCGATGCCTATGCCGCGAATTACCAGCAGCTCATACCGAGCGCCGCCATCGACTTTTCGCTGGACGGCGCCCCGGAGCAAACGATCTGGAGTGCTCAGCCTGGGGTTGTCCCAAGGCCCGAACTTCGGGGCATTTCCGTATTCGATGGCGACTGCGCTCGTCATTACCTACAGTCGCGAGAAGCTGCCACTTTTCAGCCGTCTGCGCTGACCTATCTGCAGCAGCTGGCCAACGGGCTCAACCAGGTTCTGAGGCCACGAGTCCAGAATGAAATTGCAGGTCTCGCTACAGACGTTACGCCATTCAATGTCATTCCCGCCGATACCGAGGCCGGCCGGACATTGCATCCGATTGGACCTACCACAGATCTGACGCGGGCACGTGAGTTGGCCACACTCACGCCAGATGAGCAGGCAGAGCGAGCTCGCCTTCCTCAGGAGATAAGCGAAGCGGACCCAACCGCCAGGGCGACGAACCTCGACAATGCCGCGACTCGGGTCGATGAGTTGGCCAACACCATCGCAGCGGCAGCAAGTGTTGTGTCCGATGATGCGTTGGATGCCAAGCTGCAGGCCCATCGAACCCTTGTTGATGCGGAGGTCGCGGAGCGTGCGGCATCTGCCCTGCTGCAGGCAGGGGATGCGACGCAGCTGCTTCCTGGAACTGGTCAGGGCCCTTGGGCAACGTTGTTCAATGCTGCGCGTGAGTACTCGATGGGCACGGCTTACCCTGGAGAAGCTTTCCCAGTCACCGATGACGGCGCAGTCTGCGTGCTTTGCCAGCAGGAACTGAATCCTGAAGCTCAGGACCGCTTGCAGAGGTTTGATCACTACATCCGGGATCGTGCGGCCGGAGCTGTTCAAACTGCCCGGGATGCCTGGCAGCAGATTGTCCACGACGTTGGCCAAGCTAGTGTTGCTTTCGTAGTTGCCCCCAACATGCAGGATAGTTTGAGGGCTCGAGTGGCAGCGCTACCGGACGATATTCAGGCTTACCAGGAAGATTTGGTCGCTCGACTTCAGTGGCTCAGAACGGCTGTGGCTGACGGGGAATGGCCGGAGCGCCCTGGATATCGAGGCCCGGGCCCGGCGGCTTCGCTCCATCAAGTTGCGGAAGCACTACGCGCCGAAGCGGCCCGCATGCGCGCAAACACGGATGCGGAAGCCCTGGCAGCCAAAAAGCTGCGACTGAAGGAGCTCGAAGCTAGGCAGCTCCTTTCCGAGCATATCCAAGGCATAGCCAGGGTCATCGAGAGTCTGGCCCGTAGAGCTAGGCTCCAGAGCTGTCTTGATGACATCGCTGCGACGCGCCCAATGACCACGCTTGCAAGTCAGTTGGGGAGAGCTTACGTCAGCGAAGCACTGGCTGGACGTATGAACGAGGAACTTAGCAGGCTGAATCTTAGGTACATCCAAGCCGGGATATATTCTCAAGGAGATGCAGGATCGGTTCGCCTAGGTATTCAACTCCAAGGTTGCCAGCTCGGCCCGCACCAGGTTCTCAGTGAGGCTGAGCAGCGCATGTGCTCGCTCGCGTTCTTCTTCGCGGAGCTCCACCAGTCGGGGTCGACGTCAGGCATCGTTTTCGACGATCCGGTCTCAAGCCTTGACCACGGCCATCGAACCGCTGTTGCGCGTCGGATAGTTGAGGAGTCCGCCACTCGACAAGTGATCGTGTTCACCCACGATGCAGTGTTTTTTGGTGAGCTGCTCACGCTTTGCCAGGATGCGGATCGGGTTCCGGGAGTCCGGTCGATCAGCTATCGAGCAGAAGGTCCCGGTTACGTCGATGCTGGATTACCTTACGACATGCGCCGGCATGCGGAACGGATTCAGCAGCACCGCACCACTCAGCAGCAGATTGCGGCTAACTTCAACAACCCTCCGGGAGAGGATGAGCGTCGCGCGATCCGTAACGCCTACGATGACCTGCGCGTGACGATTGAGGTTGGGATCGAGGACACGCTACTCAACGGAACTGTTGTGCGATTTCGTGATGGTATCTCGGTTGGCCGGCTCGATGGCGTGATGGTGGTGGAAGAGCAGGACTTTCGAGAAGTGCAGCGTCTACATGATCGCTGCTGCCGCAACGTGAGCGCGCACTCACATGCAGCTGGTCACCAGCGGCCTGTAACGCAGCCAGACGAACTGCTCCGGGATATAGAGGGAGTCAACGCCTTGTTCGTGAGCATCCGAAGACGCAGAAACTGACTCCACGAAACCTGGGGCGATTCAAGTTTTTTTTCTTCTTACAGGCTCCTACTGGTTAATTGTCGTCAGCAGTTTAATCTTTGCTCGGTTGGCGCTGATGGAAAATTCGCGATCTGGCGCCCATAAAATCCGGTGACCGCTTTTGGCCCAGGCTGTGTGAAAACGTTTTGGAGCAGGTTTGACACTCTGGACTGGTACGAAAAGCGCGTTCCTACGCAAATTTCCAGTCTGCTGGTTAACCAAGCGCTGGCAGATTTAACGTAGCAACGCACACTTCGAAACAGCGCATGCGTTTTCACACAGCCTGGGCCGTTTGCTGCCTGTCGGGAAAGATTGAATAAAGCTCCAGGCGGGTATTATCCATCACCTGATTTTTTATCCTGTCTAATGGGTTGAGGAGTGTTCTCCAGGGTCAATGCAACGAAATCCACGCCGGGGCCTCATACATAAACGAACCGAGCCATTGTTGCTGGTAATGGATGCAAGGGTCGGTTGCAGGCTTCCCCCAACTAGAGGCGATGGTTTCTATGACGACTGCTGAAAACAACCATGTGGCATGGTTGGTCGAACAATCGATGCTGCAGGCGGCAAGGCAAAGGGCCAAACTCTATTCGGGACAAGGGCGCTTGTGGCAACAGCCTTTTGCCCACACCCGACCTCGCGACGCTTCGGCCCTGGCCTCGGTTTGGTTTACCGCGTATCCGGCATCCATTGTTACCCGCGAAAACGGCACCGTACTGGAGGCCTTGGGCGATGAAAGCTTGTGGCATGCGCTGTCGAGAATCGGCATCTAGGGCATCCACAATGGGCCGCTGAAAAAGTCCGGGGGGCTGAGGGGGACGGAGCATACGCCGACCATCGAGGGAAATTTTGACCGTATCAGTTTTGACATCGACCCGCAGTTGGGCACGGAGGCGCAGCTTCAGGCGTTGACCCGCATGGCCGCCGCGCACAACGCCGTCATCATCGATGATGTCATCCCGTCTCATACCGGAAAGGGCGCGGATTTTCGTCTGGCCGAGATGGCCTATGAAGATTATCCGGGGCTCTATCACATGGTGGAAATCCGCGAGGAAGACTGGCCGCTGCTCCCTGACGTTGCAAAAGGGCGCGACGCGCAGAACCTCAACCCGCAGCAGGTTGACGCGCTGCGAGACAAGCATTACATCGTCGGCCAGTTGCAGCGGGTGATTTTCTTCGAACCGGGTGTTAAGGAAACCGACTGGAGTGCAACGCCGATCGTATCGGGCGTCGATGGCAAGCCGCGACGCTGGGTGTACTTGCATTACTTCAAAGAAGGCCAGCCGTCGTTGAACTGGTTGGACCCGACCTTTGCCGCGCAGCAGATGATCATCGGCGACGCACTCCACGCCATCGACGTCATGGGGGCAAAAATTCTGCGTCTCGACGCCAACGGATTTCTCGGTGTAGAGCGCAAGCTCGATGGCACCGCATGGTCGGAAAGCCATCCGCTATCAATGACAGGTAACCAGTTGCTGGGCGGGGCGATTCGCAAGGCCGGCGGCTTCAGTTTTCAGGAACTAAACCTGACCGTTGACGATATCGCCGCCATGTCCCACGGCGGTGCCGATCTCTCGTACGATTTCATTACCCGGCCTGCCTACCAGCACGCGTTGCTGATGGGTGATACGGAATTCCTGCGACTGATGCTGCGCCAGATGCATTCGCTCGGTATTGACCCGGGCTCGCTGATCCATGCCTTGCAGAACCATGATGAACTCACGCTGGAACTGTTGCATTTCTGGACCTGGCATGCCCACGACACCTTTCTTTTCCAGGGCCAGACATTCCCCGGCAACATCTTGCGTGAGCACATCCGTGAGCAGATGTACGTGCGTCTGACCGGAGAACACGCGCCCTATAATCTGAAGTTCGTCACCAACGGTGTGTCATGCACCACGGCCAGTATCATCACGGCCGCGCTCGGAATTCGCGATCTCGATGCAATCACTGCTGCAGATATTCAACAGATACGCCAGATTCATTTGCTGCTGGTGATGTACAACGCGATGCAACCTGGCGTATTCGCGTTATCGGGTTGGGATCTCGTGGGGGCACTGCCTCTGCCAGCAGTCCAGATTGTGCACCTGATGGGCGATGGCGATACTCGCTGGATTCATCTTGGCGCCTACGATCTGGTGGATTTGAACCCGGATGCGTCGCTTTCAGCGGGCCTGATGCCCCGTCCGAAAACCTTGTGCGGCAGCCTGACTACGCAATTGAAAGACCCAGGTTCGTTTGCCTCGCAACTGAAGAAAATCCTGGCGGCTCGCCGCGCCTATGATATTGCGGCCAGTCGGCAGATCCTGGTTCCGGATGTTCAGCACCCGGGGCTGCTGATCATGGTGCACGAATTGTCGGCGGGCAAAGGCACACAAATCACCACGCTGAACTTTGGCGCGACAGCGATCACCGAAACCCTGCATCTGCCCAACGTTGCGCCGGGGCCGGTGGTCGACATCATCAATGAACGGGGCGAGGGCGATCTCACACCCGAGGGCGAATTCACCATCACCCTCGATGCCTATGAAGGCCTGGCGCTGCGTATCGTCAGCAGTTTGCCGATGATCTAGGCGCTGGTGTTGGCGGTGGCGGACTGTTTTTCGCGCTTGTCGATTTTTGGCGCTTTCATCAGCAGCGGGCCAAATGTTGCAAGCAGACCAAGCATGATCAACGGGAAGAACATCAGCGAATCCAGACCGAAATGGCTGACGATCACGGTAATGGCGGCGGGCCCCACGAGCATGCCGGAGAAACCGATGCAATTGACGGTGCCGATGTTGCGGCCCGCATGTTGCGGGTCCCGGCGTCCGGCGGCGGAAATCATCAGCGGCGCGATGCAGGAAAGGCCGAGGCCGAACAACGCGAAGCCGAGGATGCCGGTAACGGCCGTGCCACCAACGATGGTGATGGTCATGCCAAGCACACAGACTGTGCCGCAGGCGAACACCACTTGAGCGTTACCAAAGGCCGCCGCCAGCCGGTCGCCGAACAGACGCCCGATGAACGCCGCACCGACAAATATCGACACTGCCATGCCGGCGGTGGACGTCGACGTCGAGAACTGGCGGCGAATGTATTCCTGGCCCCAGTCGGCAATCGCGTTTTCACCCATCATGCTGCCCAGAAGCAGAGCGCCAAGTGCAATCATCACCAGCAGCGTTTTGGTCGACGGCCCCTTGCCGATTTCATCCGCGGACTGAGCGTCTGATTGCCAGTCGTCGGATGAAGCGTCGGGAACGTCATGCTTGCCCAGCAGCCAGCGGCTGAAAATACAGCCGACGATCAGCATGGCGATGCCCAGCACGGTAAAAGGCACTTTTACGCTGTCGGTGTAGAAACCCGTCAGCCAACTGCAGGCCATCCCGAGCAGAAAACCACCCAGAGAATAAAACGCATGGAAGCCGGACATGATCGAGCGCTGATAAAACCGCTCAACTTGCACACCATGGGCATTCAAGGCGGTATCCAGGGCGCCGCGCAGCAAACCGAGCAAAACGCCAAAACTCATCGCAAACCAGAAACCGCTGACGAAGCCCAGTGGGATAATGGACAGGGGGTAGGCGAGGGCGCATACGGTGATCACCGGTTTTGCACCGAAGGTGTCCAGCAGGCGGCCGACCAGCAGTGCTCCTGCCGCTGAGCCGACGCCGACCCCGAGTGCGATCAGGCCGAAGTTCGCATCACCCAGCTCACCGGTAAAACCGAGTTGTGTCCTGAAGACACTCACTCCGGTCGACCAGATGTACATCATGGCGCCGATCATCATGAAACCGAGGAACGTCGCGATACGCGCCTTGCGGATGCGCTTGGGGATCGGTGTTTTTTGAACGTTATTCATCACGCTGCATTGTCCCTGTTGTTTTTGTGGGGTGTTCATGCAAAAGCTAAGTCATACAAGAAGGGTTATACGTATAACTCATTCAAAAATAACATTGGTGAAGGCATTGATGTCAATTTTTTCCGGAGGTAATCGCTATTCAGTCGGCGTATAGCATGCGGGATTGTTTGGTGGGCAGCCGGTTTTTAACGGATCCTGTGGCCGAACGGATTATTTTGAGTTATACGTATAACTCTAATTGATCCGAGCACAGGGGATTCCGTGTCGTCTCAAGAATTGCTACTGCCGTGCGCCACACCTCATATGCTGGCCTATCGATCGACGTTCCTGTTGTCAGGGCTGTGCATGGGCGCCTGGGCGCCTTTGGTGCCTTATGCACGCACCCGAGCCGGGATCGACGACGCTGCCCTGGGGCTGCTGTTGCTGTGCCTTGGCCTGGGCTCACTGGTCATGATGCCGCTGGCGGGCATTCTCAATGCGCGCCGGGGCTGTCGCTTTACGATGCACGTGGGTATTGCGCTGGTGTTGCTGACCTTGCCCTTGTTGGCGACCACTCATTCCTTCATCGGATTGATGTTCGCCCTGGTCGTGTTCGGGGCGGGGTGCGGGTCGGTCGACGTGACGATGAACGTTCAGGGCGTGATGGTGGAACGCGCGACAGGGCGCTCACTCATGTCCGGTTTCCATGGGCTGTTCAGCCTCGGCGCGATTATCAGTGCGGCAGGCATCACCGTCTTGTTATGGCTGGGCGCCACGCCGTTGATGGCCAGCAGTGCGGTTATGGCAATCCTGGTCGCCTTCGTCCTGACCCATGGCCGCCAGTTGCTGGGGCGCAGCGGTGACGAAGGCAGCCCGATCTTTGTCCGGCCTACCCGAAAAGTGTTAGTGCTGGGCATGCTGTGCCTGTTTGCCTTCTTGGCGGAAGGGGCGATTCTCGACTGGAGCGCGGTGTTCCTGGCTGACGAACGGGGTGTCCAGCATTCCCTGGCCGGCCTGGGTTACGCCGTGTTTGCGGTGATGATGGCGCTGGGGCGATTGAACGGTGACCGGATACTGCTGAAGCTGGGGCCACGCGTGGTGCTGATTGGAGGTGGGCTAGTGGTCATGTTGGGGTTCGCGATGGTGGTGTTGGCCAATGACTGGCTGTTCAACCTGGTGGGGTTTGCGGTGATTGGCGCAGGTTTGGCCAACATCGCTCCGGTTTACCTGTCGCTGGCGGGGGCTCAAAAGACTATGCCCGGTGAGTTGGCCATTGCCGCCGCCACCAGCCTGGGTTACCTCGGCATATTGATGGGGCCGGCAGCCATCGGATTCGTCGCCCATGCTAGCAGCCTGCCCTTGGCGCTGCTCGCCGTTGCCGCGCTGATGATCGCGATCATTATCACTACCACTCGACTGGTTCCGAAGGTTTCGCCTCAACGGTTACACTGAGCGCATAGCGTTTTTTATCACTGACCTCGCACGAGGTTTTCAAAAAGGTTGGGAAGCAAGCGATGGCATCCGTTTCAATGAAAGATGTAGCACTGGCGGCGGGGGTGTCTCAGCCTGCGGTGTCTTACGCTTACAATCGCCCATCCAAACTGTCCGAGGCCCAGCGTGAGCATATCCTTGCCGTAGCCGCGTCACTGGGCTACCCAGGACCCAATGTGCTTGGCCGAAGCCTTCGCTCGGGCAAGATCGGGGCGATCGGGTTGATGATGATGGACAAGTTGTCCCTGGCGTTCGCCGACCCTTGCACCGTTGCCTTGCTGCGCGGGATCAGCGAGGTGGGCGAACTGGAGAACGTCGCGCTGACGTTGTTCCCGCTCAACAACAACCGGCTGGTCGGCCGGACACCGGCAGCCAATCATGGCAGCCTGGCGCTTCGCGGGTTGGTTGATGGCTTGATTATCTCGACGCTGCCCGATGATCACCCTGCCGTGCTGGCGGTGGTGAAACAGAACATTCCGTTTGTGGTGATCGATTCGCCGTTGGTTGAAGGTTCTTTTTTTGTCGGGATTGATGACCGGGGTGCCGCACGCGCACAGATGCGTCACTTGCTGGACTTGGGGCACCGCAGGATAGGGGTCATCATTGACCGTTTGAACCCGGACGGATATCGCGGCCCTATCGACCAGCACCGCTTCAAGAGTGCCAGTGAGCGTATCGTCAGGGAGCGGCTGACCGGTTACGTGGAGGAGGCCAGTGCCGCCGGCCTGGCCTTCGAGGACCTGAGTATCATCGAGGCCGGCGGGCTTGATTCGATGTCCGGGCAAGCCGCCGCATTTACCTTGCTGACCTCCAGCGACGTCACGGCAGTGGTGGCCTGTTCGGATGTCATGGCGATCGCTTGTATGAAAACGGCCCACGCGCTCAATCGCGAGGTTCCACAAGCGCTTTCGGTGATTGGCTTCGACGATATTCCCGAAGCGGTGCAACTGGGCCTGACCACCATTGGCCAACCCATCGTCGAGAAGGGCGTCTACGCTGCAAGGCTTTTGACCGAGCAGTTGAATGCGCCGGTCGATAACCCGCTGGAGCCTGAACAGAAGATTTTCGCCACCAAACTGATCGTGCGCAGTTCGACACTCAAGGTGCAGGACGTATAACGCCCCTCGATGAACAAGGCTGCGGCGACCGTGCGCTACCGCAGCCTTGAGCTTCACTCTAGGCCACTCATGGCGTCAGTTGCTTGAAGTTCGCCGCGACCCGCAGGGCATTGGCGGCGATGGTGAGTGCCGGATTGACCGCGGCCGATGACGGGAAGAACGAACTGTCGACCACCCAGACATTGTCCAGGTCATGCATCTTGCAATTGAGGTCCAGCACGCTCGAGGCCGGGTCCTTGCCCATGACCGCTGTACCGCATTGATGCGAGTTGGTGGCAATGCCCATGCGCGCTTTGAGGATCAGCGGATAGCCAGCCGCTCGCATGACATGGCTGGTCTTGTTCACCAGACCTTCATGAGCTTTGAGGTTGTTGGGTTGCCAATGGACCTTGATCGCACCCCGTTGCGCGTCATACATGACCCGGTTTTCCTGGGTGGGCAGGTCTTCCGACGTCAGGTACAGGTCGACGCTGTGATCAGTGATGTACCGCGAGGCGAACTTCGGCAGCCACGGGCGCATGGAGGTGATCATGGGTTCGCGGATTTTTCCCAGCATCTGCACGTTACCCAGGGGGAACGCGTTGTTCGCACCGGCGCTGTACCAGTCGTTGAGGGCCAGGGTCTTCTGGAAGGTCACCTTGTTCTTGCGTCGAGGGTCTACCGCCAGCATGAACGTGCTGTTGTGCACCATGTAATTGCGACCCACTTGCCCTGAACTGTTGCCCAGGCCTTCGGGGTGCTGTTCGTTTGCCGACTTGAGCAACAGCGCTGCGCTGTTCACGGCTCCGCAGGCCAGTACGAAGCGCCCGGCACGCAGCGTCACTGCACGACCCTCGATCTGGCCGTGGGCCTCAGTGACCGTCCGTCCGTCTGCAGCTGTCTTCAGTTGCTTGATCGTAGTGCGGGTCAACAGCCTGACGCTTGCACTGCGCAAGGCCGGTCTCAAAGCGCTGACCTCGGCGTCAGCCTTGGCGTCCAGCAGGCAAGGGTACCCATCGCAAGTTGAGCACAGTACGCAGTCACCGCCATCGCCATAGTCCACTGCCGCCGGCATCACGAAAGGCTTGAGCCCGGACCGGCGCATGCTCTGCTCCAGGGCAGCCAGGGCAGGGTCATGTTTGAGCGCAGGTTGTGGATAGGGGCCCGAGCGCCAAGGCTCGCTGGGGTCTACGCCTGCCGCGCCATGTACCCGGTAGAGTTTTTCCGCCTCGGCGTACCAGGGTTCCAGGTCCGCATAGCTGATCGGCCAGGCGGGGGAGAGGCCTTCGGCGTGCTGGATTTCGGCAAAGTCGGCTTCGCGAAACCGTGGCAGCATCGCGCCATAGAATTTGGTGTTGCCGCCGACGTAATAAAAAACGCCCGGCGAAAAAGGTTGGTTGGATTCGTCCAGCCATTGTTCGGCATTGCGATAACGGCCTTGTCCGAAGACCGATTCGGTGCTCCAGTTCTGTATTTCTCGCGGCAGGAAATCACCACGTTCAACGATTACAATGTCCAGTCCGCTATCACGCAGCGCATGGGCAAAGGTCGAACCGCCCATGCCCGAGCCGATAATCACCACATCACAGTTGATATTGCCATCTGCATCAGGTGTCACCACGTCGAGGGCGCGCGGTTCGCGCGACGCCCCCGATTGTGGATTCAGCTCTGCATGATGCGAAATCAATGCATCACTCATTTGAGCCGCTCCAGTTCTTATAAGTGTTGTTCGGAGTTCCGGATTTCCCAGTACTCGTCCTGACGTTCATCCGTGATGTATTCGGGAATCGGGAAGTCCCACCAGCCCGGTACCCAAGGGCCAGCGGCGTCGCGGTCGGTCGGGATTTCGATCAGCACCGGCGCATTCAAGTCCAGGGCCTCCTGCAGGATCGGCTCGAGGTCTTCCGGGCGCTCTACACGATAAGACTTAAGGCCGAAGGCTTCGCCCACCGCCTTGAAGTCCGGGCTGTATGGCGTGCCGTCCGGATTGTTGAACTCGGTGCCGATATGGCGGCTGGTCTGCTTGCGCTGACCACCGCGAATCGACATGTACCCGGCATTGTTCTGGATCATGAACACGACAGGAATATTATTGGTCACGCAGATCGCAATTTCCTGCGACGTCATCAGGAAGTCACCGTCACCCAGAATGCACACCACCGGCTGGTTCGGCGCGGCCAGCTTGGCGCCGATGGCGGCAGGCACGGCCCAGCCCATGGAGGAGAATCCGCCAGAAGTCAGGTGAGTGCGAGGGGTATAGACCGGGAAGGTCTGCTTGACCGCGCCCTGGGTATTGCCGGAGCCGACCACCACGATGGTGTCCCGCGGAAAAATCTTGCGCAGCGCACCCAATGGACGTTGAGAGGTGAACGGGAAGCGGTCGGAGTCACGACGACCGGCCAGCTTAGTTTCCCATTCGTCCTGATAGCCACGCAGATCGCTGAGGTACTCTTCGCGATCGACAGTCTGGCCTTTCAGGCCTTCCACGATATGGGCCAGCGCGTGCTTGGCGTCTGCACAGATGCCGACCGTAACCGGGTAGTTCTTGCCGATCTCGTGCGGGTCGATGTCGATGTGGATCAACTTTGACGGTGGAATCGCAAAGGTCACGCCCTTGGCATAACTGGACGACGACCAGTCGGTGAAGCGACAACCTACGGCGATAATCACATCGGCCGTGGAGGCCACTTTGTTGCCACACATCGTGCCAGTCTGGCCGACGCTGCCGGCGAACAGCGGGTGGTCTTCCGGGAAGCCGCTTTTGCCGTTCCAGGTGGTGACCACCGGAATTTTCCAGGCCTCGGCCAGGGCGAGCACTTCAGCGCTTGCCTCACCCGTGATGACGCCGCCACCGATAACCAGCACCGGGCGCTTGCAGGCCTTCAGCTCTTCAACGGCACGAGCAGTGGCCGCCGGATCCGGGAAGCATTTGCCGATCGGCGTACGTTCTTCCAGGGCATGCAGGGTTACTTCCGCAGCTTCAGCCTGAACGTCCATCGGGATTTCCAGATGAACCGGGCCTGGGCGGCCGGTGACCATCGAGCTCCAGGCCCGATGCATCATGAACGGCAACTCTTCAACGCGTGTCGCGACCCAGTGTCGCTTGGTCACGGCTTCGGCGATTTTAGGGAAGTCGTTGTCGGTGTAGCGTTCCAGCTCCTGCAACAGACCGTGGCCACGCATGTGCGTGGGCGGCCCGCCGGTGATCAGCATCAGGCTGGTGGAGTCGGTGAACGCGGTGGCCATGCCAATCACGGTGTTGGCGGCCCCGGCGCCAATGGAGGTAACCGCCGCCATAGGCTT
>NZ_AKJL01000252.1 GCF_000282355.1 Pseudomonas sp. GM49
TGGCTGCGCGGGCCGCTGCCACTTTCGGCAGCAGGGCGGGTCAGGGCGGCGAGCTGGGCACGATTGGGGCGCTCGGCTCTCTTTAATGCGTCATGTAATTGTTCAGTTCTCACAGGTTTCACCAGATAGCCTACGGCGCTGGCCTGTAAGGCTTCCACGGCAAATTCATCGGGCCCGGCGCAGAACACCACGGCGGGCGGAGTTTCGCGTTCGCATAACCGCGCAGCCACTTGCAGGCCATCGAGGCCGGGCATGCGGATATCAAGCAGCACGATATCCGGTTTGTGACTGTCGATCAGTGCCAACGCCTCTTCGCCATTCGTGGCACTAGGCTCCAGGACACTGTATCCCTCGAGTTCGCCAACCATTCGGCTCAGGCGCTCGCGGGCCAAGGGTTCGTCATCAACGATCAGGACATTCATATTGCGCTGGATTCCTGCGTGAGTCTCGCACAAGGATAGCGTAGACAGGTGAAGTGACGTCCGTCACCGCGATCCACGCTAAGACTAGCCCGAGCGTCAAAAAGTGCCGTTGGTCCGGCGGCTAAATTTTCATCTGCCGGGCGATTGGCGGCCCAGGCCCGCATTGGCGACACATCGCCACAGGGTTTGCTGATACGCAATATGAACACCCCTCTTCTTATAGTAGCCAGCCTCCGCACCGAGAAGTGCGCTGATCCTACTGTCCAACTGTAGACGGTTGCCGGAACGTTATTGCTCAATTGAAAAATATCGTTGCGCTAATGCAGGAGCGAGCTCGCTCGCGATGAACCTGGCGTCGACGCGTTTATCCAGGAAGTACGCGTTATCGTTAACGCCCATCGCGAGCAAGCTCGCTCCTACACAAAAAAACGTGTCGACCAGCGTCAGCGACAGGATTGGCAACCCTGTTATTATCCGCGCCAGCGTTCCACGCCTTCTTACTTCAAGCCGATACGAGCGAATTCATGAGCACTGACAAGACCAATCAGTCCTGGGGCGGCCGCTTCAGTGAACCCGTCGACGCCTTCGTCGCCCGCTTCACCGCCTCCGTCACCTTCGACCAGCGCCTGTATCGCCACGACATCATGGGCTCGATCGCCCACGCCACCATGCTGGCCAAGGTCGGCGTGCTGACCGATGCCGAGCGCGACAGCATCATCGATGGCCTGAACACCATCCAGGGTGAAATCGAGGCCGGCCAGTTCGACTGGCGCATCGACCTCGAAGACGTCCACATGAACATCGAGGCACGGCTGACCGACCGCATCGGTGTGACCGGTAAAAAACTGCACACCGGCCGCAGCCGTAACGACCAGGTCGCCACCGACATCCGTCTGTGGCTGCGTGATGAGATCGACCTGATCCTGGCCGAAATCACCCGCTTGCAAAAAGGCCTGCTGGAGCAGGCCGAGCGCGAAGCCGCCAGCATCATGCCGGGTTTCACCCACCTGCAGACTGCACAGCCGGTGACGTTCGGGCACCACATGCTGGCCTGGTTCGAAATGCTCAGCCGCGACTACGAACGCCTGGTCGACTGCCGCAAGCGCACCAATCGCATGCCACTGGGCAGCGCGGCGCTGGCCGGCACCACCTACCCGATCGATCGTGAGTACACCGCCCAATTGCTGGGTTTCGACGCGGTTGGCGGCAATTCGCTGGATAACGTCTCCGATCGCGATTTCGCCATCGAATTCTGCTCAGCCGCCAGCATTGCGATGATGCACCTGTCGCGCTTCTCCGAAGAGCTGGTGCTGTGGACCAGCGCGCAGTTCCAGTTCATCGATCTGCCTGACCGTTTCTGCACCGGCAGCTCGATCATGCCGCAAAAGAAAAACCCGGACGTGCCGGAGCTCGTGCGCGGCAAGACCGGTCGCGTATTCGGCGCGCTGATGGGCCTGTTGACCCTGATGAAAGGCCAGCCTCTGGCCTACAACAAGGACAACCAGGAAGACAAGGAACCCCTGTTCGACGCCGCCGACACCTTGCGCGACTCGCTACGGGCCTTTGCCGACATGGTTCCGGCGATCAAGCCAAAGCACGCGATGATGCGCGAAGCGGCACTGCGCGGCTTCTCCACCGCCACCGACCTGGCCGACTACCTGGTACGTCGCGGCCTGCCATTCCGTGATTGCCACGAAATCGTTGGCCATGCCGTGAAGTACGGCGTAGACAGCGGCAAGGACCTGGCGGAAATGAGCCTGGAAGAACTGCGCAAGTTCAGCGACCAGATCGACCAGGACGTGTTCGCCGTGCTGACTCTGGAAGGCTCGGTCAATGCCCGCAACCACATCGGCGGCACCGCGCCGGCGCAGGTGAAGGCCGCTGTAGCGCGCGGTCAGGCATTGCTCGCCAGCCGCTAAAAGCATCGTCGGATCGCCGCCCGGAGCAAGCTCGCTCCCACAGGGTTTGATGTGTGAACCCAATCCAATGTGGGAGCGAGCCTGCTCGCGATGACCTGCTTCCAAACGCTACAAAATTTACTTCTTCGACGCGACCATCGCCAAGAACGCCGGCATCGCGGCCTCCCGGTCCGCCGCCACACGCTGTACATTCGGATTACCCCCCAAAAACTCCAGCAGCGCCTTGGCCTTCGGCATCTCGGCCAACAGATCAATGCCAAACAACTTCTTGGCGACCCCACACGCCAGCGGCACGCTGAACAGGAAATACAGATCCGCCACGCTCAAGCTGTCGCCAGCCACGTAAGGGCTGAATTTGCCGTGCCGGCCCAGCGCAGCCATCCCCAGCAACAATTCGGTTTTGGTTTTTTCCTTGATCGCGTCCGGCAGGGTCATGCCGAAAAAAGCTTCGGGATAGCAGGCCCGGCCAGGCAATTCGATGTACAGCTCGATTTCCCTGGCCAGTGCCAGCACCTGCGCGCGCTCGAACGGATCGCTCGGCAGTAAAGGCGTGCCTTTCTGGCTCTGCTCGATGTATTCGAGGATCACGCTGGTTTCATTGATGAAGCCCTGCTCTACCTGCAGCACAGGGACCTTTCCGCGAGGGCTGATGGCCAGTGCTTCGGGGGCAGTGCCACCGTAAAATGGCACCTCTTCGAAAGGCAGTCCTTTTTCCAGCAGCGCCAGTTTGACCATGTTGTAGTAGTTACTGACGGAGAATCCATAAAGCTTGATCATCACAAAGCCTCCAGGCCATGCGGGGTGGGCAGTGCCTGTTTATAGAACGCTCGAGGGTTTCTTGCCAGCAGCATCACGCCACTGAATACGGTTAAACTGGCCACCTTTCCCTGAGGAGCCTGCCATGAGCGAGCTGAACGATATCGACAACGACGAAGAAGAGTTCGCCGAAAGTACCCTGATCCAGGCCATCGAAAACCAGATCGAAAGCGACAATCCGCCAGCGGCCAAGGCGACGTTCAACAAGCTGACGCTGGTGGGTTACGAGCGGGAAGAAATCCTCAACCTGATGGCTCACGTTTTGGCGGTAGAAATCGACGCAATCCTCGAAGAAGACCGCGCGTTCAACACCGAATGGTACGAAGCTGCGCTACGCGCATTGCCCGAGTTGCCACCAGAAAAGCAGTAGGCCTGCGCCTTCCCTGTAGGAGCGAGCTTGCTCGCGATGGACTCAAGAGCGCCGCGTTTAGTCAGTAAACATGCGGCATCGTTAACGACCATCGCGAGCAATCGAGCGTCGACCGGCTGCTCCTACAAAGGAAAAAAACCCTGTCGCCAGCACTGGACATGCCGGACAAGCGGGTTCACCTTAGGGGCGCTGTCGTCCAATTCCTAGAAAGTCTGGAGTCCTTATGTCGCTTACCCCTGAGCTGGTTGCCGAACTGGAAGTCCTCGCACTCTTCAACCTGGACAGTTCCCAGGAAGGTTTGAAAATTCATCAGACCGCTGCCCCGAAACACATTGCCGCCGCCAAACGCCTCTTTGAAAAAGAACTGACCGACCAGCCTGATGGCGGTTACCTGACCAGCCTGGGTCGTGATGCCGCGCAAAATGTGCAAAGCGTGCTGACTATTCTTAACGCCGAAGTAACAGCCTGAATTCTGCCGCATCGCCCACGGAGACCCCGATCCAGGGATTTCCGCGGGCACACCCCCCCTGACTTCTGTCTCCACCGATAGAAATCTGACGCCAGAAAAACAAATCCGCTTAAAAGTCCTCGCCTCAAGGCGCTAAACTGCCCCTCATCCGAAGAGCCCCACGTCCGTGCCCTGCGAGCCGGTTTGAGCTGACATGACCCGCACCCATGAAATCCGCCCTGATCTGGACGAGGGAATCGACCGCAAGGTTCTCAGCCAGCTGCGCGCACGTTTTCTGAAGCTCAACGAAGGACGCATGGCTCGCGCCATGGAAGGGTTGTCGACCCGCCAGCAAGGGGTCCTGACCTTGCTGCCGCTGTTTTTCCACGTTAATCATCCGCTGTTGCCCGGCTACGTTTCCGGCAGCACGCCAGCCGGGCTGTCGAATTTCGAGCCGGATGCCAATGTCCTCGCTGAAGCCCAGCGCCTGACTCGCTCGTTTTCTTACAAACCACGCCACGGCAGCAACCCGCCCCGGCCAATTCACGGACTGTTCCTGATGGGCAGCCTCGGCACCCTGGCGCAGGCTGACCAGAGCGATATGGATGTGTGGGTCTGCCATGGACCCGACCTGACCGAGAACGAACTCGCCGAGCTGCGCAAAAAATGCCAGTTGCTGGAAACCTGGGCCGCCAGCCAGGGCGCCGAGGCGCATTTTTTCCTGATCGACCCGACCCGTTTCGTCCGAGGCGAGCGCGATACCCAGCTGAGCTCGGAAGATTGCGGCACCACCCAGCACTACCTGTTGCTGGACGAGTTTTACCGCACCGCGATCTGGCTGGCCGGGCGGACACCGATCTGGTGGCTGGTGCCGGTCTACGAAGAATCGAACTACGACCGCTACACCCATACCTTGATCTCCAAACGCTTCATCCGTGCCAATGAAACCCTCGACCTCGGCAACCTGGCCTACATCCCGCCCGGCGAATTTATCGGCGCAGGGCTCTGGCAGTTGTTCAAGGGCATCGAGTCGCCCTACAAGTCGGTACTCAAGCTGTTGCTGACCGAGGTATATGCCAGTGAACACCCCAGGGTCCATTGCCTGAGCCTGCGCTTCAAGCAAGCGGTGTTCGCCAACCGGCTCGACCTCGACGAGCTGGATCCGTACGTCGTGGTGTACCGGCGCATCGAGGAATACCTGATCGCCCGCAACGAACCGGAACGGTTGGAACTGGTGCGTCGCGCGTTGTACCTGAAGGTCAATCGCAAACTCACCGGCAACAGCCGCACCCAGAGCTGGCAGCGCTCTTTGCTTGAGCGCCTGGCCCATGAATGGCACTGGAACCAGCGCCAACTGGCCCTGCTCGACAGCCGCAGCCAGTGGAAAGTCCGCCAGGTCAGCTCCGAACGGCGGGCCCTGGTCAACGAGCTGAACTACAGCTACCGCTTCCTCACCCAGTTTGCCCGTCACGAACAAACCGTCAGCCGCATCAACAAGCGCGATCTGAGCGTCTTGGGCCGTCGACTGTACGCCGCGTTCGAGCGCAAGGCCGGCAAAGTCGAGTTCATCAACCCCGGTATCGCCCCGGACCTGGCGGAAGACACCCTGACGCTGGTGTACGCACCAAACAAGAAAGAACCGGGGCAAGGCCAGTGGGGCTTGTACAACGGCAGCCTGACGGCGCTGGAGTGGGAGCATTTCGCGCCGATCAAACGCAGCCGTCACTTGCTCGAGCTGTTGACCTGGTGCCACCGCAATGGCGTGATCGACAGCAGTACCCGCCTGGCCTTGCACCCCGGCAGCAGCGACTTGAGCGAATTCGAACTGTTCAACCTGCTCGGCAGCCTGCAACAGACCATCGCCCTGCCCCTGCCCACCGTCGCCGAAGAACCTCTGCTGCGCGCCAGCGTACCGAGTGAAGTGCTGATGCTGGTGAATGTCGGCATCGATCCGCTCAAGCATCATCGCGACCTGAACATCCTGATGACCACCGAACGCACCGATTCCCTGAGCTACGCCGGCGTCCGGGAAAATCTGGTGCTGACCCTGGACCAGGTCACGCTCAATAGCTGGAACGAAGTGCTGGTCGGCCGCTACGACGGCCCCCATGCCCTGCTCGACTGCATCCGCGACTACCTCAACAACCTGCCGGCCGGGCCACAACAGCCGAAGCTGAGGGTGCGTTGCTTCTGCCATAACCGTGCGCAGTTCATTGCCCAACGGGTCGAGGAAATCCTCGATACCGCGCAGAACCTGCTGCTGAGCCAGCTCAATCATCGCTACCTGATCCAGGTCCAGCAGCACTACCACGTGCTGGAGTTGGTGCCGGGCCAGGTCCAGCACATCGCGCTGACTACTCTGCCGGCGTTGATCGATTACCTGGGCGAGGAAATGGCGAGCTACAGCCCGCTTCACCTGGACCCGAAGGCACTGGAAGAGCACGACCTTGCGCTGTTCCTGCCGACGGGCCAGCCGGATTGCATTCAAGTGTTCTACCGGGTCAACGAAGATCAGGCCGATCTGTACGTGCTCGATGAGTTCAATGCCCTGTGGCAGCAACGCCTGCCCTGGCACGATGAGCAAAGCCTGCTGGTGCCGCTGCAGCGTTTCCTGCAATCGATCCAGTACCGTCGCGATGCCTTGTTGCCGATGGACGCGGCCCACCCGCTGAACATCGACACCCTGTATTGCCAGTTGCTGCCGTCAGGCCCTGGCCGGGCGCGCCGTATCGAAGCCCGGCCAGCACCGCAGACGCCAGTGAACAAACCGTTCTACGACGTGCAGGCGATCGTCGGCAAAGCCGCACCGGGTCAGGTGCAGGTCTCGCTGTATTGCAATCAAAAGGAGTTTTCCGAGCTGGAGCATGGCGACCAACTGTTCAGTGTGGTCGCCCGGGAAATCGTCGGGCAGCGCCGGGAAACCGAACGCTACCGCTGCTACATCACCGATCTCGACCTGTCAGGCCTGCTCGGCGAAGGACAGAGTTCCACCCATCTGTACCTGCGCTACAAAGCTGACCTTGAGCACGCATTGAACGAGGCGCTCGGTCAGGTCTGAGGGGATGTCACTCCGGGAAGTCGCCGCCATTGGCCGGCTGCGATTCGACTTCCAGCAACGTCAGCTTCAGGGTCTTGCCGCCCGGAGCCGGCCAATCGATATGCTGGCCAACCTTCAGGCCGAGCAGCGCACTGCCCACCGGCGCCAGGATCGAGACCTTGCCTTCGTCGGCATTCGCATCCTTGGGGTACACCAGGGTCAGGTGGTAGTCCTTGCCACTGCCTTCTTCGCGGCAATGCACACGGGAATTCATGGTCACGACATCGGCGGGCACTTCATCGTGGCCAACTACGGTATCGGCGCGATCCAGTTCGGTTTGCAACGCGATAACGCCCGGCAGCGTGTCGTCCAGGCTGTCGATCAGACGCTCCAGACGCTGGACGTCCAGACGGGTAAGGGTGATAGAAGGTGCGGTCATGATCAGGGCAGACTCCTTTCTTCTGCACGAAAAAAGCAAAACCCCGCCAGAAAAAGGCGGGGTTTTCACAAGCCTCGATGGGTTGAGGCATATCTGGACACTATCACAGCTCAAAAAATATACAAGCTGGTGGGGGTGAGGGACCCGATGGAGGGGAGAAATGTGAGTCGAGCAATTAGATAGCCTGTGGGAGCGAGCTTGCTCGCGATAGCGGAGTGCCAGTCACCAACGATTTGAAGGTGCTGGCATCATCGCGAGCAAGCTCGCTCCCACAGATTGGGCGTCAGGCGCCGGATTTGCGCTGGGCAGCCTCGGCGCAAATCACCCGTCGGCGCTCATCATCGGCCGAGCGCCATTCGCGGATGTCTTCGACATGACGGAAGCAGCCCAGGCAGACTTTTTGCTCGTCCAGCCGACACACACCGCTGCACGGCGATGGCACCGCCGGGCTGACATTGCTGTAGAGCGGCTTGGGCGGACGGACAGGCGCAGGCTGGGTCACGATCTCACAGGCCTTCGAAATCGAGATCGACGTCAGCCTGTTGTTTGACGATACGCTCGAGCATTTCACCCAACTGCTCTTCGCTCTTGTCACACATCCAGCGCTCGCTTTCTTCGTCATAGTCGAAGTGGAAGCCCCCGGACACCGCGGCCAGCCACAGCTGACGCAGCGGCTCCTGGCGACTGAAGATCAGTTGGCTGCCGTTCTCGAATTTGACGGTCAGCACACCGGCCGAGCTTTCGAGGTCGATGTCCAGATCGCTGTCGTCAAAGATGTCCTCCAGAGTTTGCTGGGTGGCATCGACCAGGTCGTGGAAACGCGCTTCGGACAAACTCATTACGGCAACCTCAAAAAGTGTCTGATCAGGCTCAAGCGCCGCAAGATACGACCGAGCCCCGTCGAATGCAAAGGATAATGACCCGTTGCCCTACCTGTGGGAGCGAGCTTGCTCGCGATGCGGCCTCACATTCAACATTAATGCGCCTGTTATGGCCTCATCGCGGGCAAGCCCGCTCCCACAGGGTTCGATGTGCTTGCGGCCAAGCCCCGCCGGACGGGAGCCCCGCTGCATAGGCAAGCTGCCGGGTGGCCGGTATACTCCGGCGCAATTAATGCATTTTCAAGGATTTCGCCATGAAGCGCCTGATCTCTTCCCTTGCTGCGCTCCTCGCGGTCGCCTGCCTTGTGTCGGCCTGCGGTCAAAAAGGCCCGCTCTATCTGCCTGATGAAGACCAGGACCCTGCCGAGCAGGCCAAGTCTTCGCAACAGCAGCCTGCCTCGAAAGCACACAAGCACGACGTCTACCAATAAGGGAACCTCATGGACGCTTTTAACTACCGTGACGGTGAACTGTTCGCGGAAGGTGTTGCCCTGTCTGCCATCGCCGAGCGCTTTGGTACACCGACCTACGTTTACTCCCGTGCACACATCGAAGCCCAATACCTGGCTTACGCCGATGCGCTGGCCGGCATGCCGCACCTGGTCTGCTTCGCGGTCAAGGCCAACTCCAACCTGGGCGTACTGAATGTCCTGGCGCGTCTGGGCGCCGGTTTCGACATCGTCTCCCGTGGCGAACTGGAACGCGTACTGGCCGCTGGCGGCAGCGCCGACAAGATCGTGTTCTCCGGCGTCGGCAAGACCCGTGACGACATGCGTCGCGCCCTGGAAGTCGGCGTGCACTGCTTCAACGTCGAGTCCACCGACGAGCTGGAACGCCTGCAAGTAGTCGCCGCCGAACTGGGCGTTCGCGCGCCGATTTCGCTGCGCGTGAACCCGGACGTCGATGCCGGCACTCACCCGTACATTTCCACCGGTCTCAAAGAGAACAAGTTCGGCATCGCCATTGCCGACGCCGAAGACGTGTACGTGCGTGCCGCGCAATTGCCGAACCTGGAAGTGGTCGGCGTCGATTGCCACATCGGATCGCAACTGACCACCCTGCCACCGTTCATCGATGCCCTCGACCGCCTGCTGGGCCTGGTCGACCGCCTCGGCGATTGCGGTATTTACCTGCGCCACATCGATCTCGGTGGTGGCTTGGGAGTGCGTTATCGCGATGAAGAGCCGCCATTGGCTGGGGG
>NZ_AKJL01000253.1 GCF_000282355.1 Pseudomonas sp. GM49
GGCGGGTGGCGAGCCGATCGACCAGCCACACCCCGAGCCCGACCGAGGCAATCCCCGGCAGGGCACTGAGGCAGCGGATCGACAATATGCCGTCGCCAAACATCGCGATCCAGCCGTGCAGCAGCATGAAGTACAGCGGCGGGTGCACGTCGTAGGCGGCGTGCAACCAGATTTCAGGTATTGAGTAACGGGCCAGCAACAGGCTGGAACCCTCGTCACCCCAAATCGCGGCAGCGGTCAGATCGTAAAAGCGCACCAGCGCGGCCAACACCAGAATCGGCACCAGCCAATGCTCTCGCGCCCAGCGGATCAACGGTTGCGCGCCCCTGGCGAAACCAGGATTGGCGTGCGGTCCCTGAGTGTCGCCCATCGGCGTTTCTCTGCGCGCCTCCATTGCTTCCCCTTGCAACGTTCAGTGACCAGCCGGATTGTTTGCACTCCACTTTAGCGCTTCAAGCCAAGCAACGTCGATGCTGGCCCGCTAATGGAGCGATAGTCGGCGGCGGCTGCAACGTCAGCGCTGCGCCGTCTCGGCCAACGGATACACCGACTCCCAGCCTCCACCCAACGCCTTGTACAACCCGACGGCCGCCAGCGACACGCCGGTCGAGCTTTCGACCCACTGCTCCTGCGTGGCCAGCAACGCCCCTTGTACGGTGAGTACGGTGACGAAATCCACCACGCCCTCAACGTACTGCTGTTGCGCGGTATCCAGGGCAATGCGGTTCTGGCGCACGGCTTCGGCCAGGCTGTCGCGGCGCAACTGGCTGGCGTTGTAGGCGGTCAGTTGGTCATCGATTTCATGCCAGGCGCGCAGCACGGTTTGCTGATAAGCGATAGCGGCTTCCTGTTGTTGTGCTTCACGCAATTTGAGCACGCCACGTAAGCGGCCACCGTCGAACAGCGGCAAGCTCAATTGCGGGCCGACCCCGAACGAACGTGAACCCCAGGAGCCGAAATCGCTCAGTTGCATGGCCTGGGAACCGATGCTCCCCGACAGGGTGATTCGCGGATAGAAATCGCCCTTGGCCACGCCGATGCTGGCAGTGGCGGCATGCAGCCGTGCTTCGGCCAGGCGAATGTCCGGCCGACGTTCAGCCAGTTGCGAGGGCAAGCCGATGGCGACCTGACGCGGCGTTTGTGGCACCGGTGCGTCTGTGGATAACTGCGCCGCCAATGCCTGGGGCGGTTCGCCCATCAACAGACTCAAGGCGTTGATCAGTTGCCACTGGCGCTGCTCCAGTGAGGGCAGGCGTGACTCGATGGCCGCCACTTGCGCGGCGGCTTCGGCGACATCCAGATCCGTCGCGACGCCGTTGGTCAGGCGCAGTTGTGAAAGTTTCAGGCTATGCCGGGCGACGTCGAGGTTTTGCTCCGTGACGGCCCGGGTGTTTTGCACACCGCGCAGTTGAATGTAGTCCTGGGCAGTTTCGGCCAGCACCGACAGCAGCACACCGCGTCGGTCGTTCTCGGCGACCTCCAGGGTGGCGTCGGCTGCTTCGGTTTCCCGACGCACGCGGCCCCAGAAATCCAGCTCCCAGGAGGCGGAAAAGCCGGCATCCCACAGATTGAAGGCGGATTGGCCGTTGTGGCCTGACGGGTCGTTCAAGCCTTCACCGCTGTTGCGATTGCGTCCGTAACGGCCGCTGGCGGCCGTGTTGGGGTAGCGCTCGGCGGTGATGACCTGACGCACCGCGCGACTTTGCTGCAATCGGCTGCTGGCCAATTTCAGGTCGAGGTTGTCGGTCAGGGCGCGTTGGCTCAGGGCCGAGAGTTTTGGGTCGTTGAACACTTCCCACCAGCGCTCGGCCATTGTTTCGGCGATGGCCTGGCTGGCGGCGGATTTGGCCGGTTTTGCCCATTCGGCGATTTGTGTGGTTTCGGGCTTTTGGAAATCGGGGCCGACAGTGCAGGCACTGACTGCCAGTAAGCTCAACGCTAAAACCGCTGACTGAACGAGTCTCTTGTGGCGAGGGGGCTTGCCCCCGTTCGAGTGCGTAGCGCTCGCCAAAGCCAGGGCCAGGGCCGCTTCGCGACCCAACGGGGGCAAGCCCCCTCGCCACAGGTACATATCCCGATCCAGAAAATTCATCGCTGAGTCACCTCACGCGATACATCACTTGCCGTATCAATACTCGCCTCAACCGACATCCCCACCCGCAAGCGCTCGGTCAGCGCTTGACCCGACTCCAGCACGATTTTCACCGGAATCCGCTGCACCACCTTGGTGAAGTTGCCGGTGGCGTTGTCCGGCTTGACCGCGGCGAACGTCACCCCGGTGGCCGGTGCAATGCTTTCGACACGACCGTTGAGTGCCGCACCGCCCAGGCTGTCGACGCGCACTTGCACAGCCTGCCCCGGTTGCACATCCGTCAGTTGGGTTTCCTGGAAATTGGCCATCACATAAGCCTGCGCCAGCGGCACCACGGCGAGGATTTTGCTGCCCGGAGTGACGTAGGCGCCGACTCGCACCGCGCGTTCGCCGACCATACCGTCCTGTGGCGCGACGATCCTCGTATAGGACAACTCGTAGCTGGCCATTTCCAGCTTCGCTTGCGCCCGCTTCAGGCCACCTTCTGCCGCATCGCGCTGGGCCGTGAGGATGTCCACTTGCTTGCGTTCCGCCGCCAGCACCGCAGTGGCATTAGCCAATCGCGCGCTGGCCTGGTCGATGCGCGTTTGCGCTTGTTGTGCATTTTGCACCGTACCGGCACCCACGCCCGCGAGGTGGTTGTAGCGGCTCAACTCGTGTTCGGCAAACGCCATTTCCGCCTTGGCCGAAACCACCGAGGATTGCGCCTGGGCAATCACCGACGCCTGGCGCTCAAGGGTCGCCCCGGCGTTTTGCAGTTGCGCCCTGGCCACCAGCGTTTCGGCGTCAGCGGCCTCGGCGGCGGCACGTAGGTCCCGGTCATCGATCAGTGCCAGCAACTGCCCGGCCTTGACCTGCTGATTGTCCTCGACCAGCACTTGCTTGATAAACCCGGCAACCCGCGGCACTACCAGAGTGAAATCCGCCGAGACATAAGCATCGTTGGTGCTCTGCTGGACGCGCTTGCCGAACAAGCCGGGCATCGCCAGGTACAGCAACACGCCGACGGCCACTGCGGCGGCCACGGCAACCGCGACTTTCTGCTTTGCTTGAGTGTTCATAAAAACCTTCTGTATCAATGGAGCATTCAGGTCGGTGCGCGCGGCGGATAGATCCGCGTCGGCAGCCAGAAAATCAGCAGGATCAAGGTCACGGCGATACCGGCCATGCACAGGTAAAGATCAGAGGAAGTGAGCACCACCGCTTGCTCATGCAGACGATGAGCGAGACCTGTGCTGTCGTATTCGGCCAGTGGCGAGTTGCCGAGGCGGTCGACCAGCATGGTCGAATGAAAATGCAGTCGTGCCGTGGTCAACGCCTCGATCACCCCGGTGGCGATGACCGCCGACAGGCCTTTGACGGTGTTGAACCACGCCGATGCGAACGGCCCTTCCATCGGGTTGATGCTGCCGGTGGACAGCATCAGCAGCGGCAACACTGCCATGGGCTGACCGAAAATCTGCAGCCATTGCAGCACGTAGAAATCGTCGCGAATCCACACGGATGTCAGTTGCGATCCGCCAACGCACGACAGCGCCAGCATGCTCAGGCCGATGCCCAACACCCAGCGGCAATCAACCCAGCGAAAGTTGCACAGCGCCGCCACCAACGGCAGCGCAATCAATTGCGGCAGCGCCGCCAGCAGCATGATCGGCGCGGTCTGCACCGGGCGATAACCCTGGACCTGTGCCAGGTAGCTGGACGGAATGATGATCACCGCCTGCAACACCACCAGCACGCCCGCCAGGGTCAGCAGGGCGAAGGACAAGTTACGGATGCCGAGCATCTGCATCTTGAAAAACGGCATCGGCTGCGACCACTCGCCGGTCAAAAACAGCACCAGCAGCAACAGCCCGCCACCGAGCAATCCGCAGATCAGGTTCGACTCGAACCAGTCCAGGCGATTGCCCTGCAGGATGCCGATCACCAGCATGCAGATCGCGGGAAAACCCAACAGCACACCGCGCCAGTTGAAGGACTTGAAGCGCTCCAGACGCAGCGGGTCCCGGGGCAAGCCATACGCCACCGCGGCCATGGCAATCAGGCACGGCGCGATGATTTGCCAGAAGGTCCATTGCCAGCCGACATACTCGGTCCACAACCCGGCCAATGGCGTGCCCAGGCCCGGGCCGAACGTTGCCGTCAGGGCATAACCGGCCAGGCCGTACAACTTCACGTTGGCGGGTAGAAACCGCAGGGCCACGGTCATCAGCATGGGCGGCAATGCACCGCCCGCCAGGCCTTGCAAGGTGCGCAGCAACAACAGGCTTTCGTAATTCGGGGCAAAGGGGCACAAGGCACCCAACAGGGTGAACAGGCTGATGGCGCACAGAGTGAAACGCCGCAACGAGAACGTCACCGCGCACCACGGCGCGAAAGCCATGGCCGCCACCGAAGTCGCGGTGTAACAGGCGACCAGCCAGGTGCCCTCGTCGTAGCCGATGGCCAATGCACCGCGGATATCGGCCAGGGCGACTTTGGTCACCATCTCGTTCAGACCCGACACCAGCACCGCCAGCAGCACGCCCACCAGGCCTACGATGATCCGCGGGCCGAAGACCGGCGGAGCGGCTGGC
>NZ_AKJL01000254.1 GCF_000282355.1 Pseudomonas sp. GM49
TGTCGGCAATCGGCTGCACCACCAGGGAAAACGAGCCGATATGCAGGCCGCGTACCTCAGGCCCGAGTGCCGGCAGGTGCTCCGGTTGCAATTGTCGATCCGCGCAGCCTTCGCCACGGAAGCTGTACTGCGGCGAACCATTGGCCCCGACCGCGACCATCGCCAGGGTGGTCGGCGCGGCGAAATCCAGCAGGTAGTCCTGGCACACGCCTTCATCCTGCAGCACTTGCAACAGGCGCCGGCCCAGGTAGTCGGTGGACAACCCGGCCAACAGCGCCGCGTCCACGCCCAACCGGCGCAAGCCCACCGCCACGTTGAACGGCGAGCCACCGGCAATGGCCTTGAAATTCACTTTGGAAGCCAGACCGCTGGCGTCGTTTTCACTGAAAAAATCGAACAGCGCTTCGCCACACACCAGGTACATAGTTGTTCACTCTTTAAAGGGTTGCGACATGCCGTTGATAGCGTTCATAAGCCTGCTGACAGGCTTGCACATTGTCGGCCACCGGCAGGGTTTCACTGGCCGGGTCGAGTTTCACGCAGCGCTCGCACAAGTCCGCCAGACTGTGTTCGTGCCCGTTTTCCCAGGATAAGCACCAGGCCGCCTGAATCGCTGCACCGAGGGCCGCGGCCTCACTTTGTTCAGTGCAGATCACGGGCGTGTTCATGGTGTCGGCGACAATCTGCCGCCAGACCGCGCTTTTCGAGCCACCGCCGATCAGGCAAATGCTGCGGCTTTGTAAGCCATTGCGGCGTAGCAGGTCCAGTCCGTAACGCAAGCCGAACGTCGTGCCTTCGACCACAGCGCGGCACAGGTTGGCCCGGGTCAGGTTGGTCATGGTCAGGCCCGACAGGCTGCCGCTGGCATGGGGCAGGGCGGGCACCCGCTCGCCGTTGAAGAACGGCAGCATGCTCACACCTTCGGCACCGATCGGCGCTTTGGCAACGAGCTCATTGAACTGATCGATGTCGAGGTCCAGCAGGTCGCGAATCAGGCCGGTGGCATTGGTCAGGTTCATGGTGCAGATCAATGGCAGCCAGCCGCCACTGGATGAACAGAAGGTGGCAACCGCAGCCTCCGCGGCGACGTTTGGCCTGTCTGAATAGGCGTACACCGTGCCCGACGAGCCGAGGCTCATGGTGATAGCACCTGGCTGGATGTTACCGGTGCCAATGGCCCCCATCATGTTGTCGCCGCCGCCACTGGAGACCAGCGCCCGCGGGTTGATGCCCAAGTGTTCGGCAATCCCCGGCAGAATCGTGCCGACCGCCTGGTGGGCATCGATCAGCTCCGGCAGCGCGGCTTGCAGGCGTCCGCTCGGGTCGATGTCACGCAGCAATTGCAAATCCCACTGGCGCGTACGCACATTGAAATACCCGGTGCCCGAGGCATCCCCGTAATCGCTGCAACTGCGGCCGGTGAGCCAATGGTTGAGGTAGTCGTGGGGTAGCAGAATGCGGGCGATCCGGGAAAACACCTCGGGATGTTGTTCTTTGGTCCAGAGCAGTTTGGATACGGTATAGCCCGGCGCAATGACCACGCCGAGGCGTTCCAGCGAACCCTTTTCGCCACCCACGTGGGCCAGCAGTCGGTCATTCTCCGGGGTGGTTTCGGTGTCGCACCAGAGTTTGGCCGGACGCAGCACCTTGCCCAGATCGTCGAGCAGCACCAGGCCATGTTGCTGGCCGGATACGCCGATGCCGAGGATCGACCGGCCATCGACTTTAGCCGCGAGCAACGCGCGGCGGGTGGCCGTAGCAAAGGCTTCCAGCCACTGCTGTGTGTCCTGTTCACGGCGGCCATTGGCAGCGCTGATCAGTCTGTGGCTGGCCGCTCCCTGGCCGAGCACTTCACCACTGGCCGCGTCGAGGATGATGGCTTTGGTGCCCTGGGTGCCGCAGTCGATGCCGAGGAATAGTGGTTGGGTTGTCATGCAAGATCCTTCGATATCCGTGAACCCTCATCGCGAGCAGGCTCGCTCCTACAGGAGATCTTCAGAGGACACACATGTTGTGTTCAATGAATTTCCAATGTGGGAGCGAGCCTGCTCGCGATGACGGCAGTTGTTACGCCACCGACCTTACGCCAACACCCGCTCCAGCGTCCGCGACACCCCCACCTCCCGCAAACTGTTGCAACACCACTCGAACGCCGCGACAAACTCCGGCGAGCGCGCAATCGCCGTACCAAAAATCTCCTCGACCGCCAGCAACCGCTGGGCAATCAGCACATCATCGACCACCAACGCCTGGCAGAACGCTGCACGCGGGTCCGCAATCGAGTAGGTCTCGCCATTCTCATCCACGCCTTTGAGGTACAACGCCCATGCCGCCACCACCAACGCCGCACGCTTGGTCTCGCGGCCTTCGGCGATCAGGCGGTTGATGGTCGGTACGGTGAATTTCGGAAACTTCGACGAGCCGTCCGAACACACCCTTTCAAGCTGATCGGCGATCGCCTGGTTGGAGAAACGCGCCACCAGGGTGTTCTTGTACTCGCTCAGGTCGATTCCAGGCACCGGGGCCAGTTGCGGCGTCACGTCCAGGTCCATGTAGGCGTGTATGTAGCGTACGAACAACGGGTCGTTCATGGTCTCGTGGACGAAGCGGTAACCCTTCAGGAATCCCAGGTACGTCAGCGCCAGATGACTGCCGTTGAGCAGCTTGATCTTCATTTCTTCGTAGGGCGTGACGTCATCGGTGAATTGCACGCCGACCTTTTCCCAGGCCGGGCGCCCGTTGACGAACTTGTCTTCCAGCACCCATTGCACAAAAGGTTCGCAGACCACCGGCCAGGCATCGTCCAGCCCATGCTGGTCCGCCAGTTGCAGTCGGTGCCGGGTGCTGGTCATCGGCGTGATGCGATCGACCATGGCGTTGGGGAAGCTGACGTTGGCGTCGATCCAGTCGCGCAATTCGCTGTCAAGCAAGGCGGCGAAGGCCAGCAGCGCCTTGCGGGTGACGGCGCCGTTGTGTGGCAGGTTATCGCAGGACATCAGGGTGAAGGCCACTGTGCCAGCCGCGCGGCGCCTGGCCAGTGCAGCACAGAGAAAGCCGAACACGGTTTTCGGGGTGTCGGGGTGCGCCAGGTCATGCTGGATCTGCGGCAAGTACGCCATGAACTCGCCGTTGCTGTCGTCGATGCAGTAACCGCCTTCGGTAATGGTCAGCGAGACGATGCGGATCTCGGGACTGGCCAGCTTGTCGATCAACGCCCGGGCATCGTCCTCGGCCAGCAGCATGTCGCGAAGGGCGCCGATCACCCGCACTTCGGTGGCGTCGCTATCGCCGAGTTCGAACAGGGTGAACAGGTAGTCCTGATCCTTGAGATCGTCACGGGCGCGGCGGTCCTCGGCGCGCAGGCCGACACCACAGATTGCCCAGTCCAGGCCTTCTCCGGTGTTCATCAGTGCATCGGTGTAAAACGCCTGATGGGCGCGATGGAAACCACCGACGCCGATGTGCGCGATGCCTTGGCGGGTATCGCCCAACGCGTAGGCGGGCAGGACCACTTCGGGAGCGAGGCGGTTGAGGTTCTGTTTGTTCAGTTTCATCGCAGGCTCTCTGAAATCAGGCAGCAACGCGCAATGGGCGGGTCAACGCCACGCCGTCGGCATCGAATAAATGGCAGTGTTGCGCGTCCAGGTGCAGGCTCAGGGTCTCGCCGTAGCGGCTGGCCAGATCGCCGCGAACGCGCATGGTCAGGGCTTCACCGGACGAAGTCAGGACGTGGCAGAACGTGTCGCTGCCCAGGCGCTCGCTGACATCGGCGGTGACCTGCAGGGTGCAGTCACCCGGTTTGGCCAGTTCCAGATGCTCCGGGCGAATGCCCAGCGTCACCGCACCCCCGACGCTCAGATGGGATCCGCTCAAGGGCAGGTTGATGCGGGTTCCGGCGTCCAGTTGCACTTCACAGCCCTGACTGTCGACGCGGCTGACCTTGCCCTTGAGGAAGCCCATTTTCGGCGTGCCCAGGAAACCGGCGACGAACAGGTTCGCAGGCTGGTGATAAAGATCCAGTGGCGAGCCGACTTGCTCGATCTTGCCGCCACTGAGTACGACGACTTTGTCGGCCATGGTCATCGCTTCGACCTGATCGTGAGTCACGTAGATCATCGTGGCTTGCAGTTCTTTGTGCAGGCGCAACAGTTCCAGACGCATCTGCACCCGCAGGGCAGCGTCGAGGTTGGACAACGGTTCGTCGAACAGGAAGATTTTCGGGTTGCGCACGATGGCCCGGCCGATCGCCACACGTTGGCGCTGGCCGCCGGACAGTTGCTTGGGTTTGCGCTCCAGCATCGGCCCCAACTCGAGGATGCGCGCCGCTTCGCTGACTTTTTTCTCCACTTCGGCTTTCGCTACGCCAGCCAGGTCCAAGGCGAACGACATGTTTTTGCGCACGCTCATGTGCGGGTACAGGGCGTAGGTCTGGAACACCATCGCCAGGTCGCGCTTGGCCGGGCTCACTTCGGTGATGTCGCGGCCATCGAGTTCGATGGTGCCTCCGCTGACTTCTTCGAGCCCCGCGATCAGCCGCAGCAGCGTGGATTTACCGCAGCCCGACGGGCCGACGAAGACCACGAATTCCTTGTCGTTAACTTCAAGGTCAATGCCCTTGATGATGGAAAAGCCTTCGAAGCCTTTTTGCAGATTCTTGATTTTCAGGTTGGCCATGGTGATGGGCCTCCGGTTGTTTTTATTCAGATTGAGCCGGGCAGGCTTTTCTGTAGGAGCGAGCTTGCTCGCGAAAAACTGGCAGGCGACGCGTTTTTCCTGACGACCCGCGTTATCGTTCACGTCCATCGCGAGCAAGCTCGCTCCTACAGGAATTGCATTCGGTCAGGGGGCTTTCATTTCACGGCACCGAACGACAGGCCGCGCACCAGTTGTTTCTGGCTGATCCAGCCGAAGATCAGGATCGGTGCGCAGGCCAGGGTCGAGACCGCCGACAACTTGGCCCAGAACAGCCCTTCGGGGCTTGAATAGGAGGCGATCAACGCGGTCAGTGGCGCGGCTTTCGACGAGGTCAGGTTCAGCGACCAGAACGCCTCGTTCCAGCACAGGATCAGCGACAGCAGCACCGTGGACGCCAGGCCGCCCTTGGCGATCGGCAGCAGCACCCGGAGCATTTCCTGCGCCAGCGTTGCGCCGTCCAGGCGTGCGGCCTCGAGGATGTCCTTGGGGATGTCCTTGAAGTAGGTGTAAATCATCCAGACCACGATCGGCAGGTTGATCAGCGTGTAGATCACGATCAACGCAATCCGCGTGTCGAGCAGGCCGAAACTCTTGGCCAGCAGGTAGATCGGCATCAGCACGCCCACCGGCGGCAGCATCTTGGTCGAGAGCATCCACAGCAGCGTGCCTTTGGTGCGCTGGGTTTCGTAGAACGCCATGGAATAGGCCGCCGGCACCGCGATCAGCAGGCACAGGGCCGTGGCGCTGAAGGAAATCACCACCGAGTTCCAGGCGAAGCTGAAATAGTCACTGCGCTCGTTGATGTGCAGGTAGTTCTCCAGCGTCGGCATGAAGATGAATTGCGGCGGCGTGGCGAAGGCATCGATTTCGGTCTTGAAACTGGTCATGACCATCCAGAAAATCGGGAAGAAAATCAGGATCGCGATGGCCCAGGCCAACGTGCCGAGCAGCAGGCTTTGCAGGCGACGGGTTTGTTGAAGAGTCATGGCAGGCCTCAGGCTTTGTCGGTCAGGTTTTTGCCGATCATCCGCACCAGGATGATCGCGGCGATGTTGGCGATGACCACGGCGATCAAGCCGCCCGCCGAGGCCATGCCGACGTCGAACTGCACCAGCGCCTGGTTGTAGATCAGGTACGCAAGGTTGGTCGAGGCGTAGCCGGGGCCGCCGTTGGTGGTGGTGAAGATTTCGGCGAAAACCGAGAGCAGGAAGATGGTTTCGATCATCACCACCACCGCAATCGGCCGCGCCAGGTGTGGCAGGGTCAGGTGCCAGAAGATGGCGACAGGCCCGGCCCCGTCCAGGCGTGCGGCTTCTTTCTGTTCCTGGTCGAGGGACTGCATGGCGGTCATCAGGATCAGGATTGCGAAGGGCAGCCATTGCCACGAGACAATGATGATGATCGACAGCAGCGGGTAGTGCGCCAGCCAGTCCACCGGTTGCGCGCCGAACAGCTTCCAGACGTAGGCGAGAATCCCCGACACCGGATGGAAAATCAGGTTTTTCCAGATCAGTGCGCCCACCGTGGGCATGATGAAGAACGGCGAGATCAGCATGACCCTGACGATGCCGCGACCGAGAAACTCACTGGCCTCCAGCAATGCACTGATCAGCACGCCGAACACCACACTGATCAGTAGCACGCTGCCCACCAGCAACAGGGTGTTGGTGGCGCCGGGCAGGAAGCCCGAGTCCGTCAGGAAGTAGGTGAAGTTCTCGATGCCGACAAATTCGTTTTCGCCGGGGTTGAGCAGGTTGTAGCGGATCATCGAGAAGTAGAGGGTCATGCCCAGCGGCACGATCATCCACAACAGCAGCAGTGCCACCGAAGGGCTGACCAGAAACCAGCCGGGATTGGCTACGCGGCTTTTGTGTTGCGGTTGGACAATGTCCATGTGAGCTTTGACAGTTGATGTATTCATGGCGTTAAACCGATTGGGTACAGGCAATGAAGATCAATTGTGGGAGCGAGCTTGCTCGCGATAGCGGACTGTCAGTCGATACAAATGTTGAATTTGACGGCCTCATCGCGAGCAAGCTCGCTCCCACAGTAAGCAGGAGCAGGCTGGTGCGGGTTACTTGGGATAACCCGCGCGCTTCATTTCGCGTTCAGTGGTTTGCTGGGCCGCCGCCAGGGCCTGGTCGACCGTAGTCTGGCCGATCAGCGCCGCAGAGAAGGACTTGCCGACCTGGGTACCAATGCCCTGGAACTCGGGAATGGTCACCAACTGAATACCGATGTAAGGCACCGGTCTGGCACCCGGCTTGCCCGGGTCCGCGGCCTTGAGCGATTCCAGCGTAACCTTGGCGAATGGCGCCGCACTCAAGTACGCCTCACTGTAGGTCGAGGCCCGGGTGCCCGGCGGCACGTTGGCGATGCCGTCCTTTTCCGCGACCAGTGCGCTGTATTCCCTGGAGGTGGCCCAGGCGCTGAAGGTTTTCGCGGCGTCCTTGGCTTTGGAGCTGGTCGGAATGGCCAGCGCCCAGGAGTACAACCAGGCCGAGCCCTTGTCAGTAACCTGGTGCGGCGCATAGGTGAAGCCGACGTGATCGGCAACCTTGCTCTGGGCCTTGTCGGTGACGAACGAGCCGGCGACGCTGGCGTCGACCCAGATCGCGCATTTACCGCTGTTGAACAACGCCAGGTTTTCATTGAAACCATTGCTCGACGCACCCGGCGGGCCGGATTTCTTCATGGTGTCGACGTAGAAGTTCAGCGCGTTTTTCCACTCGGGGCCGTTGAATTCCGGCTGCCACTTCTCATCGAACCAGCGCGCGCCATAGGCGTTGGCGACGGTGGTGACCAGTGCCATGTTCTCGCCCCAACCGGCCTTGCCGCGCAGGCAGATGCCGTACTGTTCCTGCCCGGGTTTGTTCAGTTTGGCGGCGAACTCACCGATCTGCTCCCAGGTCGGGCGCTCGGGCATGTCCAGGCCGGCGTCCTTGAACAGATCGGTACGGTAATAGGTAATCGAGCTTTCGGCGTAGAACGGCAGGGCATACAGCGACCCCTTCACCGACAGGCCTTCACGCACCGATGGAAACACGTCGTCGAGGGCATAGGCGGCCGGCAAATCCTTCATCGGCTCCAGCCAGCCCTTGGCGCCCCAGAGTGCGGCTTCGTACATGCCGATGGTCAGCACGTCGAACTGCCCGCCCTGGGTGGCGATGTCGGTGGTCAGGCGCTGGCGCAGGACGTTTTCCTCGAGCACCACCCAATTGAGCTTGATGTCCGGGTGCTCGGCCTCGAAGGTTTTCGAGAGCTTCTGCATGCGGATCATGTCGCTGTTATTGACGGTGGCGATGGTCAGGGTCTGGGCGCCAAGGCTGACGCCGCTGAGGGTCATGCAGGTGAGGGCAAGCAGAGCTTTTACCGAAGGTTGCATCGTGCACTCCTTTTCTGCACCCGGCGGGTTACAGAAGGACAGTTATTGTTTTTGTGTCTTCCGAAGGCAGGAAGAATGTGCACTGATTACAACCTTCATTGGAGGGCGAGACAAATCATCCATCGCACTTTAATTGATACTTTTTTGCACTGGACTTTAGGGGGGTAAACGCAAGGAAGGGGGTTTCAGCGATGGGGCAGTATTGAAACCGTACAGGTTTCAAGGCTTGGCGCTGTACTTGTGGGAGCGGGCTTGCTCCGGGCGGCGATCCGACGAAAGCGGAGTCTCAGGTTGAGAAATGTTGCCTGACACACCGCTTTCGCGAGCAAGCCCGCTCCCACATTTGATCGCATCTAGCCGAGGTTTTGCTCGGTGAGTCGCTGCACCACCAAACGCCGGTAATGCGAAGGCGTCATGCCCTTGAGCTGCTGAAAGCGCCGGTTGAAGTTGGAAATATTGTTGAAGCCCGATTCGAAGCACACGTCAGTGACCGGTTTGTCGCCATCGGCGAGCAACTCGCAGGATTTGCTGATGCGCAGGCGATTGACGAATTCGATGAAATTGCGCCCGGTGGCCTGCTTGAATACGCGGCTGAAATACGTGGGCTTCATGCCCAGGTGTTCGGCGACTTCTTCCAGCGGCAAATCCCGGGCGTAATGGGCGAAGATGTAATCCACCGCGCGGTTGGTGCGATCGATGTTGTGTTCGTCGGCCAGTTGTGGAGCGGTGGCGCCGGAGAGCAATTGGTAATCGTCGGAGGCCGCGAGCAACTCCAGCAGAATGAAAAAGTGCCCGAGCCGGGTGGCGCCGCTGGTATCGGCAATGCGCTGCATCAAGTCCATGGCCCGGGCGATGGTGTGCTTGCAGCGAAACTCAATACCGTACTGTGCGCGTTCGAGCAGCGGTGCCAGGGTCTTGAGCTCGGCGAATACCTGATAGCCGCTGTCGAACAACTCGTCGGTGAAATTGACCAGCATGTCGCGCTTGGGCACCACTTCGTCCTCGGCCACCTGGCTGATCCAGTTGTGGGGCAGATTGGGGCCGGTCAGGAACAGGGATTGCGGATAGAAGTTGCCGATGTAATCGCCAATGAACACCTTGCCGGAGCTGGCGACGATCAGGTGCAGCTCGTATTCCTTGTGGAAATGCCAGCGCACCAGCGGGCTGGGAAAACCGTGCTGGCGGTAGATGATGGACAAGCCATTGTGGTCGTCCATCAGTTCATAGGAAGGATCGGTGACTCTGGCGGGGCGGGTCATGTCAGGGCGCTTGTGTTGTTATTCCGTCCTGATCATGCCTCTTGACTGAGGGATAACGCTACTACCGGTTGAGTGCCTGCTCCTGCAAGGCGCGCTATTCCTGATTAAGCCGGTTCTTCGCCTCGATCCATTGCGCCATGTATTGAGTGCTCTTGTGCTGGTGATGACGCAGCATGCTGCCGGTAAAGTTATCTCGTCTGATGTTGGCCAGATCCCGTTGGCATTCGACGAGCCGCTGGATCAAGGCCGGGCCATGAACGGATTTCCGGTAACGGCTGGCAAGCAGGGTTTGCGCGTGCGCCTGGGCGTGGAGCCAACGCGTCTTGTCGTTGTGCAGTTGCACGGCATGATCGGCGAACTCGCGTGCCGAACGGGTCACTGCACCGGGCCATGCCTCTTCGCCGTGCATCGCCTCTGCACCGACTGGCGTCGTCACATTCGGTGTGCCACAGAGCATCGCATCGACAATCTTGCCTTTGATTCCCGCGCCAAAACGCAGAGGTGCCATACACACCCGGGCCGACGACATGACTTGCAGGGCGTCCTCTGCCCAGTTCATCACATGAAAGCCGTGTGCCGGGTTATGCAAGGCCGTCGCCTTGGGTGGTGTGTACGCACCATAGATATGCAATTGAGCGCCGGGCAATTGCTCGCGAATCAGCGGCCAGATCGCGGTTTTCAGCCAGAGCACCGCATCCCAGTTGGGCGCATGGCGAAAGTTACCGATATGAAGAAAATGTGCCCGGTCTTCGAACGCTACCGGCGCACTGGCTGCAAGCTCGACCATCAACGGGCACCAGTGCAACAGGTTGCGTGGAAACCTGAACTGCTCGACCAGCAATTCGATTTCCACCTCGGAAACCATCAGCGTCAAATCACAACGATAAAATGAGGCAATCTCGCGCTTCGCCAGATCGGTATTGGCCATGTGTTCAAATTCGTCGCGCGACGCCGGGGCGAACAGGTCGTTGAAGTCATTGTTGTCCTCACTGGCCTTCAAGCGCTCCTTGAGGCGCTGCTGCCGCCCATGCCTGAGGCTTTGCAGGTCGCAGCTTTCGAGCACGCGCAAGGCATCGGGGCAATACTTCTCGACCCGCCAGCCGAACTGTTCCTCCATCATGAATTGATCGAACAACACGATGTCCGGTGCCAGTTCGCTGATGAATGCGTCGAAACTGCTGTTGTTCAGCTCGATAGGTACTTCGCGAATACCCAGCGCCGTCAGGTCTGCGCGTTGTTCGCCGAAGCCCGCCGGGCTGCTGAACGTGATATCCCAGCCTTGTTGCAGGAAAACCTCGAGAATTTGCATGACATGCCCACTGGCCGCCGAAGAGCGGGGTTCGGGCCAGACGTAACCAATGACCAGGACTTTGGTTGCGTGGGGCTCAATCATTGACGGGAATTCCTTGAAGCGGATACAGGGCAGGTAAGAAAAACGGGGGCGCATTAAACCACAGCAAGACCCAGGGTTAGCCGAGAATGCTTCTAACCTTGTCACGCAACTGATCGATGGAGAACGGTTTGCCGATCAAGTGCATGCCTTGAGGCACTTCGATGTTATCGGCATAGCCGCTGGCAAACAGGACCGGAAGGGCTGGACGCAAAGCACGTGCTTGATTGGCCAGTTCGCGGCCGTCCATGATCGGCAGGCCCACATCGGTCATCATCAGGTCAATGTGCTGGTTCAAGTCCTTGAGCTGCTCCAGTGCCTGTTCGCTGCCATCGGCTTCAAGCACGATGTATTCCAACTCCTCCAGTACGTCGACGATCAGCATGCGCACGATGGCATCGTCTTCGACGACGAGGATGGTGGAGGCGTTGGCAGATAACATAGTGAGATTCCCGAAAAAATTGGCGTTGCCGGTCGCTCGGAATCACCGGTCTCTTGCATGAGTAAGTGACGGATCCCGACAAGTTCCCAGCGCGATGAAAAAAGAATGGCCGCGCAGGTCAGGCAAGGATAACCCGCTGCTTTGGGGGGCGCAGCGGAATGTAGGACCCTGCGCAAAAACACGTCAGAAAAATGGATCAACGTGCCATTTTTGGGGCAAACTCCTTGCACTCTGACAGTTCTACAAGGCCTGCCCCATGACCCCTGTGTCCTCGGTTGATGAGCAACGATTTCGTAAACTCCTGAGCCGTAACATCAGCCTGCCCTTGGGTCTGGGCCTCATCAGTGCAGTGTTCTTCGTGTCGCTGATCAGCTATTTACTGTCGACGATCCAGTGGGTGCAACACACCGACCGGGTGATCAATAACGCCAATGACGCGGTCAAGCTGACCGTGGACCTGGAAACCGGGATGCGCGGTTTTCTGCTCAGTGGTGACGAACATTTCCTCGATCCCTACGAAACCGCCAAGCCGCGCATCGCCGTGGCCCTCAACACGTTGCTCGAGCTGACCGCCGATAACCCGGTGCAGACCGACCGCTTGTTGCGGTTGCAGGCCTTGCAGCAGGAGTGGGCCCAATACGCGCAATCGCTGATCGATTTGCAGCGCAGCAGCGGTGACTTTCGCGCCGTGGTCAAGGCCGGACGTGGCAAGCGACTGACCGATGAAATTCGCAAGCAGTTCGAGGAAGTGATCGACGCCGAACAACAATTGCGCACATCGCGCAATGATGAAGTGCGACGTACCACGGTCATGAGCATCAGCCTCTACCTGTTGTTCATTGCCGGGGTCAGCGGGTTGCTGGCGTATGTCGGGCGCCGCGATTTGTTGACTCTGTCGCAGAACTACAGCGTCAACCTTGCCGCCCAGCAGGCCAGCGCCCATCGTCTGGAGCAGCAGGCCTGGCTGCGCAACGGCCAGACCGAACTGGCCGAGCAAGTGCTGGGGCAATTGAGCCTGAACATGCTGGGTCGCAACATCCTGCAATTTTGCGCGCAGTACCTCGGCACCGCCGTGGCGGCCATTTATGTTCGGGAAGAACAGGGCGGCCTCAAGCGCATCGCCACCTACGGCTTCTCCCGTGAGCAGGAAGATCGCGAGCAGCAGATTTACAGCGACGAAGGCATTGTCGGCCAGGTGGCGCAACAGGCACGACTGATTCGCCTGGACGAGGTGCCGGGTGATTATTTCAAGGTCAGCTCCGGCCTCGGCGAAGGTTTGCCGCGCAGTGTGCTGGTGGTGCCAACCCGCGACGACGACCGGGTCAATGGCGTGATCGAGTTGGGTTTCCTGCGTCCGCTGACTGACCGCGATGTCGCGTTGCTGGAGTTGATTGCCAGCAATATCGGCACGTCCATCGAGGCCGCACGTTATCGCCAGCGCTTGCAGGATGTGCTGGCTGAAACCCAGCAGCTCAATGAAGAGCTGCAAGTGCAGCAGGAAGAACTCAAGACCGCCAACGAAGAGCTCGAAGAACAGTCGCGGATTCTCAAGGAGTCCCAGGCGCACCTGCAAACCCAGCAGGTGGAGCTGGAGCAGACCAACGAACAACTCGCCGAGCAGGCTGAAGCACTGGCCGGGCAACGCGATGCCATGGACCTGAAAAATGCCGAACTCAATCAGGCCCGGATCCAGCTCGAAGAGCGCGCTGAAGAGTTGCAGCGCTCAAGCAAGTACAAGTCCGAGTTCCTCGCCAACATGTCCCACGAGCTGCGCACGCCGCTGAACAGCTCCTTGATCCTGGCCAGGCTGCTGGCGGAAAACCCGGAGGGAAACCTCAGCGCCGAGCAGGTCAAGTTCGCCGAATCGATCTACTCCGCCGGCAATGATTTGCTCAACCTGATCAACGACATTCTGGACATTTCCAAAGTCGAGGCCGGCAAGCTGGAAATCCGCCCGGAGAACACCAGCGTGGCACGCCTGGTGGAGGGCCTGCGCGGTCTGTTCCAGCCATTGGCCACGGACAAGCAGCTGGATTTCCAGGTGAATATGCAGGAAGGCGCGCCGCTGATGCTGTTCACCGACCGCCAGCGCCTGGAGCAGGTCCTCAAGAACCTGTTGTCCAACGCCGTGAAGTTCACCGAAAAGGGCAGCGTCAGCCTGCTTGTCGCCATGGCGCCAAACGAGGGCATTGCGTTTACCGTCCGCGATTCCGGTATCGGCATAACGGCGGATCAGCACGAAAGCATCTTCGAAGCGTTCCGTCAGGCCGATGGCACCACCAATCGGCGTTACGGCGGCACCGGGCTGGGTTTGTCGATCTCCCGTGATCTGGCAGCCTTGCTCGGCGGCTCCATCAGCGTGACCAGCACGCCGGGGCAGGGCAGTGCGTTTACACTGGTCTTGCCGCAGCAGTACGTGGAACCGGGCGAAGTGCCTGTCGAACCGATGCGAGCCGTTCCTGTGACGGCTGCACCGAGTGTATCGCCGCCCACGTTGTCGCCACTGATTGCCGACGTCGACATTCCGCGTTTCGACGACGATCGCCACAACGGCCCGTTCACCGGCCGCTGCATTCTAGTGGTGGAGGATGAGGCCAACTTTGCGCACATCCTCTACGATCTTGCCCATGAACTGGGTTATCAGTGCCTGGTGGCCCATGGCGCAGACGAAGGTTATGACCTGGCCAAGACGTTCATTCCCGATGCAATCCTGCTGGACATGCGCCTTCCGGATCATTCCGGCCTGACCGTGCTGCAACGTTTGAAGGAGCACGCCGAAACCCGGCACATCCCGGTGCATGTGATTTCGGTCGAGGACCGGGTTGAAGCGGCGATGCACATGGGCGCCATTGGCTATGCGGTCAAACCGACCACCCGCGAAGAACTCAAGGACGTGTTCGGCCGCCTTGAGGCCAAGCTGACCCAGAAGGTCAAACGCGTGCTGCTGGTCGAAGATGACGATTTGCAACGCGACAGCATTGCCCGCCTGATCGGCGACGATGACATCGAGATCACCGCCGTTGGCCTTGCGCAGGAGGCACTGGACCTGCTGCGGGCTTGCGTTTTCGATTGCATGATCATCGACCTCAAGCTGCCGGACATGCTCGGCAATGACCTGCTCAAGCGCATGTCCACCGAAGACATCTGCTCGTTTCCACCGGTCATCGTCTATACCGGGCGTAACCTGACCCGGGATGAAGAGGCCGAACTGCGCAAGTATTCGCGCTCGATCATCATCAAGGGCGCACGCTCACCGGAGCGGCTGCTGGACGAGGTGACGCTTTTTCTGCACAAAGTCGAATCACGGTTGTCCCATGAGCGGCAGAAGATGCTCAAGGTCGCCCGCAGTCGCGACAAGGTCTTCGAGGGCCGCAAGGTGTTGCTGGTGGATGACGATGTGCGCAACATCTTCGCCCTCACCAGCGCGCTGGAGCAAAAGGGCGCGGTCGTGGTCATTGGCCGCAACGGCCGTGAAGCGATTGAACGATTGAATGAGGTGCAAGACATCGATCTGGTGTTGATGGACGTGATGATGCCGCAGATGGATGGTTTCGAAGCCACCGTTGAAATCCGCAAGGACCCACGCTGGCGCAAGTTGCCGATCATTGCGGTGACGGCCAAGGCCATGAAGGACGATCAGGAACGCTGCCGGCAGGCCGGTGCCAACGATTACCTGGCCAAGCCCATCGACCTGGATCGCCTGTTTTCGCTGATTCGTGTCTGGTTGCCGAAGATGGAACGTATCTAGTGGAGTGCAATTATTCAGTGGCGCGAAACAGCGAAATCGAATTGCGGTTGTTGATCGAGGCGATCTACCTCAAGTACAGCTACGATTTTCGCGATTACTCCGGCGCTTCGATCAAGCGCCGGATCAACCATGCGTTGAGTCAGTTCGAGTGCAACACCATCTCGGCGTTGCAGGAAAAGGTCCTGCACGATCCCATCGCCTTCATGCAGCTGCTGCAATTGCTGACCATTCCGGTCAGTGAGATGTTTCGCGACCCTTCGCACTTCCTGGCCATCCGCAAGGAAGTGGTACCGCTGCTGCGAACCTACCCTTCGATCAAGATCTGGATCGCCGGATGCAGCACCGGTGAAGAGGTGTATTCGATGGCCATTCTGCTACGCGAAGAAGGCCTGCTCGACCGAACCATCATCTACGCGACCGACATCAATCCGCGCTCACTGGAAAAGGCCAAGCAAGGGATTTTCTCGATGGAGAATGTCCGCGCCTACACTGCTAATTACCAGCAGGCCGGTGGCCAGCGCTCGTTTGCCGACTACTATACGGCCGCTTATGGGTACGCCATTTTTGACAAGACGCTGCGCGAGAACGTGACCTTCGCCGATCACAGCCTGGCAACGGACAGCGTATTTTCCGAAACTCAATTAATTTCATGTCGTAACGTATTGATTTATTTCAATAAAAAACTTCAGGATAGGGCGTTCGGGCTGTTTCATGAGTCCCTCTGCCATCGCGGTTTCCTGGTGTTGGGCAGCAAGGAAACCCCAAATTTTTCAGCCTTTGGCAATCAGTTCGAGCCGCTGGTCAAACTAGAACGGATCTACCGAAAATCATGAACAGTGCAGCGAACTTGCAGCCGGACTACCTACTTCCTGTACGCGGCATCGACCGTTTGCTTGTCGAGCTGGAAAGAATCGCATGCTAAGAAATATCCAGGCCAAAGTGCTGATCGTCGACGATCTGCCGGAGAATCTGCTGGCGCTCGAAGCGCTGATCAAGCGTGAGGACCGAATCGTGTACAAGGCGCTGTCCGCTGACGAAGCCTTGTCACTGCTGTTGCAACACGAATTCGCCTTGGCCATCCTCGATGTGCAGATGCCCGGCATGAATGGCTTCGAGCTGGCCGAGTTGATGCGTGGCACGGAAAAAACCAGGAACATCCCGATCGTTTTCGTCAGCGCCGCCGGGCGTGAACTGAATTACGCGTTCAAGGGCTATGAAAGCGGTGCCGTGGACTTCCTGCACAAGCCGCTGGATATCTACGCGGTCAAGAGCAAGGTCAATGTGTTCGTCGACCTGTATCGCCAAAGCAAGGCGATGCAGGAACAGGTGCTGGCCCTTGAGCACAGTCGCCGCGAACAGGAGACCCTGCTCAAGCAGCTGCAAAACACCCAACTGGAACTGGAGCAGGCGGTGCGCATGCGCGATGACTTCATGTCCATCGTCGCCCACGAAGTGCGCACGCCGCTCAACGGCCTGATTCTTGAAACCCAGTTGCGCAAGATGCACCTGGCCCGGGACAACGCAGCCGCCTTCACCCTGGACAAAATGCACGCCATGGTCGACCGCGACGAGCGGCAGATCAAAAGCCTCATACGTTTGATCGAAGACATGCTCGATGTCTCGCGCATTCGCACCGGCAAGTTGTCGATTCGGCCGACGTGTTTCGATCTTTCAGCGCTGGTTCGGGAATTGTTGCAGAATTTTTCCCGGCAGATCGACGCTGCCGAGACGTCGGTCACACTCGATGCCGAGCAACCGGTGATCGGAAATTGGGACGAGTTTCGTATAGAACAGGTCATTTCCAACCTGTTGACCAACGCCTTGCGCTATGGGGCCAAGGGCCCGATCTCGGTGAAGGTATACAGTGAGGAGGGCCGGGCGCTGGTGGACGTGCAGGACCAGGGGATCGGCATCAGCGAGGAAAACCAGGAGCGGATTTTCCAGCAGTTCGAACGGGTATCGGCCAAACACGCCGTCGCCGGACTGGGCCTGGGATTGTTCATTTCAGAACAGATTGTAACCGCCCATGGCGGTACTATTACGGTCCAGAGCCGGATTGGCGAAGGCGCCTTGTTTCGCGTTTGTCTGCCGCTGTAGGAAAACAGCCAAAGAAACGCAACCTCTGATCGACACCACGGTCGTATCAGCAGCAATTGACCGAACAAAGGCTTCCCCATGAGCGAAGATGCACAAGATGTAGTACTCGTCGTCGAGGACGATCCCTCGATTCTGATGGTGCTGTCCGCTTATCTGTCGGGCGAGGGTTACCGCGTATTGCAGGCCGAAAACGGCGAGCAGGCTTTTGAAATCCTGGCGAGCAAACCGCACCTGGACATGATGATCACCGACTTCCGTCTGCCCGGTGGCATCTCCGGCGTGCAGATCGCCGAACCCGCCGTGAAGCTGCGACCGGAACTCAAGGTGATTTTCATCAGCGGCTATGCCCAGGAAATCCGTGAGACCGACAGCCCGATCACGCGCAAGGCGCCGATTCTCGACAAGCCATTCGATCTGGATAAATTACAGGAGCTGATGCAGGACATGCTTTCGTAAGCAAGTCGGGGGTTAAAGCCCTTGCTGCAATGCCGGATCATCGGGGTTCATCTGCTCGAGTTGCGCCAACAGGATCTGTACGTTTTGCAGTTGGCCGCTTTCTTTCCAGAAATTGATCAGCAACACCCGGGCCTTGCGGTCATTCGGATGACGCTGAACGATTTCCTGCAACTGTTTCTGCGCCGCTTCCAGCTCCTGCTCGCCGTGCAACGTGGTGGCCAGGTCGTAGCGGTAATCCCGGTTGTTCGGCTCAAGTTCCACGGCCTTGGACAGGCCAAGCAGGGCGAATTCGCTTTGCTCGTGATGCAGCAGCCAGAGCCCCAGCGCATGTTGCAGGTAGGCCGAATCGGGCTGTGCCTGGAGTTGCCTGGCCAACAACTGGCGGGCGGCGTCGATCTGGCCCTGTTTATCCAGCACCTCGATTTGCAACACCAGCGCCGGCAGGTTGTCCGGCGCCAGGCGCAGGGTGTTGTCCAGCGCCTGTTGCGCTTGCTTGAGCTCGGCGTTGTGCAGGTGCAACCGGGCCAGTTGGTATTGGTTTTCCGCGCTTTGCGGCTCGCTCTTGAGTACTTGCTCCCAGGCATCGATGGCTTGCTCCAGCGGCCCAAAATACAGGCCGAGTTCATCCGGGGACAAGCCCAGCAGCGCATTGATCGCGGCCAGTCGAACGTTTTGTTCGCTGTCGTCGAGCAATGGCCCCAGCAATAAACTGCGCTGGCCGTTCGGTACCAGGCCGCTGATGCTCTTGATCGCGGCGATACGCACCTCGGGCGACTCGTTCTGCAAGTCGGCATCCGCCAGTTTCAGGGCCACCGAGCTTGGATAATTGGGCAACTCGGCATGCAGCCAGACACGACGCTTGGGAGGCAGGTCCGGACGACGCAATTGCTGATAAAGCACCCGCGCGGCACCGGGTTGACCGGCCCGGGCAGCCGCCAGCGCTTCGCTGTAGCCATGCTGGATGGCTTCGGGAACCACCGGGGTGGTATCGCGCAGGGAAAACCACGCAAGGCCGATGACGAGCAGGGCGAAGACGCTGATAAACAGATAGCGGCGGGACTTGGGCATGCAGGAATCCGAAAGCTGGCAAGCTTTTGCAAAGGCGCAAGCTTCGGTCAGGCGCGGCTTTGAGTCAAACCTTGACGACGTTCACGCTCGATTCAAACGGTTGAACAACCCTTCAGCCGACAAACAACGGGCCTGCAAGCTGTGTCGACAGCAAAACCTCTCGAGGCACCGCAGCAGTGACTACGCTTGCTGGAGGTGTCACTTCGAGCGCTCCCATGCAAGCGTTGCTGCAGTACTTCAAGGCCATGCTCAACCCCGGGCCCGGGGTGTTGCTGTTTGCCTTGAGAACCATCGCGGCCGGGCTGTTGACCCTGTACCTGGCGTTCCTGTTCGATCTCGACCAGCCAAAATGGTCGATCATGGCCGTGGTCATCATCAGCCAGCCACTGGGCGGCATGGTGCTGGCGCGCAGTTTTGGCCAGGTGATCGGCACCACGACGGGCGCGGCCGTGGCGGTACTGATCATGGCGATCTTTCCCCAGGCGCCGCTGCCGTTCATCACCACCCTGGCGTTGTGGCTGGCGTTGTGCACCGCCGGTGGCACCTTGTTGCGCTATACCAGTTCCGGGGCGTTTGTCCTCAGCGGCTACACCGCCGTGGTGGTGGCCTTGCTGGCAGTGCCGGACCAGGACGGCATGTTTTTGCTGGCGGTGACCCGCGTCACCGAGACGCTGCTGGCGGTTGCCTGTGTGTGCGTGGTCAGCCTGCTTACCGCCAGGCCGGAAGCCGTGGCCCGGGATTACTTCGCCAGGATCGATCAAATCACCCGGTTGCTGGCCACCCATGCCAGCGCCGTCATCCGCACCGAAGAGAGCGAAGCGGATTTCCAGCACCGGCAAATGCAGCTGTTGGGCCAGATCAGCGGCCTGGAGGGCGTGCGCCGGCACATGTACTTCGATGCCCCACGGTTACGCAGTGCCAATGGCCTGGTGCAACTATTGGGCAACCAACTGGTGTTGTTGACCGCTAGGCTGACCGCTCTGCGCCATCAGCGGCTGTTGTTGACCGAGCGCTGGGAGGGTGAGTTGCCTGAAGAGATTCAGCGGTTACGCGCCGAAGAACTGGCCTTTCTCGATGAACTGGCACTACAGGGGCGTTCGCTATCCAGTGAAAAACGCCATCATTTCACTTCGCTGCAACAACGCTTTGATGAGCTGGCGTACAGAGCCGAACAATTGACCGAGCCGCTACCGGCCACCTTGCGTTCACTGGCCTGGTCGCTGCGCTGGGAGCAGGCGCGTCTGCTGCAGCAACTGGAGCAGATTCTGGAATTGAGCGATGCCATCCAGAGCGGGCGACCCGCCAGCAGTGTGTTTCGCGGGCGGGAAAACCCGTTGCATCTGGACTTTACCCTGGCGACCATGAATGCCGTCCGGGCCTTTTCCGCGCTATTGATAGCCGGTCTGATCTGGATCGAAACCGGCTGGGACGGTGCGCGAGGCGGGATGGTGCTGGTGGGCATCCTTTGCTCGCTGATGTCGACGTTTCCCCGACCGCTGCTGGCGGTTCAAAGCTATGCGAGGGGATTCGGGCTGGCATTGGTGGCCTCGGCGCTCCTTCAGTTCATGTTTGTCCCGATGATCAGCAACTTCGAGATGCTTGCCTTGCTGCTGGCGCCCTTGCTCTACGCCGTCGCGGTGGGGCTGGCCAGTCCACCCACCACAGGTACCGGGATTGGCCTGGGACTCACGACTTTTCTGTTGCTCGGCCCGTTGAACGTGGGGATTGGGCAAAACACCGCCATCCAGTGGTTTGAGTTTGCCGGGGCTTACACCTGCGCGACCGTACTGGCCTTGAGTGTCTACGCGCTGATCTTTCCGTTCAGGCCGGATTTGCGCATGCGCAGGCTCCACAAAGAGAACGGCGAGCAGGTGTACGCCTTGCTGAAAACCTCGGCGACCGATGAGCAGCAGTTTGCGTTCGAGAGCCGTATGGTTGATCGCCTGACCATGATGCTGGGGCTGCTGCCGGCGACCCGGGAGCCACAATCACGTGAGCGGTTCCAGGTCAGCCTGGGCTGCATGGCATTGGGTACTGCCTTGAATCAGCTCCGGCAGCAGGGGCAGAACAACGCGTTACTGAGTCCGGCTCTGCAAACTCGTCTGTTTTCGACCGTGCGGGAAACGGGAAGGCTGGTCGCCGGTCGGCCCGGGGTCGAAGTGGCGCAGGTGATTGATAGCCTGCACGCCTTGGGCGACGACCTGGACGCCCTGCATACCGATGTTCATGAGCGCTTGTGGTCGGTGTTCCGGATGCGGGTGGCGCTGCTGATCGTGGTGTCGTTCGTCGAGCGTTATCGCGGCTACTTTCAACCCTCCGGTCTTGAAGGAGACCCAGTCCTTGCCCATTGATCTGGAAGTGGGGGGGGCCTATCTGCCCCCGATTGCCCAGGCGCTGCTGCTGGGCTTGCCGATTTTTCTGTTGCTGGACTGGACGTTGCGGCGCCTCGGTGTGTTGCAGTTTGTCTGGCACGAGGCATTGTTCGAAGGTGCGTTGTACGTCTGCGTCTGCGCTACATTGATTCTGGTGATGGGAGCCTGATGCCTTGAAGAACATCCTTTCCCGACTCACGACGGTGGCGGTGGTCCTGCTGGCCTTTATCCTGGGCTGGTTCGCCTGGGAGCATTACACCCGCGCACCCTGGACCCGGGATGCCCGGGTGCGTGCCGATGTGGTGACCTTGTCCGCCGATGTCTCGGGGCGAATCGTCAGCCTGGCCGTGCAGGACAACCAGCACGTGGACAAGGGCCAGGCACTGCTGGAGATCGACCCGGCGCGTTACACCCTTGCGGTGGAGCATGCCAAACGTGCCGTTGAGGTAGCGAAAGCCTCACTTGGGCAGGCCCAGGCGGCCATTACCGCCAGCGAAGCATTGCTCAAACAACGTCAGAGCGAAGAGCAACGGCGGCGCACGCTCAAGGATCGTTCGGCGATTTCCGGCGAAGAGTGGGAAAAAGCCAACACCGATGTGTCGGTGGCCCAGGCTGACTTGCTGCGTAATCAGGCCAATCTGGTGCTGGCCCAGGCCAACGTGCAACTGGCCATCGCGGCGTTGACCCAGTCCGAGCTCGATTTGCAGCGTACCCATGTCGTATCCCCGGTGACCGGCTACGTCACCAATCTGCTGACCCGGGAGGGCGACTATGCCTCGGCCGGCGGTCCATTGCTGGCGCTGGTGGACAGCGAATCGTTCTATGTCAGTGGTTACTTTGAAGAAACCAAGTTGCCGCGGATCGGCGAGGGTGACCGGGTCAAAATCGAATTGATGAGTGGCGAGATGTTCGGCGGCAAAGTGCAGAGCATTGCCTTCGCCATTGCCGACCGGGAAAACCTGCCCGGTGGCCGCCTGCTGGCCAATATCAACCCCAGCTACACCTGGATCAAACTGGCGCAGCGGGTGCCGGTACGGATCGAGATCGATGCCGACTATGTCGGTAAAGACAAGCTCAGGGCGGGGACCACGGCCACCGTGACCGTCCAGGAAAACCACGAATCCAAGGACCAGCATTAACCCCCTGTAGGAGCGAGCTTGCTCGCGATGGACTCAAGAGCGCTGCGTTTAGTCAGTAAACACGCGCCATCGTTAACGTCCATCGCGAGCAAGCCCGCTCCCACAAAGAATTTACATTGCCTTTGAAAAGGCAAAAAAAACCCCGCGACCGAATGAGACGCAGGGCAAAGAAACTGGTTGGTTGCGGCCAACCAAAGGAGCTCTTCAAACCATCGGGTTAATTGCTCGCGACAGTCTCCGGTTGCCAGCCACCGCCAAGGGCCTTGTAGATCGCAACGATGCCGCGATACAGGTCGACTTCGGCCTGGGCCTGGGAGTCTTCGGCGGCCAGGCGTTCACGCTGGGCGTCGAGCAGCACGAGGAAATCGGCGGTGCCTTCGCGGTAGCGGATTTCCGCCAGGTCGGCGGCCGAGCGGCTGGACTCGCTCTGACGAATCAGCGAGATCAGGCGCTGTTGGCGTTTGCCGTAGTCGCTGAAGGCGTTTTCCGATTCTTCCAGGGCCAGCAACACTTGCTGCTCGTAGGTCGCCAGGGCGCCTTCGGCATCCGCGTCGGCGGCGCGCAAACGGGCGCGCACGCTGCCCAGGTCGAACGCCGCCCAGGTGATGCTCGGGCCCAGCGCCCAGGCGTTGGCCGCCGAGGAACCGATTTGCGAACCACGCCCGGCGGTGAAACCAAGGAAGCCGCTGAGGCTGACTTGCGGGAACAGGTCGGCCTTGGCCACGCCGATACGCGCCGTGGCCGAGGCCAGTCTGCGTTCGGCACTGAGAATATCCGGCCGGCGTTGCAGCAGTTCACCCGGGTTACCGATCGGCAAGGCCTTGGCAATCGCCGGCAAGTCTTTCGGGCTCAGGTCCACGGCCAATTTGTCCGGGCGCTGACCGAGCAAAGTGGCGATACGGTTCTTCTCCCGAACCTGCTCGGCCTGCAATTGCGGCACGCTGGCTTCGACCGACGCCAGGCGGGCATCGGCACGTTCCACATCGAGCTGATCGCCGACGCCGGCATCACGCAGGTTGATGGTGATCTTGCGCGACTCCTGCTGGTTCTCCAGGTTGGCCAGGGCGATCTTTTCCCGCAGTTGTGCACCGCGCAGTTGACCGTAGGCATCCACCAGTTCAGCAATCATGGTGACTTGCAGCTGGTACAGATCGGCTTCAAGCGACTGTTGCTCGGCATTCGCCGACTCCAGGTTGCGCTGGATACGACCAAACAGGTCGATCTCCCAGGCCATGTCCAGGCCCAGGTCGTAGCGTTCGCTATTGACCCGGTCGGTGGTCTGGCCGGGAATCTGCCCCTTGCCCAGGTCACTGCTGACACGACTGGTGACGACCGGCAGGTTGTCGTTGCTGATGTCATCGCGGATGGCCCGGGCCGCTTTCCAGCGGGCAAAAGCGACGCGCAAATCACGGTTGCCCTTGAGCGATTCGGTCACCAACTGGTTGAGGGTCGGGTCTTCGAACTGCTGCCACCAGATGCCTTCGAAACGGGAACGGTCAAAGTTTTTCTGACCGGCCGCGCCATCGGTGGCGGTGGTGATGTTCGCCGGTTCCGTGGCTGGGGTCTTGTAGTCCGGGCCGACGGCACAGGCACTCAGGGCCAGTACCAGCAGGCTCGGCAGAAAGGCTTTCAAACTCATCAATGAGACTCCAGCTGCTTATCCAGTTTCTGCGCCTTGGCGGCTTTGCGCGATTGGCCGCGCTCGACAAAGTTACGAATCAGTACGTAGAACACTGGCGTCAGCAACAGACCGAAGAAAGTCACCCCGAGCATCCCGGAGAACACCGCTACACCCATGGCGTGGCGCATTTCGGCACCGGCACCGCTGGAGAACACCAGCGGCACAACACCCATGATGAACGCGAAGGAGGTCATCAGGATCGGCCGCAGACGCAGACGGCAGGCTTCCAGAACCGCAGCCAGCGGGTTGAGGCCTTCCAGTTGCTTGTCCTTGGCAAACTCGACGATCAGGATCGCGTTCTTACAGGCCAGGCCCACCAGTACGATCAGGCCGATCTGGGTGAAGATGTTGTTATCACCACCGGAGGCAATCACCCCGGTAATGGCCGACAGCAGCGTCATCGGTACGATCAGGATCACCGCCAGCGGCAGGCTCCAGCTTTCGTACTGAGCCGCCAGAACCAGGAACGCCAGCAGTACGCAGAGCGGGAACACGAACAGCGCGGTGTTGCCGGACAGAATCTGCTGGTAGGTCAGGTCGGTCCATTCATAGGTCATGCCGTTCGGCAGTTCTTCCTTGAGCAGTTTCTCGATGGCTTTTTCGGCCTGGCCGGAGCTGTAGCCGGGGGCGGCGGCACCGTTGATTTCAGCGGTGATGAAGCCGTTGTAGTGCATCACGCGGTCGGGGCCCGAGGTGTCGCTGACCTTGATGAAGGTCGCCAGCGGGATCATCTCGCCTTTGTTGTTACGCACCTTCAGCTGGCCGATCTGGTCGGCTTCGAGGCGGAACTGTTGTTCGGCCTGAACGTTGACCTGATAGGTGCGACCGAAGCGGTTGAAGTCGTTGGCATACAGCGAACCCAGGTAAATCTGCAGGGTGTCGAAGATGTCGCTGACGGCCACGCCGTGGGTCTTGGCTTTTTCCCGGTCGATGGCGGCATCGACCTGCGGCACGTTCACCGTGTAGCTGGTGAACAGACCGGCCAGTTCCGGCACGCTGTGGCTCTTGGCAATGATGTTCATGGTTTCCTTGTACAGCTCTTCGTAGCCCAGGTTGCCCCGGTCTTCGATCTGCAGGCGGAAACCACCGATGGTGCCCAGGCCTTGTACCGGCGGTGGCGGGAAGATCGCCATGTAGGCTTCCTGAATGTTCGCGTACTGGCCGTTCAAGGCACCGGCAATCGCACCGGCGGACATGCTCGGGTCTTTACGTTGGTCGAACGGTTTCAGGGTCACGAACACGATGCCGGCGTTCGGGCTGTTGGTGAAGCCGTTGATCGACAGGCCAGGGAAGGCCACGGCGCTTTCCACGCCAGGCTGTTTCAGGGCGAGGTCGGACATGCGCTTGATCACGTCTTCGGTACGATCCAGGCTCGAGGCATCCGGCAGTTGCGCGAAGGCCACCAGGTATTGCTTGTCCTGGCCCGGTACGAAACCGGTCGGGGTGCTGGAAAAACCGAAGAAGGTCAGGACCATCAGGCCGGCGTACAGCAGCAGGGCGATACCGCTTGAGCGGATCACGCGGGCAACCGTGCCGACATAACCGTGGCTGGCCTTCTCGAAGAAGCGGTTGAACGGACGGAACAACCAGCCACCGAAAATCTTGTCCAGCACCTTGGAGAAACGGTCTTTCGGCGCGTCATGACCTTTGAGCAGTACCGCCGCCAGTGCCGGCGAAAGGGTCAGTGAGTTGAAGGCCGAGATCACCGTGGAAATGGCAATGGTCAGGGCGAACTGCTTGTAGAACTGGCCCGTCAGCCCGGAGATGAATGCCGCGGGGACGAACACCGCACACAGCACCAGCGCCGTCGCAATGATGGGGCCGGTCACTTCACGCATGGCGCGTTTGGTGGCTTCGACCGGCGTCAGTCCGAGCTCGATGTTCCGTTCGACGTTCTCCACCACCACGATGGCGTCGTCCACCACGATACCGATGGCCAATACCAGGCCGAACAGCGACAAGGCGTTGAGCGAAAAGCCAAACAAATGCATCACGGCAAAGGTACCGATCAGCGATACCGGCACCGCCACCAACGGAATGATCGAGGCGCGCCAGGTTTGCAGGAACAGGATCACCACCAGCACCACGAGGATCAGTGCTTCGAAGAGGGTGTGGACCACAGCCTCGATGGAGCCGCGTACGAAGATCGTCGGGTCATAGACGATGCTGAAGTCCATGCCTTCGGGGAAGCTCTTCTTCAGCTCGGCCATTTTTGCCCGAACTTCGTTGGAGATCTCGATGGCGTTGGAACCCGGGCGCTGGAAGATCGGGATCGCCACCGCCGGCTGATTGTTCAGCAACGAACGCAGGGCGTACTGGCTGGAACCCAGCTCGACGCGAGCGATGTCCTTCAGGCGAGTGATTTCACCGTTGTCGCCAGAGCGAATGATGATGTTCTCGAACTCTTCCTCACTGACCAGACGGCCCTGAGTGTTGACCGAGAGCTGGAAGCTTTGCGCATTCGGGGCAGGGGGAGCGCCCAATGCACCGGCGGCCACCTGGCGGTTCTGTTCACGAATGGCGGTTACAACGTCAGTTGCGGTCAGGTTGCGCGAAGCGGTTTTGTTCGGGTCGAGCCAGACACGCAGCGAGTAGTCGCCCATGCCGAACAGTTGCACGTCACCGACACCGCCCAGCCGCGCCAGCTCATCCTTGATGTTGAGGATCGCGTAGTTGGACAGATAGAGCATGTCGTAGCGTTTGTCCGGCGAGGTCAAGTGCACAACCATGGTCAGGTCGGGCGATGCCTTGTCCACGGTGATACCGATGCGCGTCACTTCCTCGGGAAGTTTCGGCTCGGTCCGGGTCACGCGGTTCTGCACCTGCACCTGGGCGTTGTCCAGGTCGGTACCCAGGGCAAAGGTGATGGTCAGGGTGATCTTGCCGTCGGCGGTCGACTGCGAGGACATGTACAGCATGTTCTCGACGCCGGTGATGGCCTGCTCCAGCGGAGCGGCCACGGTTTCACCGATGACCTTGGGGTTGGCACCCGGGAAGTTGGCGCGCACCACCACGGTCGGCGGCACCACCTCCGGGTATTCGCTGATCGGCAACTGGAACAGCGAGATCGCACCGGCGATCAGGATCAGCAGCGAAAGCACCGCTGCGAAGATCGGCCGCGAAATGAAGAATTGGGAAAAATTCATCGTAAAAATCCCTTAACCGCGTGGGGTCGTGGCAGCCAGTTTCACAACCGTGCCCGGCGCAACCCTGACAGGCGCGACTTGGGGCAGGTTGCTGGCTTCCAGCGCTTGGCGTTGTTGTGCGAGAGCCGCGAGGGTTTGTTCGCTGGCCATCGGAATCACTTCAGGGGTGACCGGTGAACCGGGGCGTACCCGTTGCAGGCCCTTGACGATAATGGTGTCGTCCTTGTTCAGGCCGTTGCGCACGATACGCAAGCCTTCAATCTTCGGACCCAGCTCCACCGCGCGGTAGGCGGTCTTGTTGTCGCCATCCATCACGATCACGAATTTTTTGCCAAGGTCGGTACCGACCGCTTCATCGTTGATCAGCATGGCGTTGTAGGTGCCGCTGCCCACCAGTTTCAGGCGTGCATACAGGCCCGGGGTGTAGCTGCCATCGCTGTTGTCGAACACGGCGCGACCACGGATGGTGCCGGTCTTGGGGTTGACCTGGTTGTCGACGAAGTTCATCACGCCCTGGTGTGGGTTGCCGTCTTCGTTGGACAGGCCCATGTAAACCGGGGTGGTGGCGCCGCGTTTGCCCTGGCGGGCAAGTTCGGTGTACTTGAGGAACACACGCTCGTCTGCGTCGAAGTAGGCGTAGACCTTGTCGGTGGAAACCACGCTGGTCAACGGGGTGGTGTCGGCGGTCACCAGGTTGCCGGCGGTGATCTCCGCGCGGCTGACGCGGCCGCTGATGGGGGCGGTAACGCGGGTGAAGCTCAGGTTCAGTTTGGCCAGGTCAAGCTGAGCTTGCAGGGCACCGACAGCGGCGCGGGCTTCCTGGGCAGCGCTGGTACGCGAATCGGCCAGCTCGGCGGAAATGGCGTTGCTGGTGCGCAGGCGCTCACCGCGCTGGGCTTCGTTTTCGCTGCGGGTGGCATTGGCGCGCGATTGTGCAACCAGTGCTTCGAGGCGGCGGACCTCAGCCTGGAACGGACGCGGGTCGATCTGGAACAGCAGGTCGCCTTTCTTGACCAGTGCACCTTCTGTGAACGCCACTTCATCGATCTGGCCGGAGACCCGTGGACGAATCTCGACGGTTTCCGGAGCTTCGAGGCGGCCGGTGAATTCGTCCCACTCGTTGACCGGTTGTTCCAGCACCTTGGCCACGCTGACCTTGGCTGCGGGCATGGTAGCGGCGGTTTCCGGGGCCTTGCCGCAAGCGCTGATCACCACGACGGCCAACAAAGCCAACGGGAAGCGCAAATGTTTGAATGACTGTTCCATGGATGCATCCGCCAATGTGTTGAGATTGGCGAATGATGCGCGGCGGGGTTGTATCTCACGAATCGAATGGGGCAAAGGTAACTATCATTCGGAATGATATAAGACCCAAGCCAGCCGTCTAGATTGCGCCTTTGATTAATCGGCGATCAATTGGGTTGATGACAATTGTGTGTTACCTCGTCTGCAAAGATCAGGCTTGGGACCGAGTCGTGCCCTTCGCGAGCAAGCCCGCTCCCACAGGGGGATCATGTACACCACAGAACCAATGTGGGAGCGGGCTTGCTCCGGGCGGCGTTCCGACGAAGAGGCCAGCAGTCTTCTACACAATCAGGATCAGGGACCAGTCATCAGCCATTGGTTCAACGGGGGCCAACTGCTTGCGCTGTGCCAATTTCGTCACCGCCAATGCCCAAACCCATCAAGCCATAACGCCTCGGATAGACCACTCTGACCGGTCTGTCCAAGGAGATGACCATGATCCGACTGACCCTGATCGAAGCCCGTGAGTTGGCCGAATCGATCTTGTTGCACAACGGTTTTAATCTGGCCCATGCACAAGCGGTGGCGGCGACGGTGATTGCTGGCGAACGTGATGGCTGTGCCTCCCACGGTTTGTACCGGATTCTGGGGTGTGTGAATTCCCTGCGGGCCGGCAAGGTGTCAGCCGATGCCGAGCCACAGGTGATCGACCAGGCGCCGTCGATTGTGCGGGTGGATGCTGGCGGCGGGTTTTCGCAGTTGGCATTTCAGGCGGGGTTGCCGTTGCTGGCGCAGAAAACCCGGGCCAACGGCATTGCGGCGTTGGCAATCAACCGCTGTGTACATTTCTCGGCGCTGTGGGTGGAGATCGAGCAGCTGACTGCTGTCGGTCTGGTGGCACTGGCGTGTAATCCGAGCCACGCCTGGGTGGCGCCGGCTGGAGGACGACTACCGGTGTTCGGCACCAATCCCATTGCCTTCGGTTGGCCGCGTGCGGGGCAAGATCCGTTTGTGTTCGACTTCGCCACCAGCGCGATCGCCCGTGGTGATATCGAACTGCACCGGCGTGCCGGCAAGGCGATTCCCGAAGGTTGGGGCGTCGACGCCAAAGGCCAGCCGAGCACCGACGCCAACGTGGTGCTCGACAGCGGCGCGATGCTGACGTTCGGCGGGCACAAGGGTTCGGCGCTGGCGGCGATGGTGGAGTTGATTGCCGGGCCGCTGATTGGTGACCTGACCAGTGCCGAGTCGTTGGCCTACGACGGGGGCAGCAAGTCGTCGCCGTACCATGGCGAGTTGATCATCGCCCTGGACCCTCGGCGCTTTCTGGGGGACGCCACTGAAGAACATTTGGCCCGGGCCGAAACGTTGTTCCAGGGTATTGAAGGGCAGGGCGCACGCTTACCGTCGCAACGACGTTACGCGGCGCGGGTACGCAGCCTGGTGGAAGGCGTGCAAATTCCCGAGGCGCTGTACAACGACCTCAAGGCCTTGCTCGCCTGATTGAATCAAAGTGCTCAATCCTGTGGGAGCGAGCCTGCTCGCGATGAGGGCATCAGATTCAACATTTTCGTCGACTGACACACCGCTATCGCGAGCAGGCTCGCTCCCACAGGAGGTCGTGTTGTTAAACCGGCTCGCGTTGGCTGCGGCCATCCACCAGCCGTGCAATCCCCAGCGGGTTGGCGTTTTTCAAGGCGTCGGGTAGCAAGGCGTCCGGGCAGTTCTGGTAGCACACCGGACGCAGGAATCGATCGATGGCCAGGCTGCCAACCGACGTGCCACGGGCGTCGGAGGTTGCAGGGTAAGGCCCGCCATGGACCATGGCATCGCAGACTTCGACCCCGGTGGGGTAACCGTTGAACAGCACCCGGCCGACTTTTTGTTCCAGCAGTATCAGCAGGTCGGCATGGGTCTGAAGATCCGATGCTTCGCCAATCAATGTCGCAGTAAGTTGCCCGTGCAAACTGTTCAACGCCTGCCGCAGCTCAACCTTGTCCGCCACTTCAACGACAATGGTGGTCGGCCCGAACACTTCTTCCTGTAGCAGCGGATCCCCATTGAGCAGCAGGCTGACGTCGGCCTTGAACAGTTGCGGCCGCGCCTGATTGCCCTGCTGGTCGTGACCCGCCAGGTGCGTCACGCCCGGATGCTCGAGTAACGCCTGCACCCCTTTTTCATAGCTGCCGAGGGTGCCAGCATTGAGCATGGTTTGCGCCGGTTGTTCGGCCATCAGGTTGCTTAGTCGCGCAGTGAACGCCGTCCATTCAGGGGCGCGAATACCAATTACCAACCCCGGATTGGTGCAGAACTGCCCGCAACCCTGGACCACCGATGCCACCAGTTCAGCGGCGATTTTCTCGCCGCGCGCACGCAAGGCTTCGGGCAATACCAACACTGGATTGATGCTGCTCATCTCGGCGAACACCGGGATGGGTTGTTGCCGTGCGGCGGCCATGTCGCAAAGGGCACGGCCACCTTTGAGCGAGCCGGTGAAACCGACGGCCTGAATCGCCGGGTGCTTGACCAGCGCTTCGCCGACACCAGCACCGTAGATCATGTTGAACACACCCTTGGGCATGTCGGTCTGCTCGGCGGCGCGCAGGATCGCATTGGCCACGCATTCGGCGGTTGCCATGTGCCCGCTGTGGGCCTTGAATACCACCGGGCAACCGGC
>NZ_AKJL01000255.1 GCF_000282355.1 Pseudomonas sp. GM49
CGGCGGCTACCGCCAGCCAACTGCCAATCAACATCAAAATAATCATTGCCAGGCTCATCTGTGCCTCCTCTTTGCCCTGCTGCGGGCAAACACGCTTTGCTGCTGTCGCTTCAGAGAACAGTCTAGTCGTTGATACATTTCAGGCTATTGACCGAAAGTCGTCTGTCACCAACCAGTTCGCTCTATCGAATGCACTCAACTGCCGTTTAGAGCTATACCGTAGCGGCGCGGCAACCTATGATCGACAACCAAGCCGGGAGTGGGGTTGCCTGGCGTCTGAACCTGAACAAGAGAGAGATGATGGTGCGGGTATTTTCTCGAATTTTGTCGGCCATGCTGATAGCCGGTTGCGTGGCCAGCCTGGCGGGCTGTGCCGGGAGCATTGCGCCCGAGATCAAGCGTTTGCCGGAGCGTGTCGAACTCAGCGGTCGATTCTACCGGGGCGATGCCTATCAAAGCGGGCCGCAGGTGCTGGCCAGCATGCTGTCCCAGCAGGGCATCGTGATCACCCCGGGCTTGCTCGACAAGCCCTTGCATTTGCCGGGGGGCGAAGACCGGTTGCAACAGAACATGCAGAACCTGGCCCGCGAGTACGGGATGGTCGTTTATCCCGTCGACAGCAACCTTTCGGCGTTGTTGACGCAAGTCGCCGCCGGTTATCCGGTGATGGTGCGCTTCACTGAGGGCTCGGCCATGTGGGCCGAACCGCGTTACGCCATTCTTGCCGGTTACAACCGTCAGAAGCAGACGGTCCTGCTGCGCGCCGGGATGAATCGCCGTGAACTGATGAGCTTTAGCTCCTTCGAGTCGGCGTTCAAGGACTCCGGCGGCTGGGCGGTGCTGATCCAGAAGCCGACGCAAATCCCGGCCCAGGTCGATCAGCAGCGTTGGCTCAAGGCCGCCAACGATCTGGCTCAGGCCGGTCAGGAACAAGCGGCGACCAAGGCTAAAAAGGCATTGGCCGCGCAGTAAGCCCGTTGGTCACCCGACGGGCACCATTGTCCGTCGCCAGCCTCTGATCTATAACGATCTGCAACCATCGGTTCGAGATCAGGAGGTGCCCATGGCTCATCCCCCCACGCCTGTCGGCCCGCATTCATCTGAACATTCCTCCGGTGATGAACTGGGGTTCGACCCGGATTCCCCGGACCTTTCCGATCCGCAGGTTGATCCCGTCGGACCGGCCAAGGCACCGAGGGATGTGAAACCGGGCGACAACCCCAAGGCCCCGGCCAAACCCTACGATCCACTGGGCAATCTGAAACCCTAGGTCCAATGGAGGTGAGTATGTCTACCGATTCCAGTTTCGACGACAAGCGTCCGGAAACCGTTCCGACCACTCCCGAGCAGGACACGGACCCAGTGATGGATCCGGACAGCCCGATGCGCGATCCGCTGGCGCGGCCGACGGTGGTGCCGACCAAACATCCGCAGGACTGGCGAGACCCAAGCAAAGGTGATGGCATTCCGGATGATGACCAGATGCCTCTGCCCAACGATTAACAGCTACAGCAGGCAAAAGCCCCGAATGATCGGGGCTTTTGCCTGCTGTAGCTGCCTGCTTACTTCGAAGCTTCAACTACACCACTCTGGCGCTGCTTGAGGTTCTTGTCCGATTTGTACTGCAGGGCTGCAGAAGCCACATTGGCGCTCTTGCCAGTTTCGACCCAATTGCGGATGCGGGCAGCATCGGCAAAGTGTGTGTATTTGCCATAAGCGTCCAGGAGCACCAGGGCAACCGGACGGTTACTCATCCGGGTCACCAGCACCAGGCAGTGACCGGCTTCGTTGGTGAAACCGGTTTTCGTCAGTTGAATGTCCCAGTCCGGTTTGCGGACCAAATGGTCGGTGTTGCGAAAGCCCAGGCTGTAGTTGGGTTTACGGAACGAGACGGTTTTTTCCTTGGTCGTGCTCAGCTCTGTCAGCAACGGGTATTTGTGCGCGGCGATCAACAGCTTGCTCAGGTCGCGAGCGGTCGACACGTTGCGCGGGGAGAGACCGGTCGGCTCGACGAAATGCGTATTGGTCATGCCCAGTGCCCGGGCCTTGGCGTTCATTGCAGCAATGAACGCGGCATAGCCGCCCGGATAGTGGTGCGCCAGAGTCGCGGCGGCGCGGTTTTCCGAAGACATCAGGGCAATCAGCAGCATTTCCCGGCGCGGCAGTTCGCTGCGGAGCTTGACCCGGGAGAACACGCCTTTCATTTCCGGTGTGTCGCTGATGTTGACGTCGATGTATTCGTCCATGTTCTGCCGGGATTCAACCACGACCAGGCCTGTCATCAACTTACTGACGGAAGCGATCGGCACCACCACGTCAGGGTTGCTGGCATAGATGACTTTATTGGTCTGTATGTCCAGCAGTAAGGAACTGCCGGAAGCGAGCTTGAGTGTCTTCGTCTCTCGCGGCGCTGCGGTGGTCTCGTCAGCACTGGCGATTGGCGTGAGGAAAACCCCTGTAACTGCAAAAAATAGGCTCAGGATGGAAAGACGGATTTTCACGCTGGCAGACTCGTAAGGTGTTGATAAGCCGTTTTGTAACGGGCTATTTCGTAAAAAGCGCGACATTCTGGAGTATGGCTGAATAACTGTCGATGGTTGATCAAGTAGCAGGTGAAAGTCCTGAGAAACATGAAAAAAAAGTCATTTTCCGTCGGGTGGTCGAGCTTGTTTCGCAGGCAAAAAAAACCCCGCCAGGGGCGGGGTTCTTTGACTCGCTGTCAGCGTCTTCGTTGAAACTCAGCTGTGCAGGGTTTCAGCGGCGTACAGGGTGTTTTCCAGCAGGCAGGCACGGGTCATCGGGCCAACGCCACCCGGTACCGGAGTGATCCAGCCGGCGCGGGGCAGGGCGGTTTCGTAGATCACGTCACCGACCAGCTTGCCGTCGTCCTGACGGTTGATGCCGACATCGATCACGATCGCGCCTTCTTTGATCCATTCGCCCTTGACCAGGCCCGGCTTGCCGGCGGCGACGACGACCAGGTCCGCACGGCCGACATGGCCGGCCAGGTCCTTGGTAAAACGGTGGGTGACCGTCACGGTGCAACCGGCCAGCAACAATTCCATCGCCATCGGGCGGCCAACGATGTTGGACGCACCGACGACCACGGCATTCATCCCGTAAAGATCGACGCCGGTGCTTTCCAGCAGGGTCATGATGCCTTTGGGGGTGCACGGGCGCAGCAGCGGAATACGCTGGGCCAGGCGACCGACGTTATAAGGATGGAAACCGTCGACGTCTTTGTCCGGACGAATACGCTCCAGCAGTCTGGAGGCGTCCAGGTGCTCGGGAAGCGGAAGTTGAAGCAGAACGCCGTCGATTGCAGGATCGTCGTTCAGGCGATCGATCAGCTCGGTCAGCGCTTCTTGAGTGGTTTCGGAAGGCAGGTCATAAGCTTGGGATAGAAAGCCGACCTCTTCACAGTCTTTACGCTTGTGCGAGACATAAACCTGAGAGGCAGGATCGCTGCCGACCAGGATCACCGCAAGGCCGGGCGTGCGCAGGCCTTGCTGGCGACGCTCGGTGACACGTTGGGCGATCTGCTGGCGCAGGCTGGCGGCGATCGATTTGCCGTCGATTAGTTGTGCAGTCATTGCGCGTGATTAACCATCGAGAGGGGAAAAAAAGAGAACGCATTCTCGCATGTCATGCGGTGAGGGCAAAGGCGCTTGGTCTGCAAATTCCCCTAACTCCTTTAATTAAATGAATTTTTTTTAAAAAGGATTTGACGACCTTCAGGGGGCTCTATACTATTCGTCGCACTTGTCGGGCACAGCCTAGCACTGGTTAAGAAGGTCGAGCAGGATTACAGTTCTGCAAGACTGGAAAGCACTTAGTTTGTAGTCCTCCAAGGTTACAGCTAACAAGGCGCCCGTAGCTCAGCTGGATAGAGCATCCGCCTTCTAAGCGGATGGTCGCAGGTTCGAGTCCTGCCGGGTGCGCCATTAGGCAGCATTGGCACAAGTAGCGCGATATGGTGGGCGTAGCTCAGTTGGTAGAGCACGGGATTGTGACTCCCGTTGTCGTGGGTTCGATCCCCATCGTCCACCCCATATTTCGAAAGGCGCCAGATTAACAGTCTGGCGCCTTTGCTTTAACGGCTTCATCCGCGGATGTGGTGGAATTGGTAGACACACTGGATTTAGGTTCCAGCGCCGCGAGGCGTAAGAGTTCGAGTCTCTTCATCCGCACCAAATAAAGCTTCATTCAGGCTGTTGGCCTGGCTGGAGCTTGATAAAGAAGTTGTTTGGCTTCTTTAACAGGCAATATGGTGGGCGTAGCTCAGTTGGTAGAGCACGGGATTGTGACTCCCGTTGTCGTGGGTTCGATCCCCATCGTCCACCCCATATTTCGAAAGGCGCCAGATTGAAAAGTCTGGCGCCTTTTTTGTTTCAGCGGCTGCAGGTTTCGGGCCGCAGGGGCAGGGCGTTTCGTCGTATTTATGTTTCTCGATGATGCCGTCCTGTCCGCCGGCCTTGCTTGCGAGATCGGCTGTCAGGGAGATGATTGGCCACCTCCTCTATATATAGAAGGGTTGGCGCAGAGCCTTGGCGTGATTGGTTGTATTTGCCATCGGGGCGAGGTGCATCCGTGCATTCGCACCTATAAATTGCCTGCTGCTTTTTTACCCGTTTTCAGTAGGGTGACTTCTTGAGTTTGACCCACTAGAATGCATGCCCTTGATTCTGGGGTCGGAAACGGCCGGCTAACGTCTGTGCAACGAGGAATATCCATGCAAGTTTCTGTTGAAAATACTACTGCTCTTGAGCGCCGCATGAGCGTCACCGTGCCGGCTGAGCGCATCGAGAGCCAGGTCAACAAGCGTCTGCAGCAGACCGCCCAAAAGGCCAAGATTGCTGGCTTCCGTCCGGGCAAAGTGCCAATGAGCGAAATCAAGCGCCGCTTCGGTGCCGATGCTCGTCAGGAAGCTGTAGGCGACGTGATCCAGTCTTCCTTCTACGAAGCTGTGGTTGAGCAGAAGCTGAACCCGGCTGGATCGCCTTCGATCGAGCCTAAATCCCTGGAAGCTGGCAAGGACCTGGAATACGTCGCTGTATTCGAAGTGTTCCCTGAGTTCACCGTTGCCGGTTTCGAAGGTATCACCGTCGAGCGCCTGAGCGCTGACGTGGCTGATGCCGATCTGGACAAGATGCTGGAAGTCCTGCGCAAGCAGAATACCCGTTTCGAAGCGGCCGATCGCGCTGCCCAGAACGAAGACCAGCTGAACATCGATTTCGTCGGCAAGGTCGACGGTGAAGTGTTCGCCGGCGGTTCCGCCAAGGGTACTCAGCTGGTTCTGGGTTCCGGCCGCATGATCCCTGGTTTCGAAGATGGCCTGGTTGGTGCAAAAGCCGGTGAAGAACGCGTTCTGAACCTGACTTTCCCTGAGGACTATCAGAACCTGGACCTGGCTGGCAAAACCGCCGAGTTCACCGTGACTGTAAATACCGTTTCCGAGCCAAAGCTGCCAGAACTGACCGAAGAATTCTTCGCTCAATTCGGCATCAAGGAAACCGGTCTGGAAGGCTTCCGTGCCGAAGTTCGCAAGAACATGGAGCGCGAGCTGCGTCAGGCGATCAAATCCAAGGTCAAGAATCAGGTAATGGACGGTCTGCTGGCCACCAACCCGATCGAAGTGCCAAAGGCTCTGCTGTCCAACGAAGTTGACCGTCTGCGCGTGCAGGCCGTTCAGCAGTTCGGTGGCAACATCAAGCCTGACCAGCTGCCGGCCGAGCTGTTCGAAGAGCAAGCCAAGCGTCGCGTTGTGCTGGGCCTGATCGTGGCTGAAGTGGTCAAGCAATTCGACCTGAAGCCTGACGAAACCCGCGTTCGCGAGATGATTCAGGAAATGGCTTCGGCCTACCAGGAGCCTGAGCAGGTTGTGTCCTGGTACTACAAGAACGACCAGCAACTGAACGAAGTTCGTTCGGTTGTGCTGGAAGAGCAAGTTGTGGATACTGTTCTGCAGAAAGCTAGCGTGACCGACAAATCGGTCTCTTACGAAGAAGCGGTCAAGCCGGTAGAAGCACCACAAGCCGACTGATCACATTTGCGGTAAGAAGCAAACACCATAAGCCAGCCTTCGTGCTGGCTTATGCGTATTCAAGACATAACTATTTGGGAGTGACTGCAGAGCATGTTCCGTAATTCCTATATTCAGCAGAACTCTGATATCCAGGCCGCAGGCGGCCTGGTCCCGATGGTTGTCGAGCAGTCCGCTCGTGGCGAGCGCGCCTACGACATTTACTCGCGCCTGCTCAAGGAACGAGTGATCTTTCTGGTTGGCCCGGTAGAGGACTACATGGCCAATCTGATCTGTGCGCAACTGCTGTTCCTTGAAGCGGAAAACCCGGACAAGGACATCCATCTCTATATCAACTCACCGGGCGGTTCGGTGACGGCGGGCATGTCGATCTACGACACCATGCAGTTCATCAAGCCCAACGTGGCGACCACCTGTATCGGTCAGGCGTGCAGCATGGGCGCGTTTCTGCTGACGGCCGGTGCCCCTGGCAAGCGTTACTGCCTGCCGAACTCGCGTGTGATGATTCACCAGCCACTGGGCGGTTTCCAGGGCCAGGCGTCGGATATCGAAATCCATGCCAAGGAAATCCTCTTTATCCGTGAGCGCCTCAACACGCTGATGGCCATGCATAGCGGGCGCACTCTTGAAGAAATCGAGCGCGATACCAACCGCGACAATTTCATGAGTGCAGAAGCCGCGCGTGAGTACGGGTTGATCGATGAAGTGATCACCCAGCGCCCTGCTTAAAATAAGCAGCTCAAAATAGGGTTGGTCGGCGGGTCCGATCACCTGCGGGCTTGAAAAAGCCCGCAATAGCCTTCATCTTGTGTTGCAAGCCTATCGGATTTGGATCGAACGAATGACTGACACCCGCAACGGCGAGGACAACGGCAAGCTGCTCTATTGCTCCTTCTGTGGCAAAAGCCAGCATGAAGTACGCAAATTGATTGCCGGCCCCTCGGTCTTTATCTGCGACGAGTGCGTCGACCTGTGCAATGACATCATCCGCGAGGAGGTGCAGGAAGCACAGGCAGAAAGCAGCGCGCATAAATTGCCTTCGCCTAAAGAAATCAGCGGCATCCTTGATCAGTATGTGATTGGTCAGGAGCGTGCGAAAAAGGTTCTGGCCGTAGCGGTGTACAACCACTACAAGCGCCTGAATCAGCGTGACAAAAAGAATGACGACGTCGAACTCGGCAAGAGCAACATCCTGCTGATCGGCCCGACAGGCTCGGGTAAAACCCTGCTTGCCGAAACACTGGCCCGCTTGCTGAACGTTCCGTTCACCATCGCCGACGCAACCACCCTCACCGAGGCGGGTTACGTGGGTGAAGATGTCGAGAACATCATTCAGAAGCTGCTGCAGAAATGCGATTACGACGTGGAAAAAGCCCAGATGGGCATTGTCTACATCGATGAAATCGACAAGATTTCGCGCAAATCCGACAACCCGTCGATCACCCGGGACGTTTCCGGTGAAGGCGTGCAGCAGGCCCTGCTCAAGTTGATCGAAGGCACGGTTGCTTCCGTTCCGCCTCAAGGTGGTCGCAAGCATCCGCAGCAGGAATTTCTGCAGGTCGACACCCGTAACATCCTGTTCATCTGCGGCGGTGCGTTCTCCGGTCTGGAAAAGGTTATTCAAAACCGTTCCACCAAGGGTGGCATTGGCTTTAACGCGGAAGTACGCAGCAAGGAAGAAGGCAAGAAGGTGGGCGAGTCCCTGCGTGAAGTCGAACCTGACGATCTGGTCAAGTTCGGTCTGATCCCGGAGTTCGTCGGTCGTCTGCCGGTACTTGCCACGCTGGACGAGCTTGACGAGGCTGCGTTGATGCAGATCCTCACCGAGCCGAAAAATGCTCTGACCAAGCAGTATGCCAAGCTGTTCGAGATGGAAGGCGTTGATCTGGAATTCCGTTCCGACGCTCTGAAGTCGGTCGCCAAGCGTGCCCTGGAGCGTAAAACCGGTGCCCGTGGCCTGCGTTCGATTCTCGAAGGTGTATTGCTCGACACTATGTATGAAATCCCCTCGCAATCCGAGGTGAGTAAAGTAGTGATCGATGAAAGCGTGATAGAAGGCAAGTCCAAGCCACTGTATATCTACGAAAACAGTGAGCCGACCGCCAAGGCCGCGCCAGACGCTTAAGCGTCACGCAGCTTGAATTAAAGAAGGGGCCTTCGGGCCCCTTTTCTTTTAGTGCGTTTTAACACTGTCTTTGCGCTTGTTTTTTTTCAAGGCAGCCCCCATCTTGGTTTCAAGCTTACTTCCATCTGTTTACGGCCTTACGGCCGCCGTAGAGGCGAAATCATGAAGACAACCATCGAATTGCCTCTCCTGCCATTGCGTGATGTCGTGGTTTATCCGCACATGGTTATCCCGCTGTTCGTGGGGCGCGAGAAATCCATCGAAGCCCTCGAGGCTGCGATGACGGGTGACAAGCAGATTCTTCTGCTAGCCCAGAGAAACCCGGCTGACGACGATCCTGGTGAAGATGCCCTGTATCGCGTTGGTACGATTGCCACAGTTCTGCAGCTGCTGAAGCTGCCTGACGGCACGGTCAAGGTCCTGGTCGAGGGTGAGCAGCGGGGCGCCGTGGAGCGCTTCAGCGAAGTGGACGGCCACTGCCGTGCCGAAGTCTCCCTGATCGACGAAGTCGACGCGCCAGAGCGCGAGTCGGAAGTGTTCGTTCGCAGCCTGCTGTCGCAGTTCGAACAATATGTGCAGTTGGGCAAAAAAGTCCCGGCTGAAGTCCTGTCATCGCTCAACAGCATTGACGAGCCAGGCCGCCTGGTGGACACCATGGCCGCGCACATGGCCCTGAAGATCGAACAGAAGCAGGAAATCCTCGAAATCATCGATCTGTCGGCCCGAGTCGAGCACGTTCTTGCGTTGCTGGATGCCGAGATCGATCTGCTGCAAGTCGAAAAACGCATTCGCGGCCGCGTCAAAAAGCAAATGGAGCGCAGTCAGCGCGAGTACTACCTGAATGAGCAGATGAAGGCCATTCAGAAAGAGCTCGGCGACAGTGACGAAGGTCACAATGAAGTCGAAGACCTGAAAAAGCGTATCGAAGCCGCCGGTCTGCCGAAAGATGCCCTGGCCAAGGCGACGGCCGAACTGAACAAGCTCAAGCAAATGTCGCCGATGTCCGCGGAAGCGACCGTGGTGCGTTCGTACATCGACTGGCTGGTTCAGGTGCCGTGGAAGGCCCAGAGCAAGGTACGTCTGGACCTGGCGCGTGCAGAAGACATTCTGGATGCCGACCACTACGGCCTGGAAGAAGTCAAGGAACGCATCCTCGAATACCTCGCCGTGCAAAAACGCGTGAAGAAAATTCGTGGTCCGGTGTTGTGCCTGGTGGGGCCTCCGGGGGTGGGTAAAACGTCCCTTGCGGAGTCGATCGCTCACGCTACCAACCGCAAATTTGTGCGCATGGCCCTCGGTGGTGTACGTGATGAAGCGGAAATCCGTGGCCATCGCCGTACTTACATCGGTTCGATGCCAGGAAGATTGATTCAAAAAATGACAAAGGTGGGTGTCCGCAACCCGCTGTTCCTGCTCGATGAAATCGACAAAATGGGCAGCGACATGCGTGGCGATCCGGCATCGGCGTTGCTGGAAGTGCTCGATCCCGAGCAGAACCACAACTTCAACGATCACTATCTGGAAGTCGATTACGACCTGTCCGATGTGATGTTCCTGTGCACCTCGAACTCGATGAACATCCCGCCGGCGTTGCTGGACCGGATGGAAGTGATCCGTCTGCCGGGCTACACCGAAGACGAGAAGATCAACATCGCCGTCAAATACCTTTCGCCAAAGCAGATTGCTGCCAACGGCTTGAAGAAAGGTGAGCTGGAGTTTGACGCAGAGGCGATCCGCGACATCATTCGCTACTACACCCGCGAAGCCGGTGTGCGTGGGCTGGAGCGTCAGATTGCCAAGGTTTGCCGCAAGGCCGTCAAGGAACATGCGCTGGAAAAACGCTTCTCGGTGAAGGTCACCGCAGACATGCTGGAGCACTTCCTGGGCGTGCGCAAATTCCGCTACGGCCTGGCTGAACAGCAGGATCAGATCGGTCAGGTGACCGGGCTGGCATGGACTCAGGTGGGCGGCGAACTGCTGACCATCGAAGCCGCTGTGGTGCCGGGCAAGGGCCAGTTGATCAAGACCGGCTCTCTGGGTGACGTGATGGTCGAGTCGATCACCGCTGCCTTGACTGTTGTTCGCAGCCGGGCGAAGAGCCTGGGCATTCCCCTGGACTTCCATGAGAAGCGCGACACGCACATCCACATGCCGGAAGGGGCAACTCCGAAGGACGGTCCTAGCGCCGGTGTAGGCATGTGCACGGCCCTGGTGTCGGCATTGACCGGCATTCCGGTACGCGCGGATGTCGCCATGACCGGCGAAATCACTTTGCGTGGTCAGGTGCTGGCCATTGGCGGTTTGAAAGAAAAACTGCTGGCTGCCCATCGTGGCGGAATCAAGACCGTGATCATTCCTGAAGAAAATGTGCGCGATCTCAAAGAGATTCCGGACAATATCAAGCAGGATCTACAGATTAAACCGGTTAAATGGATTGACGAGGTCCTGCAAATTGCGTTGCAATACGCGCCGGAGCCCTTGCCGGACGTGGCTCCGGAGATAGTCGCGAAGGATGAGAAGCGCGACGCAGATTCTAAGGAAAGAATTAGCACGCATTAGTACGTATTTGCCTGGGGGGCTTTCTTGACAGCTTTTTAGAGCCCTTGTTATAAAGCGGCTCTTAAGTGTCTGTAGGCCATTCAGCACTCGTTTTTGCTTTCACCAAAAAAACTTAGAATCATACTCAAATAGATATAAGGGGACTTAGAGTGAACAAGTCGGAACTGATTGATGCTATCGCTGCATCCGCTGATATCCCGAAAGCTGCTGCTGGCCGTGCGCTGGACGCTGTAATCGAATCCGTCACTGGCGCTCTCAAGGCTGGCGACTCTGTTGTTCTGGTTGGTTTCGGTACTTTCTCCGTAACTGATCGTCCAGCTCGCATTGGTCGTAACCCACAGACCGGTAAGACGCTGGAAATCGCAGCAGCCAAAAAACCAGGTTTCAAAGCCGGTAAAGCACTGAAAGAAGCTGTCAACTAAGTTCGATTCAGGTTTTTACCCATCCGGGTCGGGGTCATGCCTGACTTGGCAGCGGAGCGGCAGTCCTGACTGCAGGTCGCCGGTTCAAGACACCGAGGGTCGCCAGTTCGAGCCCTCGATCCGCTCCGCCAGTTACGAGAAGGCGCATCCTCGGATGCGCCTTTCTTCTATCCGGATTCTACCCACGCTCCACGGTTGCCTAATTTTGAAGTTCAACCGTTTCTGGGGGACGCATGCTGCAGAATATCAGGGACAATTCACAAGGCTGGATTGCCAAGACTATTATCGGGGTCATCGTTGTTCTGATGGCCTTGACCGGTTTCGACGCCATTTTCAAGGCCACGTCGCACAGTAATGATGCGGCCAAGGTCAACGGCGATGAAATCAGCCAGAACGAGCTGAGCCAGGCGGTCGATATGCAACGCCGTCAGCTCATGCAACAGCTGGGCAAGGATTTCGATGCTTCCTTGCTGGACGAAAAAATGTTGCGCGAATCGGCTCTCAAGGGCCTGATCGATCGCAAACTGCTGCTGCAAGGCGCCGAAAAATCGAAATTCGCTTTTTCCGAGGCGGCACTTGATCAGGTCATCCTGCAAACACCAGAATTTCAAGTTGACGGCAAGTTCAGCTCCGAGCGTTTCGACCAGGTGATTCGCCAACTCGGCTATACCCGCATGCAATTCCGCCAGATGCTGGCTCAGGAAATGCTGATTGGTCAGCTGCGTGCCGGTCTGGCAGGTAGCGGTTTCGTGACCGATGCGCAGGTGCTCGCGTTTGCCCGTTTGGAAAAACAGACCCGCGATTTCGCTTCGCTGAGCATCAAGGCTGACCCGGCGGCTGTGAAGCTGACCGACGAAGAGGTCAAGGCCTATTACGACGAACACGCCAAGGAATTCATGACGCCGGATCAGGTGATCATCGATTACCTCGAGTTGAAGAAGGCTTCCTTCTTCGATCAGGTCAGCGTCAACGACGAAGACCTGCAAGCGGCCTATCAGAAAGAAATCGCGAACCTGTCCGAGCAACGCCGGGCTGCGCACATTCTGATTGAAGTGAACGACAAGACCACCGAGGCGCAAGCCAAGGCGAAAATCGAAGAGATCCAGGCCCGTCTGGCCAAGGGTGAGCAGTTCGAGGCACTGGCCAAGGAGTTCTCCCAGGATCCGGGTTCGGCGAACAACGGCGGTGACCTGGGTTATGCCGGTCCTGGCGTCTACGACCCGGCGTTCGAAAAAGCCCTGTATTCGTTGGCCAAGGACCAGGTGTCGGGGCCGGTTCGCACCGACTTCGGTTTCCACCTGATCAAGCTGTTGGGGGTGGAAGCACCTGAAGTGCCAACCTTCGCCAGCCTGAAAGACAAGCTGACCCGCGCTCTGAAAACCCAGCAGGTCGAGCAGCGCTTCGTTGAGGCGAGCAAGCAACTGGAAGACGCCTCGTTCGAAGCGTCCGATCTGGCTCAGCCAGCGCAGGACCTGAAACTGACCGTCCAAACCTCCAAGCCGTTCGGCCGTGAAGGCGGTGAGGGTATTGCAGCCAACCGTGCCGTGATCACTGCGGCGTTCAGCCCGGAAGTCCTGGATGAAGGCGCGAACAGCACCGCCATCGAGCTCGATCCGGAAACCGTGGTCGTGTTGCGTGCCAAGGAGCATTTGAAGCCTTCACAGCTGCCGCTGGAAAGCGTTTCTGCTGCGATCCGTGTGCAATTGGCCAAGGAACATGCCAGCGCCGATGCCAAGACCAAGGCTGAAGCCTTGATTGCAAGCCTGCGCGACGGCAAGACCCCGCTGGATAAGGCGATCGACGGCCAGGCCTGGAAAGTCACCGAAGCGGCGACTCGCGCTCAGGAAGGGGTCGACCCTGCCGTGCTGCAGGCGCTGTTCCGCATGGCGAAGCCCGCGGCCAAGGACAAGCCGACCTTCACCAGCGTGACGCTGACTGATGGCAGTCTGATGATCGTGCGCCTCAATGGCGTGAACGAAGCAGCGGCGCCGACCGAAGAAGAGAAAGCACAGTATCGTCGCTACCTCGCTTCCCGCATCGGCCAGCAAGACTTTGCGGCTTATCGCAAGCAGCTGGAAAGCCAGGCGGACATCAAGCGTTACTGATGTCTGACCAGGTTTAGTGCTGCACAGGAGACCCCGGCCGAAAAGCCGGGGTCTTTTTGTTTTGCCGTACGTCATTTGCTGCGGTGACTTTTGCGCAAAACCGGGGTCAATCAGCCTGTAACCGTTTTAAGACACAATCGATGCTCCGCTAAGCATCGATCTGTTGCACAATACGCCCCGAACCGTTTTCCTCAGGATGTTCAATGTTTAAATCATTTCCCATGCGGATTGTCGGCGTGGCTGCCGTACTGGCCGTAGCGGCCGGTTGTTCTTCGAACAAGGCCGCCATCTACGAGCATGAGAACTTCGACGATTCCGGAACCTTTTCCCGTAATTACCCGGTCACCGATACCCAGAGTTGCGAAGCGGCCCGCCGCGCCTTGTTGAGTCAGGGTTACATCATCACCAGCAACGATCCGAAACTGGTCAGTGGCCACAAGAGCTTCCAGCAGACCGGCGAGAACCACATGGAGATCAGTTTCAGTGTGGTGTGCGCCGATGACGGTAGCGAAGGGCATCACGCGACCGTATTCGCCAACGCCCTGCAGGATCGTTATGCGCTGAAGAAAACCAACAACTCCGCCAGTCTCGGTGTGGGGGTACTGGGCTCGGTATCGATGCCGATCGGTTCATCGGACGATTCGATGGTCAAGGTGGCCAGCGAAACCGTATCGTCTGCCAAGTTCTACGAGCGTTTCTTCGCACTGGTCGAACTGTTCCTGCCGCCGGAAGCGAAAAAGGCTGCGCACATCACCGAAAAGCCGAAAACAGACCTGGGCGTGCCTGAAGCCAAGGTAGCGCCGGCTCCCCTGGCGCCCGCCGCGACCACTGCGCCGACCGCAGAGCCAGCCCCGGCGACCCCGGCACCCGCTCCTACGGCCTCTGAACCGGTCGCGCCACCGCCTGCAGCGGCGCCGATCACACCGACCGAGAGTGTAGCGCCTGCACCGTCCCCGGAAATCATCACGCCACCGGCGAACCCGAGTGACTTGCCGCCGCCGAGCGAGCCCATTCCGGCGATGCCTGTCTCCGGCCAGTGAGGGTGACACCACAGGGTCGGATCAGATGACCCGATCCTGTGACCAGCCAAAAGATTGACCCGCATCAAGCAAGTCCGCTGTTCTGCGGCCTCCCGCGAAAAAAAACCATGCTAAATTCCTGACCAGTTGCTACGTTTTATTCAGTAGCGACGGAGTGTCGTGCCCGCGTCATTTTTCTTTCACGCGGGCACTTTATGCTCAAGGCATTGGTCATTTATTCAGACGTTTTTCAATACGGTTCGGGAGATTCAAAAATGGACGATTATCAAGAAGAGCTGCTCGAGTACCAAGCGTTTGAACTGGACCCGCCGGAGCCCGCAGAAGACGCCACTGAGCTCTAAAACTCCAACTTGTCGCTTGCAGCCAGAAGCTTCAGGCTGTTTTTCTATGGCTGCGGCGAAACTCGCCGGGTGTCTGCCCGTTCCAGCGTTTGAACGCACGTTGAAACGCTTCGGCTGAAGCAAAGCCCAGCAGGTAGGCGATCTCTCCGAACGCCAGTTCGGTGTCGCGTATGTAAGTCATGGCCAGGTCGCGACGGGTGTCGTTGAGAATGGCACGAAATTGTGTGCCTTCATCGGCGAGCTTGCGGCGCAAGGTCCAGGTGGGCAGCTTCAGGCGTGCCGCCACCTCTTGCAAGTCGGGCTCCCGGCCACCATTGAGCAAGGGTCCCAGCAGCGCGATGATCCGTTCACGCAGGCTGCGGGTGCGTGTCAGTTGTTCCAGTTCCCGCTCACACAGTTGCAGCAAATGCCGCCAGGTGCTCGGGCAATGCTCGGGGTTGCGTTGGGCGAGACTTGCCTGGCTCAAGCGCAGTTGATTGCGTTCGCCGCCAAACTGAATCGGACAGTCCCCCAAAACGTCATAGGCCGCACGGTAACCGGGCTCTTCGAATTCGATCTCGATGCGTTCGGCGCGCAGCGGGGCAGGGCTGACACTGGACAATTGCTGCAACCAGCCGGCGATGATCGAATCCACCACGAAGCGGTTGTAGGCGTTATAGGGGCTGATCGAATAGAAACGCAGCCAGGCGCCCTGGGCGTCTTCGTGAAAGCTTGATTGACCCCGATAGTTCGAACCATACAAGGCTTCGAACCGAATCAGGCAGCGCGCGGCTTCACGTACGGTCGGCGCCTGGGCGGCGGTGACCCCTGCGAGGCCGATCTGGCTCAGGCGACTGAGCTGCCCCATGCGCAAGCCAAGGGCCGGGTTGTCGGTCAGCTGAATGGCGCTGTGGCCCAGGCGCATGTACCGCGGTATTGACAGCCGGGCACCCGCTTCACTCAGGCGCGCTGCATCGAGGCCGTATTGATCGAGCAGTGGCTGCGGATCGATACCATGACTGCGCACGGCATCGGCCAGGCTATGAACAAAGCCCACCGACAGATCGCCGAGGCGCATCGGCTGCGGTTTCATGGTTTACAGCCAGAGGTTCAGCAAGCGCGCACCCAGGGCGTTGCCGTCGGCAAAATGCTGGCCGTTGCTGCTGAGGAAGCTCTGCCCGGCGCTGCCCTGATCCCAGAACTGACCCCGCAGGAACACACTCATGCCAGCGACAGCCTGACTGGCCGGTATCCGGGTAGTGAGGGTCAGGCGCTGCCAGGCCTGGCCTTCACTGACTTCTCCTGGCTTCAAATTGACCGAGGCCGGCTCCGGCAAACCCCTGTAGCCGCGCCACGGTTGATCCCAGGTGCCACGGCCGGCCACAAAGGCCGGTACTGCAACCAGCTTTACGCTTTGGTCGTTGAGCTTGAGGTAGTTTTCCGGGTACCAGCTGTCGTGGCCGATCAATACGCCCAGCCTTCCTGCGGGGGTATCAACGACGTTGAGCGAGTGCTCGCCGTTCGCCTTGATCCCGCTCTGTTCTGCGAAGAACGGATGCATCTGGCGCTGGGGCTGGCCGATCGGCAGGCCTTCGCTGTTGAACACCACGCTGCTGTTGTACAGCGCGCCGCGGCCGATTTTCAAGGTGCCGTCGATGATGCTCGGTTCGGGCAGCACGATAGAGCCCGCCACCAGCGTCACGTGGAATTCCCTGGCCAGCCCTCCGAACAATGCCTGGTAGTCCCTGGCCATCGCCTTGGCTTTCATGCGCAGGTGGGCATCGTCCAGACGGTTGCCACCCTCGGCGCTGATCAATGCCTTGGCGAACTTCAGGGGATTGCTGACCGCCAGCCAGTTCATGGCCTCCTTGAGGGTGCTGGCCTGATACAACTCATCCTTCTCGCCGCTGACCATCAGCCAGGTACCGATGTGTTCCGGCAACACGACGACGGTCTTGCCGTTCAACAGACCCTGGTCCCGGGCTGCTTGCAGATAGGCCGCGAGCTTGCGGTGCAAACGCTCGGGGCTCTGATAATCGGTAGGAAACAGTTCGGGCTGGATGCCCAAGAGATTGCCACGGTCCGCAGGCGTACCCTGGTCGACAGCCAGGTTGATCCGCAGGTCCGAAAGGTAATGACCCACCGGCCGGTCCGCGGCCCACATCGCGTAGGTCGTGAGGGCGGCGAGCAACGCCATGGAAAATGTCAGGTACAAAAGTTTGCGCATGGGGACACAGTTTACAGCCTGGAGCTGGGCGTGGCTTTTCATTTGGAATCGGATCGAGCATAAAGGGAATCAACGGCTTAGTGGGCAAATTTCAACGCTGACGGTTTTTATCGCGGTCGGCTGCCTTTCTGCTTCGAGATCCGGTAATGAATGACCGGGCGAAACGCGAGGGGAATTGACGGGGAGGGGGCGCGCCGGTCAGCCATCATTTGGCTAGACCGGCCGGCAGGTGAACGTTAGTTGGTGACCAGCAGTTCCGGGCCGAGGTATTCGTTGATCTGGTTGATATCGTCGTCGCCCAGGCTGCCCACTGAAGAGGCCAGACGCAGGCGCGACATCAAATAGCGTATCTTGGCCTCGAACAGATCGTGGCGCGCAACGAAGAGCAGCTCTTCGGCATTGAGGACGTCCGAGTTGGTGCTGGTGCCGCCCTCTTTGAAGCCCTTGCGAGCCGATGCCAGTGAGCGTTCGTTGGACACTACGGCCTTCTCCAGCGCGCGAATGCGTTTGGCGCCGCTCAGTATGCCTTGATACTCACGGGTGGTTTCGGTGATGACTTCCTGTCGCGCGGCGTCGAGTTCGTCCATGGCCTTATCGCTATTGGCACTGGCCTGGCGTGTCAACGCGCTGACGCCGCCACCGCTGTACAGCGGGATATTGACTTCCAGCCCGATTGAGCCGTAGTGGTTGCGTTGATTCAACTCGGAGAGTGACTGGCTCTCACCCGCGGTGTAGCCGGCAATGAAATCCAGTGTTGGCCAGTGGCCGGCACTGGCACGCTTCACTTCTTCTGCTGCGAGGTCGCTGCTATAACGGCGCGCATGGATCAGCGGGCTATCGGTCTGGGCTTTGACCAACCAGTCCTGCAGGTTGCTCGGTAGCAGCGGTGGTGTATCGAAGCTCGGACGCAAGGTGGTCATCGATTCGGGAGTTTCACCGATATATTCCTCAAGCTTGGCGCGCGCGTTGACCAGATTGTCCTGCGCTTCGATCAGTTCGGCTTCGGCAAGGTCGCGGCGGGCGGCCGACTCGTCGATGTCGGTGACGGTGCCGGCCCCCAGCTCCATGCGCCGCTTCGCCGAAGCGAGTTGCTCTTCGAAGGCGGTCAGCTTTGACTTGGCCAGGACGATGGTTTCGCTGGCCAGGAGCACATCGAAATAGCTTTCGGACAAGCGCACCGCGGCGTCCTGGGTCTTGGCATCGAATACCGCGATGCTGTAGTCGGCACGCTGCTGACCCTGGCGGTACTCGGCCATCTTCTGTTTGTTGAACAGCGGCTGGCGCAGGCGCACGTTAGCGCCCTTGGAGTCGTAATGGAGATCTCTGTCGATGCCGCTCTGGCTTTGGGAGCCATTGACCTTGTTGTGATAGCCCGAGGCATTGATCTGCGGTAGCAGGCCGGCCTTGCCGATGGCGCGGTTTTCCTGGCCAGCCTCTTTTTCATGCACGGAGGCCTGGTAGATAGGGCCCTGGAATTGCAACAGATCCCAGGCTTGTTTGAGGTCCATGGCACCAGCCGGCAGGGACAGCCCCAGCAGGCAGAAGAACAGGCAACGACGTTCCATCTCATTGTTCCTTGAATGAGCTGTCCACACGATCAAGCATTGGTTTAAGAAGATAGCTGATCATGTTGCGTTCGCCGGTTTTTATGGTGACGCTGGCGGGCATGCCGGGGCGAATGTGGTTGCTGCCAAGCAGGCCCATGCCATCGGGCGTGACCTCCACCTGAGCCAGATAGAACGGTTGCTTGCTTTCCTCGTCCATCAGACGGTCGGCGGAGATGGTCTTCACGCGGCCGGGGATGTTTGGCGTCCTGGCATGGTTGAAGGCCGGGAAGGAAATGTCCACGGGCAGGCCTGGGACCATCTTGTCGATGGCCTGCACGGGAATCATTGCGTCGACCTGCAGCGGCTCGTTGACCGGAACGATTTCCATGATCTTGAAGCCAGGCTGAATGACCCCGCCAACGGTGGCAATGCTCAGGCCCTGGACCATGCCATCGATCGGCGAACGAATCACCGTATGGGTCACTTCATAGTCCAGCGCGCGCAAGCGGTCGGCCAGGGTGGTGTTTTCCTTGGCGGTGTCGGTCAGTTGCGATTCGACTTCCTTCAGGTAATCGTGCTGGCGCTGCAGGATGCGCAACTTGATTTCAGTGGTCTGGCTACGCACGCGGGCGATGTTGTTGAGGTTCTCGGCCTGGCCGGCGGAGAGCTCGGCATTGCTGCGTTCCAGCTCAAGCAGGCGGTTGCGCGGCACATAGCCTTCGGCCGTGAGCACGCGGGTGCCTTGCAGTTCCTGGTTGAGGAAGCTGATCTGCGAGGCGCGGGCGCTATAGACCTGCTGCAGGCCCTTGAGCTGCACCGCCGACGCCGCCAGGTTCTCCTGCAGTATGCTGATTTCGCCAGCGAGACCGGCGCGCCGAGTGTCCAGCAGACGCTGTTGCAAGTCCATGGCGGCCGCCAGGCGCTGGTCATCCCCGAAGCGCTTGAGCAACTCGGGGTCGAAGTTCACTACATCGCGGCCGTCACGTTCCGCTTCCAGGCGGTTTTCCACCGTCTTGCTGACGATGTACTGGGCGCTGACCGCACCCTGTTCGGAAACGGCATGCAACGAATCGAGACGGACCACCTCCTGACCTTTTTTCACCACATCGCCTTCGCGAACGAGAATGGCGTCCACGGTACCGCCGGTGAGGTGCTGCACGGCTTTGCGATTGTTGGTGACTTTGACCGTGCCTGTCGCGACCACACCGGCATCCAGTGGCGCCAGCCAGGACCACAGGAGGAAGCCGCCGAAGCCGGCGAGCACCAGCCACACGCCCCATCGCGCGGGTTTACCGACGTCCAGATCTACCATGCTTCTGGTATCGGCTTTGATCATCTCGGTGTGTTGGCTCATTTGCATGATCGGTCACTCCCGCGCTTTGACGGAGGCCAGAGGGGTCGACGCGCCAGCAGGCATCACACTGGCCTTGCGCAGCGCTGCGAATACTTCATCGCGCGTGCCAAGCATCTGCACGCCGCCGTCGCGCATCATCAGCACCTTATCGACGGCGCAGAGTACGTTGGGACGGTGGGAAATCAGAATGACAGTGGCGCCGCGGCCCTTGAGTTCGGCCAGCGCATCGACCAAGGCCTTTTCGCCGACGTCGTCGAGGTTGGCGTTCGGCTCATCCAGCACGATCAGATTGGGTTCGCCATACAACGCGCGAGCCAAGGCGATGCGTTGCTTCTGGCCACCGGAAAGCGGGCTACCATCGGTGCCCAGACGGGTGTCATAACCCTGCGGGAAACGCAGGATCATCTCGTGTACGCCAGTGCTCTTGGCGGCGCGGATGACCGCTTCGCTGTCCACTTCGCCAAAGCGCGCAATGTTGTCGGCAATGTTGCCCTCGAACAGCTCCACGTCCTGTGGCAGGTAGCCGAGCCAGGGGCCAAGTTCGCCCTTGTTCCAGGTGAAAATGTCTGCGCCGTCCAGGCGCACCTTGCCGGCCTGTGCCGGCCAGACGCCAACCAGCAAGCGGGCGAGGGTGGATTTGCCCGAGGCGGATGGACCGATAATGCCAAGGCTTTCGCCGGGGACAAGGCTGAAGCCCACCCCGCGCAGAATCGTGTTGTTGGTACCGGGGGCACCGGCATACACATTCTCCACCGCCAGCATGCCCATTGGTCGCTGCAGCGACATGCTCGGTGGCCGGTGCGGATAGTCGTGCAGCATCTCGTTGAGCCGGCCCCAGGCCGAACGGCAACCGAGCAGTTGCTTCCACGACGCGATTACCTGTTCCACCGGGCCCAGTGCGCGGCCGGTAAGGATCGAGCAGGCAATCATCATCCCCGGGGTGATCTTGCCTTCGATCGCCAGCAGCGCACCGGCGCCGAGGATCAACGACTGCAAGGTGATACGCACGAAGCGACCGGTGCTGCTGATCAAGGCGGCGCGGTCGGAGGCCATGGTCTGCATTTCCAGAATGCGCAAATGGCTTTGGAACCAGCGCTTGCTGATCGACGGCAGCATGCCCATGGCCTCGATGACCTCGGCATTGCGCAGGTTGTTGTTGGCGTATAGGGCGGAGGACATGGCGGCCTGATTGGCTTCGGCCAGCGGCTTCTGCGTCGCCTTTTCAGTCAGATAGGCCAGGCCCATCAGAATCAGAGAGCCGATCAGCGTGAGCAGTCCGAGCAGTGGGTGGATCAGGTAGGCGACCAGCAGGTAGATCGGCGTCCACGGTGCATCGAAGAAAGCGAACAGGGAGTTACCGGTGACGAACTGACGAACCTGGGCGAGATCTTGCAGGGCCTGGGCCGGATTACCTCCGGCGCGGCTCAGGTTGCGCTCGAATGCCGCGGTGAAAATTCGCCGGTTGAGGTCCATGTCGAGGCAGTTGCCGACCCGGATCAGTACGCGGGTGCGGACCATTTCCAGCGTGGACATCAGCAAGAACAGACCTACCACCAGGACAGTCAACATCGCCAGCGTCGTGACGTTGCGACTGACCAGGGCTCGATCATAGACCTGCAACATATAAACGGCTGGCGTCAACATCATGACGTTTATGACGCCACTGAACCCTGCCAGCAAGTAAAAACTGCGACGCATACGAAAGAGCGCGTCGGCCAGTTCGGAACGGATGCTCGACTGCTTGGGCATGTTGATCCTCCCACTTCGAAAAGCCGGTTGCCCTTGAGGCGCAACAGGTAACAGTAAATGTAGTCCCGTTAACAGCTTATGGACACGCAGGCTGGTCGCTCTATGGATGGCGAGTCTTCCGAAATCGCTGCGTTGCTCCCTTATGCAGCAGCGTAGGTGGCGTTGAAACAGTTAGAAATAACATTTCGCTCTATACCTGCACTCAACTTCCTATATGTCTTTTAAAAACAGCTAGTTGTACTGCTCAAGTGCCGGTCGTCCGTTTTAACGACGTAATATTGACAAAGATTTGCTATGGAACTTTAGTCTTAGTTATCGGGGGGGGCGCCCGCCTGAAGCTTGCCATCGTTTTGGCAACGCAAGGCGCGGTGATTCTCCTGAGAGGAGCAGAGTCATGTCGATCATTTCGTGCTTTTGCGCAGGGAAGGAGCTGTCCAGGACGTTCGTCTTCACTTCCAGATTCCATGGCCCGCCCATGGCTCGAATCCGCTCTGCCTGATCGCCCGGCGAGCAATTCATTTCGCGAATTCCAGGCGCGTATCCCGGGTCCCGGGTAACGCCAGAGCTCTCGCAAAAAAAACATGACCAACAAACTGCGCAAGCCAGCACTTGACTTGGCGCGGGAGGGTTTTCTCGTCCCGCGCTTTTACCCAGACAGATCGAGGGCATTCCAAAATGGCCAATTTCAACAAATCGGACCTGGAGTTCATTCTCCAGCAGATTTTCATCGCTGAAGCGGATACTGCTGGCCAGTCGCTCGCCAGCCTGTTACCGAACCCGGAATTTGCTTTCGGTCTGCGCACGGTCGACGGAACGTTTAACAACCTGAGACTGGGTCAGAGCGAGTTCGGCGCAGCCGACAACATTTTCCCGCGCTTGACCACTCCAGTCTTCCGCCCGGCTGAGGCGGGCACCTCATACACCCAGACCAGCGGCCTGGTGATCGACTCGCAGCCACGCACCATCAGCAACCTGATCGTCAACGATACCGCCACCAACCCGGCGGCGGTCGCGGCCACGTTCGATCCCGGTCTGGATGGCATCCTCGGCACGGTTGACGATGTCTTGAAGGCCGGTGCGCAGGTCGTTACTGGAACCCGTACCGACGGCACGACTTTCCAGACCTTTTTCATGCCTAACGTGGCGCCGGACGCGGGCCTGTCCGCGCCGTTCAACTCGTGGATGACCTTCTTCGGTCAGTTCTTCGACCATGGCCTCGACCTGGTGACCAAGGGCGGCAGCGGCACGGTGTTCATCCCGCTGCAGCCGGACGATCCGTTGTTTGTTCCGGGTAGCCCGACCAATTTCATGGTGTTGACGCGGGCCACCAACCTGCCCGGGCCCGATGGCATCCTCGGCACCGCCGACGACATTCACGAGGCTTCAAACACCACCACGCCATTCGTCGATCAGAACCAGACCTACAGCTCGCATCCCTCGCACCAAGTGTTCCTGCGCGCGTATGAACTCGATGCCGCCGGCAAGCCGGTGGCGACCGGCAAGCTGATCACCAACCGTGACCTGGGCGCCGATGGCCTGTTCGGTACTGCCGACGACGTCGAAATCGGCGGCATGGCCACCTGGAAAGTAGTGAAGGCGCAGGCGCGCGACATGCTTGGCATTGATCTCGACGATCTCGACGTTCTCGACCTGCCGCTGTTGGCGACCGACGCGTACGGCAACTTCATTCGGGGGGCGAACGGCTTTGCGCAGATCGTGACCACGACCGGCTTGGTCGAGGGCAATCCCTTGGCGCCGATCGACGCATCGCTGGCGATCCGCACCGGTCACCAGTTCCTTATCGACATCGCGCACAATGCCAGCCCGGTGGACAGCCAGACCGGTGCGCCACTGTCGGCCGATGCCGACCTCGTTGCCGGCGGCCCGGTGGCCGCAGGCTTCTACGACAACGAGCTGCTCGACGCGCACTACATCGCCGGCGACGGCCGGGTCAACGAGAACATCGGCCTGACCACCGTCCACTCCATCTTCCACTCCGAGCACAACCGGCTGGTCCAGCAGACCAAGGACACGATCCTCGCCTCAACGGCCACCGGCGACCTGACGTTCCTGAACCAGTGGCTGCTGACGCCCGTCACGTCTGTTCCTGCTGATCTGTCGACCTTGAACTGGAACGGTGAGCGCTTGTTCCAGGCGGCGAAATTCGGCACCGAGATGCAGTATCAGCACCTGGTGTTCGAAGAGTTCGCGCGCACCATTCAACCGCAGGTCGATGCCTTCCTTGACTTCGATGACACAATCAATCCGTCGATCGTCGCCGAGTTCGCGCACACGGTCTTTCGCTTCGGCCACTCGATGCTGACCGAGACCATTGACCGGCTGGACCCCAACTTCGTCTCCAGCGAGATCGGCCTGATTCAGGCCTTCCTCAACCCGCTGGCGTTTGCGACCAGCGGCCCGACCCCGGAGCAGGCGGCCGGCGCCATCGTCCGCGGCTTGACGCGCCAGGTCGGCAACGAGATCGATGAGTTCGTCACCGAAGCGGTGCGCAACAACTTGCTGGGCCTGCCGCTCGACCTGCCCGCCCTCAACATCGCGCGCGGCCGCGATACCGGCATCCCGTCCTTGAACGCGGCGCGCCGTGAATTCTACGCCGGCACCGGCGACAGCCAGCTGAAGCCCTACACCAGCTGGGTGGATTTGGTGCAACACCTGAAGCACCCGGAATCGCTGATCAACTTCATCGCCGCCTACGGCACGCACGCCTCCATTACCAGCGCCACCACGCTCGACGCGAAACGCGCAGCGGCCACGCTCCTGGTGTTGGGCGGCGTCGGTGAGCCGGCGGATCGCCTGGACTTCCTCAACAGCACCGGCGTCTATGCCAACCTGGCAAATGGGGCAACCATTACCGGCGTTGATGCCATCGACTTCTGGATCGGCGGCCTGGCCGAGGAAAAAATGCCGTTCGGCGGCATGCTCGGCTCGACCTTCAACTTCGTCTTCGAGGACCAGCTCGAGAAGCTGCAAAACGGCGACCGGCTCTACTACCTGCACCGCACCCAGGGACTCAACTTCCTGAGTGAGCTCGAGAACAACTCGTTCGCCAAGATGGTGATGCTCAACACCGACGCGACCCATCTCCCGGGCCTGATCTTCTCGACCCCGACCTTTACTCTCGAGGTCGACCCCGCCAGGCAGTTCAACCGGAGCGTGATTGCCGGTCTGGACGGCATTGTGGGCACCGCCGACGACCTGCCTGGCAACACCGATCCCACTGGCGGCACCATGATCAACGGGGTCGTGATCACACCGCTGGTCATTCGCGACAACCCCAACACGGTCGGGCCCGATACCAACTACCTGCAGTACACCGGCGAAGACCATGTCGTGCTCGGCGGCACCGCCGGCAATGACATTCTCGTCTCTGGCGACGGCGACGACACGCTCTGGGGCGACGCCGGTAATGATCGCCTCGAAGGCGGCTACGGCAATGACGAGATCGAGGGTGGCGATGGCGATGACATCATCACCGACATGGGCGGCGACGACGTCATCCACGGCGGGGCCGGCAACGACGTCATCCACGGCGGCAACGGCATCAATATCGAACTCGGCGGTGACGGCAACGATTTCTTCGTCACCGGCGAGGACTTTTCGGAGGTCTTCGGCGGCGCTGGCGATGACTTCATGCTCGGCAGCCGGCTGAACGGACAAATGATGGGCGGCGATGGCGACGACTGGATCGAGGTCGGGACCCAGGACGGATCCCCCGGCGACAATTTCGCCGGTAACCTGCCACTGGCTTTGCTGGCAGAGTTGACCGGCGGCAACGACGTCTTCAGCGGTGACGGCGGCTTCGATGAAATGATCGGTGAAGGCGGCGATGACATCTTCATCGGCAGTGAGTCCAAGGACAAGATGTTGGGCATGTCCGGTTTCGACTGGACCACCTACAAGGATGATCCTTACGGCGTGACTGTGGACATGAGCCGCATCACCTTCGAACAATCGGCCCTGTCGCCTTCAGTTGCAGGCGTGCAAGCCAAGTTCGCCCAGGTGGAAGGTCTGTCGGGGTCGGCGTTCAGCGACATGCTGACCGGCGATGATGCCGACGCGGTCGCGATCGCCACTGCCGGTGTCCCAGGCAGCGTGCTCACCAATATTGACCTGGTCAACGGTCTGCGGGCGTTTCTTGGCGCGGCTGCAGCCGGCCCGGACGGTATCCTGGGCACGGCAGACGATCAGTTCGGCGCGGGCAACATCCTCCTCGGCGGTGGTGGCAGCGACATCATCGAAGGCCGCGGCGGTGACGACCTGATCGACGGTGACATGTGGCTGAATGTGCGTATCAGCGTGCGCCAGAACCTTGACGGAACCGGGCCGGAGATTGCCACCTTCGACAGCATGGAACCCATGATCCCGTTCATGCTCGATGGCACCTTCAACCCCGGTCAGTTGGTCATCGTCCGCGAGGTCCTGACGGATGCCCCCGCCTTTGACACGGCCTTGTTCACGGGCAACCGGCTCGACTATACCGTCACCACTGTGGGCGGCGTGACCACCGTGGCCGATAGCGTCGTCGGGCGCGACGGCATCGACCGCCTGACCAATATCGAGCGGCTGCAGTTCAACGATCAGTCGCTCACCCTGCCAGGCGGGGTCGGGCTCAACAACGACCCGCTGGGCTTGCTGACCATACTCGATGCTGCCAGCAACACCCCGGACGCTACGCCGACCACGGGTCAACTGCTGAGGGTATCGGCTGCCGGCGTGACCGATGCCGACAACGCCGGCGGTGCCATCACCGGACCGATCGCCTTCTACTGGCAGTTCGAAGCAGTCCCGGGTACGGGCGTCTTTCAGGACATCACCCGTGTTGCGGACGGGGGCGCAGCATTGGCGCACATAACCGGGCCGACCTTCAGGGTGACCCCGGATCTCGCCGGGCTGGAATTGCGCGTCAGGGCCGTCTACAAGGATCAAAATGGTGTGCTTGAGACTGCGTTCTCTGCTCCAACCGCAGCGGTCGTAGCCGGCGTTGCTCCGCCACCGGCAGCCCCGCTGCCGGTCGAGACGCCGGTCGCCAGCACCGGTGTGCACTATGTCCGGGCCGATCTGCAGTTCATTCTCGACCAGATTCTGATCTCGGAAAGGAATGCGGCCGGTGAGGATCTCCTCAGCATGCTGCCGAGTGCACGGTTGCCTTTGGGCCTGCGCACGGTCGACGGGTCGTTCAACAACCTGGTGGCGGGTCAGAACGAGTTCGGTGCAGCCGACACGGTCTTCCCGCGACTGGTTCCGGCGCAGTTCGATACGGCGGAGGCGGGCACCTCTTACGCCCAGACCAGCGGTCTGGTGAACGACTCGCAGCCGCGCACCATCAGCAATTTGATCGCCGACAACACCGCCACCAACCCGGCAGCGGTCGCGGCCACGTTCGATCCCGGTCCGGATGGTATCCTCGGCACGGTTGACGATGTCTTGAAGGACGGCGCGCAGGTGATTACTGGAACCCGTACCGACGGCACGACGTTCCAGACCTTTTTCATGCCTAACGAGGCGCCGGACGCGGGTCTGTCCGCACCGTTCAATCCCTGGATGACCTTCTTCGGTCAGTTCTTCGACCACGGCCTCGACCTGGTGACCAAGGGCGGCAGCGGCACGGTGTTCATCCCGCTGCAGCCGGACGACCCGCTGTTCGTTCCGGGCAGCCCGACCAACTTCATGGTGATGACGCGGGCCACCAACCTGCCCGGGCCTGATGGCATCCTCGGCACCGCCGACGACATCCACGAGGCTTCAAACACCACCACGCCGTTCGTTGACCAGAACCAGACCTACACCTCGCACCCTTCGCACCAGGTGTTCCTGCGCGCCTACGAGTTCAATGCCGCCGGCGATCCGGTGGCGACCGGCAGGCTGATCACCAATCGTGACCTGGGCGCCGATGGCCTGTTCGGCACTGCGGACGACGTCGAAATCGGTGGGATGGCCACCTGGAAAGTGGTGAAGGCGCAGGCGCGCGATCTGCTTGGCATTAATCTTACCGATGCCGACTTCGACAACGTGCCGCTGCTCGCCACCGACGCCTACGGCAATTTCATCAAGGGCCCGAACGGCTTCCCGATGGTCATGATGAGGGGCGCGGATGGTATTGCTGATACCGCCGATGATGTTCTCGTCGAGGGTAATCCTGCTGCGCCGATCAGCCTGGTCAATGCCGTACGCACCGGCCACCAGTTCCTCATCGATATCGCCCACAACGCCGTTCCGGTGGACAGCCAGACCGGTGCGCCACTGACGGCCGATGCCGACCTCGTTGCCGGAGGCCCGGTGGCCGCAGGCTTCTACGACAACGAACTGCTTGACGCGCACTACATCGCCGGCGACGGCCGGGTCAACGAGAACATCGGCCTGACCACCGTCCACGCGATTTTCCACTCGGAACACAACCGTCTGGTCCAGCACACCAAGGATGTGGCCATCGCCTCCAACGATGTCAACTTCCTGAACCAGTGGCTGATGCCCGATGCCCAATTGTTGGTGTTGCCAACAACCGCGGCTGAGATCGCTGCCCTGCACTGGAACGGAGAGCGCCTCTTCCAGGCGGCGAGATTCGGTACCGAGATGCAGTACCAGCACCTGGTGTTCGAAGAGTTCGCACGTACCATTCAGCCGAACATCGATCCGTTCCTTGGCGAACACCAGAATTATCAAACCGAGATCGACCCGGCGATCGTCGCCGAGTTCGCGCACGCGGTCTACCGCCTTGGCCACTCGATGCTGACCGAGACCATCGACCGGCTGGACCCTAACTTCGCCTCCAGCGAGATCGGCCTGATTCAGGCCTTCCTCAATCCGCTGGCGTTTGCGGCCAGCGGCCCGACACCGGAGCAGGCGGCCGGTGCCATCGTCCGCGGCTTGACGCGCCAGGTCGGTAACGAGATCGATGAGTTCGTCACCGAAGCGGTGCGCAACAACTTGCTGGGCCTGCCGCTCGACCTGCCCGCCATCAACATCGCGCGCGGCCGTGATACCGGCCTTCCGACCCTGAACGAGGCGCGTCGTGAGTTCTTCACCGCGACCGGCGACAGCAACCTGAAGCCCTACATCAGCTGGGCCGATTTGGTGCAACACCTGAAGCACCCGGAATCGCTGATCAACTTCATCGCCGCCTATGGCACGCACGCCTCCATTACCAGCGCCACCACGCTCGACGGGAAGCGCGCCGCGGCCTCGCTCCTGGTGTTGGGCGGCGCCGGCGAGCCGGCGGACCGGCTGGACTTCCTCAATAGCACCGGCGTCTGGGCGAGTGGCCCGACCGGCGTCACCATTACCGGTCTGGACAACATCGACCTCTGGATCGGCGGCCTCGCCGAGGAAAAAATGCCGTTTGGCGGCATGCTCGGCTCGACCTTCAACTTCGTGTTCGAGAACCAGATGGAGAAGCTGCAGAACGCCGACCGCTTCTACTACCTGGAACGCAACGCGGGGCTTAACTTCGTCACCGAGTTGGAGAACAACTCGTTCGCGAGACTGGTGATGGCCAACACCGATGCGACCCACCTCCCAGCCGTCATGTTCTTGACTCCGGCCTTTACCCTGGAGGTCGACCCGGCCAGGCAGTTCAACGCGAGTGTGATTGCCGGTCCGGATGGCATACTGGTCGACGATCCATTGACGCTAGTCAATGAGGCCGCCGACAACCTGCCGGGCAATGCCGACCCTGTCGGCGGCATCCTCCTCACGCCGCTGGTCATTCGGGACAACCCTGCGACGGTCGGCCCTGATACCAACTACCTGCAGTACACCGGCGAAGACCATGTGGTGCTCGGTGGCTCGGCCGCCAATGACATTCTCGTTTCTGGCGACGGCGACGACACGCTCTATGGCGACGGTGCCAATGACCGCCTCGAAGGTGGCTACGGCAACGACTTCATCGTCGGGGGCGACGGCGACGACATCATCACCGACATGGGCGGCGACGACACCATTCATGGCGGCGACGGCAACGACGTCATCCACAGTGGCAACGGCGTGAATCTGAACCTCGGCGGCTTCGGCAAGGACTTCGTCGTCACCGGTGAGGACTCCTCGGAGGTCTTCGGTGGCGCAGGCGACGACTTCATCATGGGCAGCATGGCCGATGAACAGCTGATGGGTAACGAAGGTGACGACTGGATCGAGAAGGGAACCGCCGATGGTGCTCCCGGCGACAATTTCGACCCGAACGGGCTCGACCTGATACGCGGTAACGACATCTTCACCGGCACGGGCGGGCCCGACAGATTCATGGCCGAAGGTGGCGACGACATCATGTTCGGCAACGGCGGCGCGGGGGACCGCTACCTGGGTGGCTCCGGTTACGACTGGGCCGGCTTCAAGGACGACCCGTTCGGCGTGTCCGTCGACCTGGGCCTCGCCGAGATCGCTCTCGCGCCGCCACTGCCGGAGTTGGCCGCAACCGTGGCTCGGTTCCAACTGGTGGAAGGTCTGACGGGGTCGCACTTCAGCGACATCCTGCGTGGCGATGATGCCGATGCCACCGTGATCGCGGCTGCCGGTGCTCAGGGCAGCGTGCTCACCAACTTCGACCTGGTCAACGGCCTGCGCTCGTTCGTCGGCACCGCAGCAGCCGGCCCGGACGGCATTGTGGGCACGGCAGACGATCAGTTCGGCGCCGGCAACATCGTCCTCGGCGGCGGCGGCAGCGACATCATCGAAGGTGGTGGTGGCGATGATCTGGTCGACGGTGACAAGTGGCTCAACGTACGTATCAGCGTGCGGCAGAACATTGATGGCACAGGTCCGGAGATCGCAACGTTCGACAGCATGGTCCCGTTGGTGCCGCTCATGCTCAACGGCACTTACAACCCCGGTCAACTCGTCGCCGTCCGTGAGATCCTGACGGATGCGCCTGACCCCCTTAACCCTGGCCATTCCTTTGACACGGCCCTGTACACCGGCCTTCTGGCCGACTACACCGTCATCGCGAACGTCGACGGCACGACCACCGTGACCGACAGCGTCGTTGGTCGGGACGGTACTGACAGGCTCAGCAGTATCGAGCGGCTGCAGTTCGCCGATCAGTCGCTGGTTCTCGTCAATGGCTTGAACGCCGAGCCGGTGGGCTTGCTGAGGATCAGCGATGGCACGCCGGCCGTTGGCCAAGTGTTGACGGTGTTGGCCGACACCGTCAGCGATGCGGACAATGTCGCTAGCGCAGGTACGATCACCAGTCCCATCGCCTTCGTATGGCAGGTCGAAACAAACCCGGGCACCGGTATCTTCGACGACATCGGTATTGCGCTCGGAGGCGGACTAGGAACCGCGACCGGTCCGACCTTCACGGTGACCGCGGCTGAGGAGGGACTGCTGCTGCGCGTCAGGGCCGTCTATCAGGACGCCCACGGCGTGCTGGAAAGCGTGTTCTCGGCGCCGACCGCGCCAACTGCGCCGCTCGGCGGCAGCCCCTTCAACCTCCTACCGGTTGGCACGGTGCTGATCAGCGATACGACCCCGACGGAAGGCTCGGCCTTGACCGCTACGGATGCGTTCACCGACCCCGATGGGACCACGACCTCGGTGATTACCCGTCAGTGGCAGGTGGGGAGCGGTACGATCTTTGCCGACATCGCCGGTGCGACGGGCACGACCTTCACGCCCGGCCAGGCGCAGGTCGGTCAGCAACTGCGTGTCGTCGCGAGTTACGTCGATGACCTCGGCACGCTTGAGCGGGTCACCTCTGCCGCAACGACAGTGGTCGGTGATGTGTTTGTCGGTACCGCCGGTGTCGACATATGGACCGGCACGGCAGGCGACGACGTGGCCAGCGGAGGCGATGGCAACGACATCCTGAACGCCTTGGGCGGCAACGACATCCTCAATGGTGACGCGGGCAATGACATTCTCATCGGCGGTTCGGGTGCCGACACCATGACCGGCGGTGTTGGCGACGATATCTACGAAGTCACCGACCTTGGGGACGTGGTGACCGAGCTTGGCGGTGAGGGTATTGACACGGTCTGGACCTCGCTCGCGAGTTACACCCTGGGTGCCAACGTCGAAAATCTGAATAACGGCGGCAGCGGCACCTTCGCGGGCACCGGCAACGCGCTCGACAACACGCTCGTGGGCGGTGCAGGTGTTGATGTCCTCATCGGTGGCGCAGGTGCCGACACGATGGCCGGCG
>NZ_AKJL01000256.1 GCF_000282355.1 Pseudomonas sp. GM49
GGCGGGCCGCCGATGTCGTCGAAGAACGGTGGATGCTGGATGTAGGTCGAGTCGTCCTGCCAGACATAGGTCGCCGCCTGCGGTACTTCAATCGCCTGCCATTGCGCGTCACCGGCAAACACTTCGGCGTATTCCTTGTGGAACATGGCGGTGTTGACCTGATTCACGGCGTCGGCAATTTCCTTGCTGCTTGGCCAGATATCCCGCAGATAAACCGGTTTGCCGTCCTTGTCATTGCCCAACGGTTCGCGGCTGATGTCCGTGCGCACGGTGCCCGCCAACGCGTAGGCGACCACCAGCGGCGGGGAGGCCAGCCAGTTGGTTTTCACCAGCGGATGCACCCGGCCTTCGAAGTTGCGGTTGCCTGAGAGCACGGAAGCCACGGAGAGGTCTGCTTGCTGGATGGCTTTCTCGATGGGCTCCGCCAGCGGCCCTGAGTTACCGATGCAGGTGGTGCAGCCATAGCCGACCAGGGCAAACCCCAATTCATCGAGGTACCGGGTCAGGCCGGCCGCCTTGTAGTAGTCGGTCACCACTTTCGAGCCAGGCGCCAGCGAGCTCTTCACCCAGGGTTTGCGTTTCAGGCCTTTTTCCACGGCTTTCTTCGCCACCAGCCCGGCCGCCATCATCACGCTCGGGTTGGAGGTGTTGGTGCAGGAGGTGATTGCGGCAATCACCACCGCGCCGTTTTTCAGGCGATAGGTCTGGCCTTCGTAGTGGTAGTCCGCTTCACCGGCCAGATCGGCGTTGCCGACGGCGACGCCGCCACCGCCTTCGCTTTCCAGGCGACCTTCTTCCTTGGTGGTGGGTTTGAATTGGTGGTCGAGGAAATCACTGAAGGCTTGCGCGACATTCGGCAGCGAAACCCGGTCTTGTGGGCGTTTCGGCCCGGCGAGGCTGGCTTCGACGCGGCCCATGTCCAGCGCCAGGCTGTCGGTGAACAGCGGTTCCTGGCCGGGCAGGCGCCACAGACCCTGGGCCTTGCTGTAGGCCTCCACCAGTTGCACCGTTTCGAGGGGGCGGCCGGAGAGGCGCAGGTATTCCAGCGTGACGTCGTCCACCGGGAAGAAACCGCAGGTGGCGCCGTATTCCGGGGCCATGTTGGCGATGGTCGCGCGGTCGGCCAGCGGCAGGTCGGCGAGGCCATCGCCGTAGAACTCGACGAATTTGCCCACCACGCCTTTTTTGCGCAGCATCTGGGTGACGGTCAGCACCAGGTCGGTGGCGGTGATGCCTTCCTTGAGCTTGCCGGTGAGTTTGAAACCGATGACTTCCGGAATCAGCATCGACACCGGTTGCCCGAGCATCGCCGCTTCCGCTTCGATACCGCCGACGCCCCAGCCGAGCACGCCGAGACCGTTGATCATGGTGGTGTGGGAATCGGTGCCGACCAGGGTGTCGGGGAAGGCGTAGGTGCGGCCGTCCTCGTCCTTGGTCCAGACCGTGCGGCCGAGATATTCCAGGTTCACCTGGTGGCAGATCCCGGTGCCCGGCGGCACCACGCTGAAGTTGTCGAAGGCGCTCTGGCCCCAGCGCAGGAACGCATAGCGCTCGCCATTGCGCTGCATTTCAATGTCGACGTTTTGCTCGAAGGCGCTGCTGCTGGCGAACTTGTCGACCATCACCGAGTGGTCGATCACCAGGTCCACCGGGGACAGCGGGTTGATCCGCTGCGGATTGCCACCGGCCTTGGCCATTGCCGCGCGCATGGCGGCCAGGTCGACCACGGCGGGAACGCCGGTGAAGTCTTGCATCAGCACCCGCGCCGGGCGGTACTGGATTTCGCGGTCGGAGCGACGCTCCTTGAGCCACGCGGCCAGTGCCTTGAGGTCGGCGCCGGTGACGGTTTTTTCGTCCTCCCAGCGCAGCAGGTTTTCCAGCAGGACTTTCAACGACATCGGCAGTTTGTCCAGCTCGCCCAGGCTCCTGGCGGCATCGGGCAGGCTGAAGTAGTGGTAGGTCTTGTTGCCGACTTGCAGGGTTTTCAGAGTCTTCAGGCTATCGAGGGACGGCATTACGATCACTCCTTTGAGTCCGTACGGCTACGGACAGAGGGAACGGATAGAGGTCTAAACCTAGTCCTCTTTAGTGCTTAAGGCTAATAACTGGACTCTATGGGCAAGTCCGAGGTTGCGAAGTCAGCTATCATGCGCCGGTTTTCGTGACAGGCTTTGCTTCAGGGCAAGCGGTCTCTCTTTGTGGGAGCAAGCTCGCTCCTACAGGGTCCAGGAGTAAGAATGAACACCCTATTCATGCATTGCCGGCCGGGCTTCGAAGGCGAAGTCTGTTCCGAGATTTCCGACCTTGCCGCGCGGTTGAACGTGGCCGGCTACGCCAAGGCCAAGGCCGCCACCGCTTGCGCCGAATTCGTCTGCACCGAAGAAGACGGTGCCGAGCGCCTGATGCGCGGGCAGCGTTTCGCCGAGCTGATCTTCCCGCGCCAGTGGGCCCGGGGGATTTTCATCGATCTGCCGGAAACCGACCGTATCAGCGTGATCCTCGATCATATGGCGGACTTTCCGCTGTGCGGCAGCCTGTGGCTGGAAATGGTCGACACCAACGATGGCAAGGAACTGTCGAACTTCTGCAAGAAATTCGAAGTGCACCTGCGCAAGGCGCTGATGGCGGCTGGCAAACTGGTGGAAGACGCGCACAAGCCGCGGCTGTTGCTGACCTTCAAAAGCGGCCGCGAAGTGTTCATGGGCCTGGCGGAGTCGAACAACTCGGCAATGTGGCCGATGGGTATTCCGCGTTTGAAATTCCCCCGCGAGGCACCAAGCCGCTCGACCCTCAAGCTGGAAGAGGCCTGGCACCACTTCATCCCGCGGGACCAGTGGGACGAGCGCCTGCACGGCGACATGACCGGCGTTGACCTCGGGGCCGCCCCCGGTGGCTGGACCTGGCAACTGGTCAACCGCGGCATGCTGGTGACCGCCATCGACAACGGCCCGATGGCCGAAAGCCTGATGGACACAGGGCTGGTGCAACATCTGATGGCCGATGGTTTCACCTTCAAGCCCAAGCAGCCGGTGGACTGGATGGTTTGCGACATCGTCGAGAAGCCGGCGCGTAACGCCGCGATGCTGGAAGAGTGGATCGGCGACGGGCATTGCCGCGAGGCGGTGGTCAACCTCAAGCTGCCGATGAAACAGCGTTATGCCGAAGTGAAGCGTTTGCTCGAGCGCATTGCCGATGGCTTCAAGGCGCGGGGTATCAAGGTCGAGATTGGTTGCAAGCAGCTGTACCACGACCGTGAGGAAGTGACTTGCCATTTGCGCCGGCTGGACGTGAAGAAACCCAAGTCCCGCTGAAGCACCGCAACCCCCCTGTAGGAGCGAGCTTGCTCGCGATGGACCTGAGAGCGCATTGGGGTGTCAGGCATCCAGCGTTATCGTTAACGATCATCGCGAGCAAGCTCGCTCCTACAAGGGTACGGCGTTATGCCACAGGTGACCGAACACCCGGCAATGCGCGACAATGCCGGCCAGTTTCAGGAGTGAATCATGAGTGAAATGCTTGATACGCCGGTAGACGGCACCCTCGACGCCACCGGCCTCAACTGCCCCGAGCCGGTGATGATGCTGCACCAGCACATCCGTGACCTGGTGCCCGGCGGCCTGCTCAAGGTGATCGCCACGGACCCGTCGACCCGTCGCGACATTCCCAAGTTCTGTGTGTTTCTCGACCACGAACTGGTGGCGCAGCACGAAGAGGCGGGCACCTACCTCTACTGGATCCGCAAGAAGTCCGTTTAAGTTCGCATCATGACGCAACTGTAGGAGCGAGCTTGCTCGCGAAAAAAACGAAGGCGCCGTTGGGCATCTGGTTTTACGCGTTACCGTTCACGACCTTCGTCGGAACGCCGCCCGGAACAAGCTCGCTCCTACAATTTTTGCAAGTCAACCCGCCGAGCGGCTATTACGAATCCGTTTGCGCGCACTGAGCGTCAGGCGGATCGACAGCATCAGCGCCGCACAGCTCAAACCGGCAATCAGCCCTTCCCACAGCCCGCTCGGGCCGCTGGCCGGACCGAACCAATCGGTCAGTCCCAGCACGTAACCGACCGGCAGGCCGATGCCCCAATAGGCGAACAAGGTCAGGATCATTGTCACCCGGGTGTCCTGGTATCCACGTAACGCGCCCGCGCAAATCACCTGGATGGCGTCGGAAAACTGGTACAGCGCGGCGTAGACAATCAACATCGACGCAATCTGGATCACGCTCTGGTCAGGCGTGTAGATCGAGGCGATCGGTTCGCGCAGACACAGGATCAGGCTGGCCGAGAACGCCGCAAACACCAACGCCGCACCGAGCCCGACCTTCGCCGCGAAGCGCGCCTGCCAAGGATTGCCGGCCCCCAGTGCCTGACCGACCCGCACGGTCACTGCCATGCCCAGCGAGTAGGGAATCATGAACAGCAGCGAGCTGATATTCAGGGCGATTTGATGTCCGGCCACCACGGTAGAGCCGAGACTGCCGATCAACAGGGCGATGACCGCGAAGATGCTGGACTCGGCGAAGACGGCAATACCGATCGGCAGGCCAATCCCGACCAGGCGCTTGATCACGGCCCACTTCGGCCGGTCGAAGCGCACCAGCACCCGGGTGCGGGCATAGAACGGGGCCCAGAACGTCCAGCCGGCCATGCTCAATGCCATGAACCACATCACGATGCCGCTGGCCCAGCCGCAACCGACGCCGCCCAGGGCCGGTGCGCCGAAATGGCCATAGATCAACGTATAGTTCAGCGGGATGTTCAGCAGCAGGCCGCACAAGCCAATGACCATGCTCGGACGGGTACGCCCCATGCCATCGCTGTAGCAGCGCAGTACGTAATAGAACGCCATGCCCGGCAAGCCGAAGGCGATACCGTGCAGGTAACCCATGCTTGGCTCGATCAATTGTGGATCGACTTTCATCCAGTGCAGGATCGGCTCGGCACCGAGCAGCAGGCCACTGCCGATCAACCCGACGCACAGTGCCAGCCACAGCGCCTGGCGTACCAGTGGACCGATCTCGTCAAACTGCCGGGCGCCATAGCGTTGTGCAACCTTGGGCGTGGTTGCCAACAGGACACCGGACATCAACAGGTAGACCGGAATCCAGATCGAGTTGCCCAGGGCCACCGAGGCCAGGTCCCGTGGGCTGACCCGGCCGGCCATCACGGCATCGACGAAGCCCATGGCCGTGGTGGCCAGTTGCGCGATCATGATCGGCAGGGCCAGGCTGAGCAGGCCTTTGAGCTCCAGGCGTACCGGGGTCGTGCGTGGGGCGGCGGTAGTGTCAGTCACGGAATTCACAAGCGAAGCGTCCAGAGGTTTTGATGCGCAGGGCCGCGCATTCTACGCTTTGACGTATCGGTCAGGAAAAGACTGTGTTGGGTATTTGTAATCGCACCGCTCTCCCTGTAGGAGCGAGCTCGCTCGCGATGGATGTGAGGGCGCCGCGTTCATTCAGGCAGCCCTCGTTATCGTTAACGCCCATCGCGAGCATGCTCGCTCCTACACAGAGATGAATTCTGCGCCTAAACTGCCGGTCCGCCAAAGGAGCCTGCCATGCTGATTGTTGCCGACGAAAATATCCCCCTGCTCGATGCCTTCTTCGAAGATTTTGGTGAAGTCCGCCGGGTACCGGGTCGCTCCATTGACCGTGCCACGGTCGAGCAGGCCGATGTGTTGTTGGTGCGTTCGGTGACCAACGTCAATCGCGCGCTGCTCGAAGGCAGCAAGGTGCGCTTTGTCGGTACGTGCACCATCGGCACCGATCATCTGGACCTGAATTACTTTCAGCAGGCCGGTATCACCTGGTCCAGCGCACCGGGCTGCAATGCCCGCGGCGTGGTTGACTATGTGCTCGGCAGTTTGTTGACCCTGGCCGAGATCGAAGGCGCCGACCTGACCCGGCGTACCTACGGCGTGGTCGGTGTCGGTGAAGTGGGCGGGCGGCTGGTCAAGGTACTGCAAGGCCTGGGCTGGAAGGTGCTGGTGTGCGATCCACCACGGCAGGCCGCTGAAGGGGGGGACTACGTCAGCCTTGAGCAGATCGTCGAGGAGTGCGACGTCATCAGCCTGCACACGCCGCTGACCAAGCAGGGCCCACAATCGACCTGGCATTTGTTCGATGAAAAACGTCTGAACCAGCTCAAGCCCGGCACCTGGCTGATCAACGCCAGTCGCGGGCCGGTGGTGAACAACGTGGCCCTGCGCGATGTGCTGCTGGAGCGCGAAGACCTGCAAGCAGTGCTCGATGTCTGGGAAGGCGAGCCTGAGGTCGATGTGGCGCTCGCTGAACTGTGCGTGCTGGCAACGCCGCACATTGCCGGTTACAGCCTCGACGGCAAGCAGCGGGGGACCGCGCAGATTTATCAGGCGTATTGCGATTTCCTCGGACAACCGGCCCGCGTCAGCCTGAGCGATTTGCTGCCGGCACCGTGGCTGTCGCATGTGACCCTGAATGCGCAAAGCGACCCGGCCTGGGCGTTGGCCATGCTGTGCCGTGGCGTGTATGACCCGCGTCGCGACGATGCGGACTTCCGTCGCAGCCTGGTCGGCAGTGTCAGCGAGCAGCGTGCGGCGTTTGATGCGCTGCGCAAGAATTATCCGTTGCGCCGTGAGATCGACGGGTTGCAGGTGCGGATCGACGGGGATTCGCCTGAGTTGCAGAGGATTGTGGCGGCGTTAGGTGCAACGGCAATCTGATAGACCGTGGCGGCCCGTTCGCGATGTCCGGACAGGCACCCATAAAAAACCCGGCCAACAATGGGCCGGGTCTAGAAGACGGTGGCTATATCACTTTTGTTCGGCAGGTTTGACCAATCGGCGTTCCAGTTCGCTGCAAGCTTTCTGGATCATTTTTTCAGTGATCGGTACTTCGCGGCCCTGCTCGTCAATAATCGAGCAACCCAGAGACTGGTCTGGTTGCGTGCGGATCACTTGAATCCTGTCATCGCTGCGGTGTTGCAAGGACATGGCCTGTCTCCTCATCAGGTTGTGTGCTTAATGTAGAACCTCCAGGTGACCGGGCTGTGACAACGTCCTGCGATCTTTCCGGGGGGACAGAACCAGTCCAGCAGAAATGCCGGCGCGTGGCTAGCCGAACTTTAGATCAATAGCGTCTAGCCTCCAGTCTTGGTGGACATAATTAACCTGACTCATTGTGATTTGCACCGGGCTACCCATTGAGCGGTGTAGGCTGACCCTATTGACTGCTTTGTACTGGATGATTGCGATGCTCTCTGCCCGTCACCGTCGTGCTGCTCGCCTGGCCAGTCGTTTCATCGCGCCGTATCGCTGGCAGGCTTTTGGCGCTTTGCTGGCGTTGATCGTCACCGCTGGCATCACCTTGTCCATGGGGCAGGGCATCCGCCTGCTGGTGGACCAGGGGTTCATGACCCAGTCACCGCATCTGCTCAATCAGTCCATCGCTCTGTTCATGTTGCTGGTCATGGGGCTGGCCGTCGGTACGTTTGTGCGGTTTTACCTGGTGTCGTGGATCGGCGAGCGCTGCGTCGCCGATATCCGGCGTCAGGTGTTCAATCATCTGATTTACCTGCACCCGGGGTTTTACGAAGACAATCGCAGCTCCGAAATCCAGTCCCGCCTGACCGCTGACACCACACTGCTGCAATCGGTCATCGGCTCTTCACTGTCCCTGTTCTTGCGCAACTTGTTGATGGTGATCGGCGGGATCGTCTTGTTGTTCATCACCAACTCCAAGCTCACCAGCATCGTGGTGGTTGCCTTGCCCCTGGTGATCGCGCCGATCCTGATCTTCGGTCGCCGGGTGCGTAGCCTCTCGCGCCTGAGTCAGGACCGGATTGCCGACATCGGCAGTTATGTGGCCGAAGCCCTGGGACAGATCAAGACCGTGCAGGCCTACAACCATCAGGCCCAGGACGAGCGCCGGTTTGCCGTGACCGTGGAAGAGGCATTCAATACGGCGCGCAAACGCATCTTCCAGCGGGCGTGGCTGATTACCCTGGTGATCGTGTTGGTACTGGGTGCGGTCGGGGTGATGCTCTGGGTCGGTGGCATGGACGTCATGGCCGGGCGAATTTCCACGGGCGAGCTCGCGGCGTTCGTGTTCTATAGCCTGATCGTCGGCAGTGCATTCGGCACGTTGAGCGAAGTGATTGGCGAATTGCAGCGAGCAGCCGGCGCGGCCGAACGGATTGCCGAGTTGCTGCGTTCGGAAAACATCATCCTGCCGCCGGTCACAGGCGCGGTGACTTTGCCGGAACGGGTCGATGGCCACCTGCAACTGCAAAACGTGCGTTTTTCCTATCCGTCGCGGCCGGAAAGTTATGCCGTCGATGGCTTGAGTCTGACCGTCAATGCCGGTGAAACGTTGGCGCTGGTCGGGCCATCAGGGGCCGGCAAATCCACGGTGTATGACTTGCTGCTGCGTTTTTACGACCCGGCCGAGGGGCGCATCCTGCTCGATGGCGTGCCGTTGACTCAACTCGATCCACTGGATCTGCGCCGCTGCTTTGCCCTGGTGTCACAAACCCCGGCGCTGTTTTTCGGCAGCATTGAAGAAAACATTCGCTACGGCAACCCGAAGGCGACGTTGGCCGAGGTACAGGAAGCGGCAAAAATCGCTTACGCCCATGACTTTATCGAGGCCATGCCCAACGGTTACCAGACTCATCTGGGGGACGCTGGTCTCGGCTTGTCGGGCGGTCAGCGCCAACGCCTGGCCATCGCCCGAGCGTTGCTGGTGGATGCGCCGATCCTGCTCCTCGACGAAGCCACCAGCGCCCTCGACGCCCAGAGCGAACACCTGATCCAGCAGGCGTTGCCGAGCCTGATGAAAAACCGTACCACCCTGGTGATCGCCCATCGCCTGGCCACGGTCAAAAACGCCGACCGAATCGCCGTGATGGACCAGGGGAAACTGGTGGCGGTGGGCACGCATCAGGAACTTATCGCCAGCAATGCGCTGTATGCGCGGTTGGCGGCGTTGCAGTTCAGTGATGGACATGAAGCGGCATGCGTGACTACTGATGAATGACGCCCGGTTCGGGCATTATGTGGTCCTCTGTTATGAGCCCGGATGAGGATATGAGCCGTTATCAACCACCGTTGACCTTGACCACGAAAATGTTGTCGTTGATCGCCGATATCAGCGAACAGATCGGTCAGCTTACGGCTATGGACGAACGCTTGCAGACGCCTCAGTTACGTCGTGGCAATCGGATTCGAACGATTCAGGCTTCTTTGGCCATCGAAAACAATACGCTGAGCATCGAGCAGGTGACTGCCGTTCTAGCAGGACAGCGTGTGCTGGGGCTGCCTCGGGAAATCCAGGAAGTACGAAATGCGTTTGCTGCTTACGAAGCCATGCCTGATTGGCGGCCAAGCAGCCGGACCGATTTACTGCGTGCCCATGAATTGCTGATGGGCGGATTGATTGATGAATACGGGCAGTTTCGTCGAGCCGGCGTGGGTATCTATCGTGGCGATAAGTTGATCCATATGGCGCCGCCGCCGAGTCGCGTTGTGCACTTGATTGATGACTTGTTGGCGTGGCTTGGTGCCTCGGACTGGCATCCGCTGATTACCAGTTGCGTCTTTCATTATGAATTCGAGTTCATCCATCCCTTCGCTGACGGTAACGGACGTATGGGACGCCTTTGGCAAACCCTGATACTCAGTCAGTGGCGCCCGGTATTATCTTATTTGCCGGTGGAGGCCGTGATTCGGGATCAGCAGGAGGCGTACTACGCGGCATTGTCGGCGGCCGATCATTTGGCCGAATCAACGCCTTTCGTAGAGTTCATGTTGCAATCCATGAGCCTTGCACTATCGGAAGCGGTACGGGGTGAGCCAGAAATCGACCCAGTAACCGACCCAGTAACCGACCCAGTAACCGACCCAGTAGGGAAGTTGCTTTCTGCATTGCATATCAATGGTCCACGTAAAATCAGCGAATTGATGGCTGACATCGGGTTGGTGCACAAGGCGACCTTCCGCGCTAACTATCTCAAGCCTGCATTGGCGGCCGAATGGGTAGAAATGACCAATCCCGAATCGCCAAATAGTCCGGCTCAAAAGTATCGCCTGACCCCGCGTGGTAAACAGGCCGTCGCACGGCTCAAGTCGGCGTAGAAATCCTGAGCAATAAAAGAAGCCCGCGACACCCTCGGCAGCTGCTACAGATCGCATTACCGCTTAACTGATCGGCATTAGCCCGCGATGCGGGCTTTTTGCGGGTGTGTCTGAATCATTGATCGTCGAAAAACCGCTCATGCCAATCCACAATCGGCTGCGGCGAATTGAGCTTCTCACCGTAGATCACCGAGTACGACAGCACGTTTTGCACGTACTGGCGGGTTTCGTCGAACGGGATGCTTTCCACCCACACGTCGAAACTCAGGTGGTCCGCACCGCGCAGCCATTGGCGGACCCGGCCGGGGCCGGCGTTGTAGGCGGCGGAGGCGAGGACGCGGTTGCCGTTGAACTGGCTGTGCACCTGGCTCAGGTAAGCGGCGCCGAGCTGGATGTTCTTGTCCGGATCGAACAGTTGCTGTGGCGAGCTATAGGGAATGCTGAACTTGCGTGCGGTTTCCTTGGCGGTGGCGGGCATCAGTTGCATCAGGCCCGAGGCGCCGACACCGGAACGGGCGTCGTCCATGAACGCACTTTCCTGGCGGGTGATAGCGAACGCCCAGCTCGGATGCAGGCCGCGGTTCTTCGCTTCACGAACCAGGGTGTTGCGGTGAGCCATCGGGAAGCGGATATCCAGGTCGTCCCAATACTGCGCCTGACTGATGGTGCGGATCGCCGGGAAGTACCATTTCAGGTCGTAGGCCAGTTTGGCCTGGGCGACCATTTCGTCGCGGCTGAAGTGACGGCTGACGTAGTACCACTCGCGACGGCCATCGACGATCTGCCCGCGGGCGTGCAGTTCCAGGGCGCGGCGCACGCCGGGCGTGTTGCGCACCTTGTTGATGGTGGCCTGGCTGAGCACCAGCGGTTTGTTGAGCAGCGAGTAGGGTGACTGTGAGCGGTCGGCGGCGAGGAAGCCATAGAAGTCGCGTTCGCGGGCCAGGCTTTTATACAGCGTCTGTGCTTCCGGGTTCTGCGGTTGCGCCAGTTCCAGGCTGCGGGCCTGCCAGTAACGCCATCGGTTGGTGGTGGCCAGGTCCTGGGGCAGGCGACGGGTCAGTTGATAGGCATCGTCCCAGCGCGCCAGGCGCAGGAGCAGGCGCAGGCGCCATTCGGACACCGTATTGTCGCGCAGCTCGGGGTCGTATTTGGTCATGACATCCAGTGCACGGCTGTCGAAACGTCGTGCGAGGGTCAGGCCGATTTCCCGGGCAATTGCCACTTTTTCATCCCGGGAGAAGTGCATGCTGCTGGCGTAGCCATCGAGCAGTTCCATGGCCTTGTCCGGGTCCTGGCGAGCCAGGCGGCGCAGGCCGAGGCTGACCACGTCGGACATGGCTTCATCGGCCGGGGTGAAGCGTGACGGCTGGTTGAGCAGTTCCGGTTTCTGCGCGACGTCCACCAGCAAGCGGCCGCGAGGGGCGAGGGTGGTCATGCCGTTGACCAGGCTGTTGGCCAGCGGGTAGTTGCGCGCATGGGCGGCGAGTTTGGCGCGCTCCCAGCGTTTTTGCTCGGTCAACTGGCCTTCTGCAGCCCACATGCCGAACAGGGTGTCGCAGGCTTCGGGCTGGGATTTGCCGGTCAGCCAGAGTTTTTCCGCGTTGGCGTTACCCTCGGCCTTGAGGTTGTGGCTGAGCTGGTACTGCGCATTCAGGCAGTCCAGTTCGGTGAAGTTCATTTTCGGGTCGTAGTACTTGACGAAAGTCGCCCAGTCACCCCGATCCGCCAGCCAGCGCAACCAGCGCAGTTTCATCCAGTTGGCCTGGGGCAGATCGCCGTGTTCGGCGAGGAATTTCTCGATTTCGGCGTTGCTCGCGGTTTTCAGGCGCGCGGTCAGTTCGTCATAGGCCAGGTACGGTTCCAGCGGATAATCGGCGAGGGCCTGGCTGTAACGGAAATACGGGCCGGTATCACCCTTGGCCAGGGCGCGCTTGGCTTCATCGTAATATTGGCGTTGGGTGGACAGGTCCACCGCCTGGGCGGATTGAAACGCTGCGGCTGAAAGTAAAAAACAGGATAAAAGATTGAAAAGGCGACTGCGCATGAGACGTCCAGGCAGAGAAAACATGACAAGTGCGGGTCAGGCCCGCACTGAATTGTCTGTAGCTTAGCCTTTTGCCAGCAGCCGGCGAAAGCTTTGCGGGTCTTCCCGCATCAGTTCGCAACATTTGTAGTTCAGAGTGCTACGAGAGTGAAATTGCCGGCCTTCTGAAGCCTCAAGTCAGGTAGAATGCGCGCCCGGTTTTTGGAGAAGCTCATGACCCTGCTCAAATTCAGCGATGTGTCCCTTGCTTTCGGCGCTATGCCGTTGTTGGACAAGGTGTCCTGGCAGATCGCCCGTGGTGAGCGGGTGTGCATCATCGGCCGCAACGGCACTGGCAAGTCCAGCATGATGAAGCTCGTCAAGGGCGACCAGAAGCCCGATGACGGCTCCGTTTGGCGCGCACCAGGGCTCAAGATCGGCGAATTGCCGCAAGAATTGCCGCTAGCCGACGAGCGGACAGTGTTCGACGTGGTGGCCGAAGGCCTGGACGGCGTCGGTGCGCTGCTCGCCGAATATCACCACCTGAGCCAGAACATCGTCACTGACGCCGATCTGGACAAACTGATGCACGTCCAGCACGACCTCGAAGCCCGCGATGGCTGGCGCTTGCAGACGCTCGTCGACAGCACTCTGAGCCGCCTGCAACTGCCGGCCGACAAGACCCTCGCCGAGTTGTCCGGCGGCTGGCGTCGTCGCGTCCTGCTGGCCCAGGCCCTGGTGTCCGAGCCGGATCTGTTGCTGCTCGACGAACCGACCAACCACCTGGACATCGGTGCCATCGCCTGGCTTGAAGAAGCACTGAAGGATTTCCAGGGCGCCGTGCTGTTCATCACGCACGACCGTTCTTTCCTGCAGAACCTGGCAACCCGAATCCTCGAACTGGATCGCGGCGGCCTGATCGACTGGAACGGCGACTACGCCAGTTTCCTCGTGCACAAGGAAGCCGCACTGGCGGCCGAAGAAACCGCCAACGCGCTGTTCGACAAGCGCCTGGCCCAGGAAGAAGTGTGGATTCGCCAGGGCATCAAGGCCCGTCGTACCCGTAACGAAGGCCGCGTACGTGCGCTCAAAGCCTTGCGAGTCGAACGCAGCGAGCGTCGTGAGCGTACTGGCAAGGCCAACATCCAGCTGGATACCGCCGACAAGTCCGGCAAGCAGGTGATGGTCCTCGAGAATGTGAGCTTCGCTCACCCGGACGGTCCGTTCCTGATCAAGGACTTCTCCATGGTGCTGCAGCGCGGCGACCGTATAGGTCTGCTCGGCGCCAACGGTACCGGCAAGACCACGTTGCTGAAGCTGATGCTCAGCGGCCTGCAACCGACCAGCGGCACAGTGGAAGAAGGCACCAGGATCGATGTCGCCTACTTCGACCAGTTGCGCCATCAACTGGATCTGGAAAAGACCGTGATCGACAACGTCGCCGAAGGTCGCGACTTCATCGATATCGACGGCCAGAGCCGCCACGTGCTGAGCTACCTCGGCGACTTCCTGTTCAGCCCGCAGCGTGCCCGCACGCCGGTCAAGGCGCTGTCCGGTGGTGAGCGCGCCCGTCTGTTGCTGGCCAAGCTGTTCAGCAAACCGGCGAACCTGCTGGTGCTCGACGAACCGACCAACGACCTCGACGTCGAAACCCTCGAGTTGCTCGAAGAGGTCTTGCTGACCTTCAACGGCACCGTACTGATGGTCAGCCACGACCGGGCATTCCTCGATAACGTGGTCACCAGCACCCTGGTCTTCGAAGGTGAAGGCAAGGTTCGCGAGTACGTTGGCGGCTACCAGGACTGGCTGCGTCAGGGCGGCTCGCCGCGCCTGCTGGGCGTGACCGAGAGCAAGTCCGGCAAGGCCGACCTGAACTCCGCGGTGGTCAAGGCTGAACCCGCACCAGTGGCGGCAGCCGTTGAAG
>NZ_AKJL01000257.1 GCF_000282355.1 Pseudomonas sp. GM49
GCCGACCGCCCGGTACAGCGCCTTGGAGCTGGTAGGGCCGAGAAACGGACTGGAAACGATGTACACCGTGGCCATCGCCCAGTACGGACGCGGCATTTGCATGAGCAGGGCGATGTACAGCGCGATCATCGATGCAGCGAAGGTGCGGACCCCGTAGAACCAGTCCCGCGCCGGGGGCATGCCAGAGAAAAATCCGTTCAAGAGTTGGCCACCGATGGCGGCGTGGCCGCTTCAAAAGCTCTCAGTACCCGCAGCGTAGCTTCCAGATCACCTTGGTCAATGCCTTCAAGTACTTCGTGGCGCAAGCGCACCAGCTCCACTTCGACCGCCTGCACCAGGTCCCGGCCGGTTTCGGTCAGGCTCAGGCATTTGGCGCGGCGGTCCTGTGTGTCTTCGGTGCGGCAGACGTAACCGGCATGGCACAGCTGATCGAGCAAGCGTACGAGCGAGGGGCTCTCCATCCCTGCTGCCTGGGCCACCGTCACCTGCCGCACGCCCTCGCCCAGACGCCCGATCATCAACAGCGGAACGGCGCAGGCTTCGGAGATTCCATAGTTGACCAGCGTGGTCTGGCAGATTTTGCGCCAATGCCTGGCGGCCACCACCATGGCGCTGCTGATGTTCATCTGGAGAACGTCGAGGTTATTCGGCACGAGGGAAAATACACACTGTTAGTTTGCTAACTATCAATATCGCATTGGAGGGGATTTTCCGTCAAGTTTTGAAACACATTGACCGCCATCCGTCGCGATGGCGGCGACAACTGGTCAGCCAATGTATGGAAGATGTATATGCTTTTTCAGTACGTAGTCCGAGAAAGCTCCCATGTCGAAACAAGCCGTTTTTACAATGAAACTTGAATCTGAATTGCGCGAACAGTTCATGGCCGAAGCAGAAGCTGCTCATCGTTCTGCCTCGCAAATAGTCCGGGAAATGATGCGTCAGTTCGTTCAATCCCAGCAGCAAGCTCGCGAGTACGAAGAGTTCCTGCAGCGCAAGGTCGACACCGCACGCGCTTCGATGCGCGCCGGCGACGGGCTGACAAATGATGAAATTGAAGCAGAGTTCGCTGCCGGACGATGACGACTCACACCCCACGCCCCTTCCTCAACATCACATCCAGTTGATCCACCACCTCGGCCCAGTCCGCGTCATCGAGAATCTCGTCTCGCAGGAAATCCGCCTGGCACTTGCTCCAGAAAAACGCATCGGCCAGTTGCAACTCCGGTTTGAGCGGTGAATGGGTCGCGATGAATTTATCGATGCTTTCGGCATCGTCCGGCAGGCCGAGTTGTTTGAACAGGGATGGCAGGTTGTGGGTCGGGCTTTCCATGTTGAACTCCGGTGAATTTATCGAGGGACCGCTGCGCGGTCATTCGCGGGCAAGCCCGCTCCCACAGGTTGATCGCAGTCCCTGTGGGAGCGGGCTTGCCCGCGAAGACGTCAGCATTGACGAAACAAAACTCAATGACTCAACTCCCGCACCTCGGCATGCGGCACCATTTTCAGAAACTCGGGCATGTCCATACGTACCAGGTTGACGTGGTTGCCGGCCTCCAGATAGATGTCTTTCTGCCGGGTCAGCAGAGGATCGATAACCACCTCCAGCCCATAGGCCTCACCCAGCGCCGGTACGGCACCGCGTTCGCAATCTTCGAACAGGTGCGCCAGGTTGCTTTCGCGGGAAACCTGCCACTCACCGCTGCTGCGGACTTTGCTCAGGTCAAGGTGACGGCTGGCGGGCAGCACGGCCATCAGATAATGCCCATGGTGATCGTCGAGGATCACCGATTTGGCCACCCGTTCGGCAGGAATGCCTGCGACCCGTGCCGTTTCAAGGCTGCTGGCCGAGTGTGGGTGGCTGACGATGTCATATTCGCATTGAGCCTTTTCCAGGCTTCGCTGCACAGTTCTTGCCATACGCATGATGCACCTCGGTGTCCGCCATGACCGCCGGCAGACGATGATTAAAGCTTTGCTTGCGTAGTAAAAGTCTAGGCCCGTCAGCGCGTTCCGGCGGGAAATCCGCCCATCGGACGACGACGGCAATTGAGCAAAATTCATACCGGCCGAGGCTCAACTAAACTGTGTACAGAATCACTCCACGACTCTCCCGGAGGGTCAAGTGAACATGCGTTGCTGTGCAGTTGCGTTGCTGTTGGCGTTGAGCGGATCGGCCTGCGCCACCGACACAGTTGTGTTGCTAGTGCCCAACCCAATCGGGATCTGGCTGATCACCTTCGGCCTCGCGTTCCTGATCGCTGAGGCGGCCCTGCCCAATTACGGCGTGATCGGCCTGGGCGGCATCGTGATGTTCGTGATCGGCGCGGTGATCCTGTCCAACACCGAAGTGCCCGTGCCATTGATGATCGGCCTGGGACTGCTCAGCGCGCTGTTGCTGATCTACCTGGTGATTCACGCCCTGAAGACCCGACCGCGCCACATCGTCAGCGGTGATGCCGGGCTGGTCGGCAGCGTGACGGCAGTGACGTCATTGCAGGCCGGCAACGCCTATGGCGGCTGGGTGCATCTGCAAGGAGAACGATGGCAAGTGCTCAGCGCGACGCCACTGCAACCCGGGCAACCGGTGCGGGTGGTGGAACGCAAGGGTTTGCTGCTGCAAGTGGCCGCGGCTGACGCGGCGCCGGGCGGAGAATAGTCATGGGTTTGCAAGTGGGTCTTGTCGCGCTGCTATTGTTGCTCATCGCACTGGCGGGGGCGACGTTTCGCATCCTGCGCGAGTACGAGCGCGGGGTGGTGTTCCAGCTCGGGCGCTTTTGGCAGGTCAAGGGGCCCGGCCTGATCCTGCTGATTCCGGTGGTTCAGCAAATGGTTCGCGTCGATTTGCGCACGGTGGTCCTCGACGTTCCGGCGCAAGACGTGATCACCCGCGACAACGTTTCGGTGAAGGTCAATGCGGTGCTGTATTTCCGCGTGCTCGATCCGCAAAGGGCGATCATCCAGGTCGAAGACTTTCTGATGGCCACCAGCCAATTGGCTCAAACCACCTTGCGGGCGGTGCTCGGCAAACATGAACTGGATGAACTGCTCGCCGAGCGTGAACGGTTGAACATCGATATCCAGCAAGTACTCGACGCCCAGACCGACGCCTGGGGCATCAAGGTCGCCAACGTCGAGATCAAACACGTGGACCTCAACGAATCGATGATCCGCGCCATCGCCAAGCAGGCCGAAGCCGAACGGGAACGGCGAGCCAAGGTGATCCACGCCGAAGGCGAATTGCAGGCCTCGGAAAAACTCATGCAGGCCGCCGAAATGCTTGGCCGCCAACCGGGGGCCATGCAGTTGCGCTACATGCAGACCCTGAGTTCGATTGCCGGCGACAAGAGCTCGACCATCGTCTTTCCGTTGCCGATCGAGTTGCTCAAGGGCATGGCGGACTTGTCGTCGAAACCCTGAAGGTTGCGATGACGCCACTCATTGCCCGTTATTGCCGGACAGGTACAACCTCGCGCCGGCACCACCGGCCTTCATCTGACGAGCGATATGCCACTGCGCCGGCAAAGGTGCGAATTCGTCCGGCACGTCAGCGGTGCCGATCAACCAGATTCGTTCAGTGCCCTTGGGCAGATCGCTCAAGTGGTCCAGATACACGTCTGACGTAGTCAAGGTACCGAAACCATATTCGTTCGGCCGGCTTGAAGTGCCATCGGCCCGTGGCGGGGTGTACAGCAGAGGCTGAGTTTCGGTGCGGTTGTAGTAGACGTAACTCAAGTACCAGAGCATGTCACTGGTGACGATCCGGTCCCCCGGCTGAAAATGCAGATTGACGTCTTCCACCAGGACATTGACCTGATCATGGACGTCCACCGTCGCATTGTTTTTCAGGCCCACCAGTTCCACACCGACGAACAGCACCAGCACCGTCAGGGCCAGCACCCGGGAACCGGAGTACAAGCGATCGATCGCCAATGCCGCCAGCAACGGCAGGCCAAGGGCATACGCGGTGAGGTAGCGCTCGATGAATATCGGCGAAAAAAACGACACCGCAAACACCAGCATCATCGGGAAAAAGGTGTAGACCGCGAGCAACGCACTGCCGCGGGACACGCTTCGGTCACGTGCCAGCGCCACCCACACCAACAGCGGCAAGGCTAGCGGCAAGGCAATGAATACCAGTGACGGCAGGTTTTCGCCGTCGTCCTGGGTCAGCAACGACCAGACCATCGACGGTAAGGAATCCAGGCTGACGGGCAGTTCCCAGCCAACGTCGCCATTGGCCTTGAGCTGATCCAGGTGCCGTAGCAGGTCGACAAACCCCGGCAGCCACGGCAGATATAGCGCCACGATAGCCACATTGGCCAGCCACCAGTCACTCCGCTGGATGTGCCGTAGACGATGCCCCGGCTGCACGCGGATGATCCCGAGGTACAACCAATGGCAGAGTACGCACAGGGCCGTGAAGTAATGGGTGTAAAACGCCGCGCTCATCAGCACGACATAGATCACCAGATAGCGCCGGCACTGCGGCTTGCGGATCCAGTACACCAGCGCAATGGTTGCCCCCAGCAACCACAACCCCAGCAGCGAATACATGCGCACTTCCTGGCTATATCGCACCGCCGTGGGCAGCAGTGCCAACAGGAAACCGGCCAGTATCGCGGCACGGCGGGTGGCGAGCC
>NZ_AKJL01000258.1 GCF_000282355.1 Pseudomonas sp. GM49
TGTCCAAAATCATTAGGCCAGTTCAAGCTCGCTCCTACAGGGTCAGCGTACAACCCGGGTTAATTCATCTCCCCTTCAACCCTATCCCTTCCTGCCTGCTTCGCCGCATAAACCCCTGAATCCGCGCGCAGCAGCAAGGCATCGACGCCCTCCCCGGCCCGCCAACTGGCAATCCCGAAACTGGCGGTGACCGTACCGACACCTTCTATGGGTGAGCTGCGCAAGCCTTGCCACAATTGCTGGGCCAACATATAGGCCTGTTCGCCGCCGATATCCGGGCACAGCACCATGAACTCCTCTCCGCCCAAACGGCAGAACACATCGGTGCGGCGCAGCCGGTTGCCAATCCGTTCGCACACGGCCTGCAACACCCGATCACCGATGGCGTGGCCATGCTGGTCATTGATGCGCTTGAAATGGTCGATATCGAGCATGATCACCGACAGATCCCCACCGCCGCGCTCCACCCGGGCCATTTCGGTGGTCAGGCGTTCCTGGAAATAACGCCGGTTGTGGATTCCGGTCAGCGAATCGGTGACCGACAACGCGCGCAACTCTTCTTCCACCCGCTTCATATCGGAAATGTCCGAGATATAGCCATGCCACAGCACGCCGCCACCGGGCAGCTCCTCCGGAGTGGCTTCGCCGCGAACCCAACGCAAACCACGTTGTGGCAGTTGCACGCGGTATTCCTCGCGCCAGGGGCTGAGGGTGTCGGCCGAAGCACGGATCGAGGCGCGGACACGGGCAGAGTCCTGAGGGTGAATCCGGGTGAAAATCGCTTCGGCATTGAGCAGCAACACGTCGGGTTCGAGCTCGTAGATCTCGCGAATACCGTCGCTGGCGTAGATCACGCTGAAACGCCCGTCGAACTCCATCTTGAACTGATAGATGCCACCGGGCACATGGGCGCTGAGTTTCTTCAACAGCAGGTCCCGCGCAGCGAGCGCTTCGTGGACCCGTTTGCGTTCGGTGATGTCGATGCACACCGCCAGGTGCCCGACCCACAGGCCTTGCTCGTCGAGCACTGGCGTGGTGAGCATGTTGACCATCAAATGGCTGCCGTCGCCGCGCACCAGCGTCCACTCCCGCGCCTCTTGACCGCCCTCCACGTCGCCTTCGACCAGCATCGCGTGGCAGGTCGGCACCGGTTTGCCATAGCGTGCGCTCAACTCTGCCGAGCGAGCGACCAGCTCCCGGGGCAGGTGCAGGTTTTCCAGGGTCATATGGCCGACCACTTCGGCGCTGGTGTAGCCAAGCATTTGCTCGGCACCCGCGTTGAAAGTGTTGATGACGCCGCGCAGGTCGGTGGCAATGATCGCTACCTGGGTGGCGGCATTCAGCACACCACGCAACTGACCATGGGTGCCGCGCAGCTCCTGTTCCCGATCGCGCAACTCGCGGGTACGTTGCTCAACCATTTTCAGTGCGCGCTGACGCTGACTGACCAACACATACAGCAAGGCACTGAGCAACACGCTGAGCAATCCACCCAACACCACCAGGCTGGTCACCGAGGAATGGTTGGCCTGCAAGAATGCGTCGCTGGGCTGGATATCGACTTGATAGTCATGGTCGGCCATGCGCAACAGGCGAGTGGCGGACAACTCGCTGATGGCCGCCGGGTTGGGCGACTCGAACAGCACTTCGTGCTGGTCGGCGGTCGACAAATCGAGGATGCGCACCGAGAGATAGTCGCGGCTCGCTTCCGGCAGTCCGTCCG
>NZ_AKJL01000259.1 GCF_000282355.1 Pseudomonas sp. GM49
GGCAGCTCCAGCCGCTTCGGCGCGCCGGTCGGCAAGCTCGGGCTGGTCATGTCCTATGACGAAATGGCCGGCCTGGTGGCGCTGGCCGGACGCTCGACCACCCTGGAAATTCTCCTGGAGGGTCGCATTCTCGACGCCAATGACGCCTACGTGAAAAATCTCGTGACTCGTGTCGTGGCCGACGTCGAAGTCGAGTCGCAAACCCTCGCCACGGCTAAGCGCATCGCCAACGGCGCGCCGCTTGTCGCTCGCTGGCACCGCCAGGCTGCGCGACAACTGGAAGCCGGCGTCGCACCCACCGACGAGCAGATCGACAGCAGTTACTCCTGCTACGACACCCAGGACTTTCAGATCGGCCTGAACGCTTTCATCGCGAAAGCCAAACCACAATTCGAGGGCAAATAACATGGGACCGCTGACAGGCATGCGCGTCGTAGAACTGGCTCACATCATGTCCGGACCGGTGTGCGGCATGATGCTGGCCGACATGGGCGCGGACGTGGTGAAAGTCGAGAAAGTCCCGGATGGCGATGACTCGCGCCGCTTCTCGCCGATCATGGCCAGCGGTGAATCCGCCTCGTTCATGGTGGTCAACCGCAACAAACGCGGGATCGGCCTTAACCTGAAAACCGACGGCGGCCGTGACGTGTTGCGGCGCTTGCTGATGGACGCCGACGTGGTCACGGAAAACTACCGCGCCGGCACCATGGAAAAATTCGGCCTGGGCTATGAAACCCTGAAAATCCTCAATCCGGGCCTGATCTATTGCGCGATCTCCGGCTACGGTCGCAGCGGACCGTTCGGCGAAAAAGGCGGATTCGACCTGATCGCCCAGGGCATGAGCGGCATGATGAGCATGACCGGTGAAGCCGGACGCGAGCCGGTCAAGGCCGGTTCGCCAGTAGCCGATATCAACTCGGGCATCCTCGCCGCCCTCGGCATCTGCGCCGCCTATGCCGCCAAACAGAAAACCGGCCTTGGGCAGATGGTCGATACCTCGCTGTTCGAAGCCGGCCTGCAACAGATGTACTGGCCGGCAGCAGCGTATTTCGCCGATGGCACCATCCTGCCGAAAATGGGTTCAGCCAACTCCACCAGTGCGCCGTATCAGGTGTTCCGCACCGCCGATGGCTGGATCAATATCGGCGCCGCCAACCAGGCCAACTACGAGCGACTGGTCGAGGCGCTGGCCGTCCCGCAGCTCAAGGCCGATCCGCGCTTTGCCAGTAACGCGTTACGTATGGAGCACCGCCTGGCTTTGGTGGAAATTCTCAACGAAGTGCTGGTGGCGCGCACCACCGATGAATGGATGGTGTTGTTCGACAGCCTCGGACTGCCTGCCGGACCTGTCCTCGACATCGCCGCCGCCCTGGCCCACCCGCAAACCAAGGCGCGCGGCATGGTCGTCGAGACTGAACACCCCACTGAAGGGCGGGTACGCGGCATGGGCCTGCCGATTCACTTCTCCGACATGGACAACGCCGCACCACCGACCAGCCGCCCTGCGCCACTGCTCGGCGAACACACCCGCGAAGTGCTGAAGGAAAGCGGTTACGCGGAAAACGAAATCGACGAGTTGATTCGAAGCCAGGCGGTGGTCGCGCTCGCCTCCTGAGATGTACCGCAATCTTGTAGGAGCGAGCTTGCTCGCGATGGACGTTAACGATGACGCGCTTTGCCTGGTTAAACGCGGCGCTCTCCAGTCCATCGCGAGCAAGCTCGCTCCTACAGCGATCCGCTTTTTTTAGAACAACAACAAAAACAACAAGGTGAACATCATGAGCCGTATCTTGACCGAGTCCGTTAGCCGCCGATCCTTCCTGGTGTCTGCCGGCGTCACCGTGGGTGGTGCTTTCGCCGCCAGCCTGCTGCCTTCCGGCGCCTTCGCCGCGACCAAACCTATTGTGTTGCGCTACACCAGCAGCCTGCCCGACACCCACCCGCTGAACAAGCAGATGAAAGCTGCCTCGCAAGCCATCAAGGTCGAAACCAATGGCGCAGTGGACTTGCAGGTCTACGCCAACGGCGCCATGGGAGGCGACACAGACATGCTGTCCCAGGTGCGCGCCGGGGCGATTGATTTCATTCCGTTGCCCGGCGCGATTCTTTCGACGCTGGTGCCGGCCATGTCGATCGAAAGCATGCCGTTCGCCTTTAAGGACTACGACAGTGTCTGGGCCGCGCTGGACGGCAAGCTGGGCGAGCACGTACGCGCCAAGACCGAGAAAGTCGGCCTGATCCCGATGGAAAAAGTCTGGAACAACGGCTTCCGCCAGATCACCAGTTCGACGCGGCCGATCAATACCCCGCAAGACCTCGCCGGCTTCAAACTGCGCGTTCTGGTCAGCCCCCTGTGGACGTCGATGTTCAGTGCCCTGGGCGCCTCGCCGACCGGCATCAGCATCAATGAAACCTACTCGGCCTTGCAGACCAAGGTCGTCGATGGCCAGGAAAATCCACTGGTGGTGGTCGAGTCCGCGCGTTTCTATGAGGTGCAGAAATACTGCTCGATGACCGACCACATCTGGGGCGGTTTCTGGATCGTTGCGTCGGGCAAGACCTTTCCAAAACTTCCCGCCGATGTGCAGGAAATCGTCTCCCGGCAAATCAACGCTGCCGCTCTGGTCCAGCGCCAACAGGTGATCGATCTCAACTCCAGCCTGGAGCCATCCCTGACCGCCCACGGCATCACCTTCAATAAAGTCGACCGTGCATTGTTCAGGGCTGACCTGCAATCGAAAGGCTTCTACAGCCAGTGGAAGGAAAAGTACGGCCCTGAAGCCTGGAGCTTGCTCGAGCAGTACGCGGGTCAACTGTCCTAAGCCGGAGACACAGTCATGAAAAATCAAATTCCAATGACGGATGTCACAACCGCTGAAGGACTCAGCCCGCGCCACGCCACGTTTCGCCTGGGACGCACGCTGGACACCGGCCTGCGCTGGTTGACTGAAGGCAGCGCGGCTCTGCTGGTGGTGATCGAAGTCACGTTGCTGTTCTGCAACGTGTTCTCGCGCTATGTGCTCAACCAGCCGATCGTCTGGGGGGATGAACTGGCGTCGCTACTGTTCCTCTGGCTGGCGATGCTCGGTTCGGTGGTGGCGATGCGTCGCGGCGAGCACATGCGCCTGACCTCGTTCATCGGCCGCTTGCCGGTAGAAAAACGCGCATTCGTCGACACCTTGGGCGCAGTCATCGTCATCACGTTCATCGGGCTGCTGTTCACTCCGGCCTGGGAGTACGTCAGCGATGAATGGGTCATCACCACCGCGGCCCTGGAAATCCCCAACGCCTTTCGCGTGTCAGCCATCGCTGTTGGCCTGAGCCTGATGCTGATGACCTGTGTCGCGCGGCTGTTGACCAGCGCCCGGCTGATCGATTTCTCGGTGTCAGTGGCGATGCTCGCCTCTCTCGCCGCGCTGTTGTGGGTGGCGCAAGGCACGATGCTACAGATGGGTAACTGGAACCTGGTGATCTTCTTCATGATCGGCGTGATGGCGATGATCGTCATCGGCGTGCCAATCATGGTCGCGTTCGGCCTGGCAACGGTGGCGTACCTGTCGACCATGACCAGCACGCCGCTGACCCTGGTGGTCGGTCGGATGGACGAAGGCATGGCGAGCCTGATCCTGTTGGCCATCCCGCTGTTCGTGTTCCTGGGCGCGCTGATCGAAGCCATGGGCATGGCGCGGGCGATGATTCGCTTCCTGTGCTCGTTGATCGGTCACGTGCGCGGCGGTCTGTCGTATGTGCTGATAGGTGCCATCTACCTGATCTCCGGCATTTCCGGGTCCAAGGCTGCCGACATGGCCGCCATCGCCCCGGCGCTGTTTCCGGAAATGAAGAAACGCGGCGAAGACGAAAACGAGCTGGTGGCGATGCTCAACGCCTCCGGGGCGATGTCGGAAACCATCCCGCCAAGCCTGGTGCTGATCACCATCGGTTCGGTAACCGGTGTGTCGATTTCCGCACTGTTCACCGGCGGCTTCATGCCAGCAGTCGTGGGCGCAATTGCCATGGCGGCGGTGGTCTGGTGGAAAAACCGCAAGAAAGACGCTTCCACTGGTAAACGCGCCACGGGCAAGGAAATCGGCCACTCGCTGCTGGTCGCGTTGCCGGCCCTGGCCCTGCCCTTCGTGATCCGCACCGCCGTGGTTGAAGGCGTCGCTACCGCGACCGAAGTCGCCGCCATCGGCGTGGCGTACACCTTCATCGTCGGTCTGCTGTGCTATCGCTGCTTCGATTGGCGCCGCTTGTATCCGATCCTGGTCAGCACCGCGTCGTTGTCCGGCGCGATCCTGATCATCATCGGCAGCGCCACCGCCATGGCATGGGCGCTGACCCAGTCAGGCTTCTCCCACCAGCTGGCGCAAGTGATGTCGACTGTGCCGGGCGGCGCGCTGGGCTTTCTGATTATCTCCGCCGTGGCGTTCATCCTGCTCGGCAGCTTTTTGGAAGGCATCCCGGCCATCGTCCTGTTTGGACCGCTGCTATTCCCGATCGCCAAAGCCATGGGCATCAACGACGTGCACTACGCCATGGTCGCGATCTTCGCCATGGGCCTGGGCTTGTTCGCCCCGCCGTTTGGCGTGGGGTTCTACGCCGCATGCGCTATCGCCAAGGTCGACCCTAGCGGAGCCATGCGTCGGGTCTGGCCGTACCTCGGCGCGCTGGTGGTGGCACTGGCGGTGCTGATCGCCGTGCCGTGGGTTTCCATCGGCTTCCTGCCTACTGCCTGAATTGCCCTTTGACTTGACCAAGAGGTTTTCCATGAATTTCTCCACAATGCATGCAGGCTCCGCCACCGAACGCCGACTGACCGTCGACAAGGAGCGCACCATCTCGTTTCTCGGCGAAGACTTGCGCATCTACGCCACGCCGCGCCTGGTCGATGACATCGAGCAGACCTGCCTTGATTACCTGCTGACCTTCCTCGATGAAGGCGAGAACACTGTGGGGGCCGCGGTCGATATCCGCCACGTCGGCGCCACACTGCTGGGAATGTCGGTGAACATCGCTGCCACGGTCACGCGCATTGAAGGTCGCAGTGTCACCTTCAACGTCGAAGTGCGCGATGACGTTGAACTGGTGGCTACGGCGGCGCACACCCGCGTAGTGGTGAACGTTGCCAAACTGCGCAGCCGCGTCCAGGCCAAAGCCGAAGCAGAGGCTGCGGGCGACGTCGAAGATGGCGTGCTCAGCCCTTCCCAATTGACTGCGGCGCGCTGAACAAGGGACGACGTCATGATCACGCTGCACGAACGCAACGGTTTGCCGAACCTTGCCGGCGAAGACGCGCTGCCGATTGTCGATGCCCACCATCACTTGTGGGACCTGGGCAACGGTCGATATCCGTGGCTGCAGGACGACTATCACGAGGACTTCTTTCTTGGCGACTATCACAGCCTGTGCCGTGATTTCCTGCCGGAAACCTTTCTCGCTCTGACCGAAAAGCAACGGTTGGTCGGCACTGTGCATGTCGAGGCCGAGCGCGCACGCGATGAGCAAGTCGCCGAAACCCAGTGGCTGGAACAGGTGAACGCCCGTTATGGTTTCCCGAGCGCCATCGTCGCCCACGCCTGGTTCGATCGCGAAGACAGCGCCGAGATTCTCGCCGCCCAGGCTGCGCGGCCACTGGTCAAAGGCATACGTTCGAAACCGCTGACCTCGGTGTCGCCGGACGTGTCGATTACCGGGGCCAAGGGCACCATGCAGGACCCGAAATGGCTGGAAGGATTTGCGCGACTGGCTGATCACGATCTGTCGTGGGACTTGCGCGTGCCGCCGTGGCACTTGGTCGAGGCGGCCGAGGTGGCGGCGATGTTTCCGCAAATCCGCATTGCGCTCAATCACACCGGCTTCGCCTGGGATCGCAGCCCGCAAGGCATCGCACGCTGGCGCAAAGGCCTGGAAGCACTGGCCTTGCAGCCCAACGTGCACATCAAATTGTCGGAGTTCGGCCTGAAGGATTCGCCCTGGAACTACGCCGACAACCGGGTGGTGGTACTGACCGCACTGGAGATTTTCGGCCCCGAACGCTGCATGTTCGCCAGCAACTTTCCGGTGGCCGGGCTGCGCGCTTCCTACGACACGATTGCCAATGGCATGGCTGACATGCTCGCGCCGATGGGTCGTGCCGTGCAGGAAGCAGTGTTCGCCGGCAATGCTCAACGCTTTTATCGCCTGGAGCAACTGCATGGATGAGGTATCGAGCATCGACTGGCGGGAACGCTTTCTGGCCAGCGGCGACGATGCGGACCTGCCTATCGTCGACGCGCACCAACACTATTTCGACATCGAAGCCCATTACTACCCGTGGCTGAACGATCGCCCGTTGCGACCGTTCCGCTATGGCGATTACTCGTCCATTTGCCGCAACTTTCTGCCGGCCGACTATCGCCGACTGGCCGGCAAGCATCGCGTGGTGCAGACCGTCGTCATTGAAGGTGAATGGGACCCGGCAACACCTGCGGATGAAGTGATGTTTGTCGAATCACTGGCGCAGAGCGAACCCGGCGTGGCGGCGATGGTTGCGCAGGCCTGGCTGGACCGTGAAGACGCTTTCGACCTGTTGCGCCTGTACGCAAATCACCCGTTGGTGCGCGGCATCCGCCACAAACCGACGGTGACCAGCCGCGAGGCCTGGCGTGTAGATTTTGCAGAATCAGGCTCCATGCGTGACCCGCGCTGGCGTGAGGGCTACGCACACCTGGCGAAAAACGGCCTGCACTTCGAGTTGCAGGCGCCCTGGTGGCATCTGCCAGAAGCCGCCGAGCTGGCCCGGGACTTTCCCGACGTGACCATCGTGGTCAATCACACCGCGCTGCCGGCGGATCGGTCCGAAGCAGGCTTGGCCGGGTGGCGTACCAACCTTGCGCTGCTGGCACGGGAGCCGAACGTTGCCTTGAAGATTTCCGGCATCTGCATCCCCGGCAAGGCATGGCCAGTCGAAGCGAACCGGATGGTGGTGAACGACGCGATTTCGATTGTCGATGTCAGCCGTTGCGCGTTCGCCAGCAATTACCCGGTCGATGGCGTGGTGAACAGCCTCAGCGAAGTCCTCGACGGGTTCAAAGCCATTGTTCGCGACCGCCCCCTCGCTGAGCGGCTGGCCCTGTTTCATGACAACGCCCGACGCATCTACCGGCTCACCTGAACCCCTTTGCACCGCTCACCAGGAGTCCAACATGTTTGAAGTTTCAGGCCACAACTACATCGCCGGCACACGTTCGGCAAACGGTACGACCACCCTGCATAGCCACGACGCCAGCACCGGGGAAGCGCTGCCGTACCGCTTTCATCAAGCGACAACGGAAGAAGTGAACGCAGCCGCACAAGCAGCCGCCACGGCTTACCCGACCTTTCGCAACCTTTCTGCCGCACGTCGCGCCGGTTTTCTCGACGCCATTGCCACAGAACTGGAGGCGCTGGATGAACCGTTCATCAGCCTCGTGTGCCGGGAAACCGCCCTGCCCGCCGCGCGCATCCAGGGTGAGCGGGCCCGCACCAGCGGCCAGATGCGCCTGTTCGCCACGATGCTGCGGCGCGGCGATTTCTACGGTGCGCGCATCGACTGTGCGCTGCCGGACCGACAACCGCTGCCCCGCCCGGACCTGCGCCAGTATCGCACCGGCCTCGGACCGGTCGCGGTGTTCGGTGCCAGCAACTTCCCGCTGGCCTTTTCTACCGCGGGCGGCGATACAGCCTCAGCCCTCGCTGCCGGTTGCCCTGTAGTGTTCAAGGCCCACAGCGGGCATATGGCGACCGCCGATTACGTCGCCGATGCGATCACTCGCGCCGCGGTAAAAACCGGCATGCCTGAAGGTGTCTTCAGCCTGCTTTACGGCAGTGTCGGTGAAGCACTGGTCAAGCACCCGGCAATTCAGGCAGTCGGTTTCACCGGTTCGTTGCGCGGCGGTCGGGCCTTGTGTGACATGGCAGCAGCACGCCCGCAACCGATCCCGGTGTTCGCCGAGATGAGCAGCATCAACCCGGTGTTGCTGTTGCCCGAAGCGTTGAAGGCACGCGGCGACAAAATCGCCACCGAGCTGAGCGCTTCTGTGGTACTGGGTGCGGGTCAGTTCTGCACTAATCCCGGTTTGGTACTGGGCATTCGCTCGCCGGAGTTCACCGCTTTCATTGAGCGTTTTGCCGGATTGATGAACGAACAACCCGCACAAACCATGCTCAACAGCGGTGCCCTGAAAAGCTACTGCCACGGCCTGGACAACCTGCGCGCCCACCCCGGCATAACGCACCTGTCCGGCACCGACCAACAGGGTAGTCAGGCACGACCACAAGTGTTCAAGGCCGACGTCAGCCTGTTGATCAACGGTGATGAATTGCTGCAGGAAGAAGTATTCGGCCCGACCACTATCGTCGTCGAAGTCGCCGACCACGCCGAGTTGATGCAGGCCTTGCACGGCCTGCGCGGACAGTTGACCGCCACCCTGATGATTGAAGACACGGAAGTCGGCAGTGTCAGCGACGTGCTGGCCCTGCTGGAACAGAAAGTCGGGCGCGTATTGTTCAACGGTTACCCTACGGGCGTGGAGGTCTGCGACGCGATGGTCCACGGCGGACCGTACCCGGCGACGTCGGATGCGCGCGGCACGTCGGTCGGCACTCTGGCGATCGATCGCTTCCTGCGCCCTGTGTGCTACCAGAACTGCCCCGACAACCTGCTGCCAGACGCCCTGAAAAATGCCAACCCGCTGGGCATCGCCCGCCTGGTTGACGGCGTCAGCCACCGCGAAGCGCTGTAAGTCACCGGCTTCAACTAACGCCCACTGATAGCAACAACTTCCGTGCCTGTGAACAACAGGCATCGGATTCGTTCGTCCCGAAAACCGCTGCACCCACAATAAAAACAGAGGAAGTCTCATGCACGTTCAACGTCACCCGAAACAACGCTTTTGCAGACTGATGCTGGCCGTTACTGCCGCCGTGATGATCAATACCGCAGGCACTCAACTGGCCGTTGCAGACACCACCCCCACCGCGACGACAGCGCCCATGCAATGTGCCACTGAAGCCACACCCCGCTACACCAAGACCCCCACCGGTTACCTCATGGTGTTGCGCACGGGTGACAACGCGTTCAAGGAACTGACCAAACTGGCGATAGCCGAGAAGATCCCCAGTGCCTCTATCAGCGGGATCGGTTTCGGCAACGTGAAGTTCGGTTTCTGGAACAAGGACAAAAAGGACTTCGACGCCAAGACCTTCAGCAACGTCGAGATGGCCAGCATCACCGGCTCGGTGGCGTGGAAGAATGACCAGCCTTCGATCCACATGCACGGTGTCGCCGGCGACGCCACGTTCCAGGCCTATGGCGGCCACATTCTGGATTTCGAAGTCACCACTGGTTCGATGGAGATCACTGTGATCTTGCACCAGCGTCGTCTGGAACGCGGGATTGACCCGTGCATCGGTGCCAACGTACTGGGTATCTGATTCCAACTGCAGGCTCCCGCCGACAGCGCATCTGTGATGGCGGGAGTCACCCTTCTCAATTCCAACTACAAAAACAAGGGGCGCTTCATATGGGCAACAAGAACACGGTCGTAACCCTGGCTCTGGGTGCCATTGCACTCAGCACCCAGGCGCAGGCCGACTTCCTGAGTGACAGCAAAGCCACGCTGGGCATGCGCAATTTCTACTTCAACAATGACAACCGCGACGGCTCGGCCGCCCCCTCGAAAACCGAAGAATGGGCACAGGGTTTCATGCTCGACTACAAGTCGGGCTACACCGATGGCGTGGTGGGTTTTGGCATCGATGCGCTGGGTTTGATGGGCGTTACCCTGGACAGCGGCAAAGGACGGCATGTCGGCAGCTCGATGATTCCTTCGGACAGCGACAACAGCGCCGTCGATGAGTGGAGCCGGTTGGGGCTGACCGGCAAGGTCAAGGTCTCGAAATCCGAACTGCGTCTGGGCACGCTGATGCCGAAGCTGCCGATCCTGGTGGCCAACGACGGTCGCCTGCTGCCGCAGACATTCGAGGGCGGGCAAATCACTTCGAGCGAGTTCAAGGATCTGACCCTGACAGGTGGCCGAATTGAACACGCCACAGGCCGGGGTTCAAGCGATCAAACCGGCCTGGCCGCCACGGGCGGTACCCGTGAAAGCAATGCGTTCGACTTCGCTGGCGGCGACTGGAAAATCACCAAGGACCTGACCGTCCAGTATTACTACGCCAACCTGGACGACTATTACACCCAGCAGTTTTTCGGCCTGATCCACACACTGGCGATCTCGGACAATCAATCCCTGAAAACCGACCTGCGTTACTTCAAGACCGACTCGTCCGGTAAAAACAGCTCGGGCACCTCGGGCTACAGAATCAGTGGCTACACCCAAGACAACGATGGCGAGATCGACAACCGGACCTGGAGTGCCGCGCTGATTTACTCCTTGGGTGCCCATGCGATTACGGCGGGTTACCAAAGCGTTTCGAGCGGTAGTAATTTCACTCAGCTCAATCAGGGCAATTTGCCGGACAAAGGCGCCGGTGGGGCCAGTCTTTACCTGTATACCGATCGCCTGATCCAGACCTTCACCCGCGCGGGCGAGCGCACAGCCTTCGGTCAGTATGCATATGACTTCGCAGCCTTGGGGGTACCGGGTTTGAAAGCGTCAGTCATGTACCTCAGCGGGGACAATATCAAGACGACATCCAGTGATAATCAGAAAGAATGGGAGCGGGATATCAGCCTGGACTACGTGCTCCAGTCCGGTGCGCTTAAAGGGGTTGGATTCGGTTGGCGCAATGGCAAGTCGAACAGCGAAGCGTCCCGCAACCAGGATCAAAATCGGTTGATCGTGACTTATAGCATTCCGCTGTTTTAGCTACAGAACATCACGATATCGCTCACTTCGAGGACGCTGGCCTACGGGAGGGGCTAGACTTTTGAGGGCATGCCGCAGGCGTCACTGTCTTGCCCATAGGTCCAGCACGCAGTGAAGATAGATACTCGCATGGAACGGCGATATAACTGCGCCTTGGCGCAGTTACCCTACGGCCATCCCTTAGTCGCTTCCTTTGCCGCAGTCAGATTGCAAGATGATCCGATCTGAAAGGTTCGTTGAACCTGAAAAAACGTCATCCTAATTATCAATTACCTGTTGCAGGTGAATCGCCAATTCCGTTGCAAACCGCCGCTCCGGTGTCTCGACATCAATGCCGAATAGCTCCTGAATCCGCGTGAGGCGATATCTGAGCGTTGTCACATGCACTCCCATGGCATCCGCACAGGCCTGGCTACGGCATCTTTCGCGCAGATACACAGTCAGTGTTTCCAGATAAGGCGTTTGATGCTTGCGATCATGGGCCAACATCGCGCCCACGCTTTCATTGACGAAGGTACGAATATCCTCCCCGCCCACCGCGGCCACAAAGATCGGCATCGGCCCGAAGTCCTTATCGGAAATCGGCCCACGGCGGCCAAACGATCGGGCGATCTCGATCAGCCGCCGGCAGCGCTCCCACGCGGCCGGGTAATCGCTGAGCGCCTTGCAGACGCCACTGGCCAGCAGAATCGGCTCGCTCCCCAAGTAATGCGCCAGGTCATCGACAATCTGCCGCTTGAGCTTGGCCAGCCGCTCGCGGCCTTTCTCGCCTTCGGACGGCACCAGGCACACCAGACCGTTGTCGACGATAATTACCGTCGAGTGAATGCCCGCCCGTTGCAGGATACGGGCGACGTTGTGGTGCAGATTCTTCGCCTCCCGCGCCTTGTCGCCATAATCGACAATGATCATCTGCTGCGCGGTGTTGAAGCCGAAACCCAGACGCTGGGCCCGCTGCTGAATGTCATCGGTGTCGCGCCAGCGACCTTCAAGTACTTCAAGCAGAAGTTCGGTCTGGGTGCGGGTTTCAAAGCGAAAGCGGATAAAGCTGCGCATCATCTGCACGCTCAAGGCGAACTTGGCGCTTTCCAGCATCAGCAGGTCCAGTTCGTTGACCGGCGCAGCCACCGGGAACAGCACCAGCGCTCCCACAAGTTCTTGATCGACCATCAACGGCTCGATTTGCGCCCGCAGGGTGAACTGGCGCTCGCCGTCGTCGAGAAACAGGTTGACTGTGCTGCGCAAAGCACTGCGCAAGCTTTCATGGGTCGCTTTGGAGATTTGCACCCCCAGCACACCGGCGACCGCCGACTGCCAGGCGGCATCATCGAACAATGCAGTGTCCGGCGAGCGACCGGCGACCACCTGATTGGCGGTAAAGTCCACGGCAATCACCGGGTTGGGCAATTGGTTGCCGACCATCAACGACAATGAGGTCACCGAACCACCACCCAGCACGTGCTCCAATAAGGTGGTGTGCACATGCAACGCCTGTTGCATGCGTTCGGCGGCGCGACGCTCGGCTTCCAGTTGACGCTGGCGCTCCACGGCGATGGCACCCAGGTGGATGATCATGCCGAGGAACACCCGATCTTCCTCCGATACGTCCATGAGCGTGCGGGAAATCACGCTGAGCACCATGGGCCGGCCATCGAAGTCGGTGCAGTTCATCGGCATCACCATCACCGTGCGGTAATCCCGCTCCAGAGATTCGTGGCGATAACCGGGGTACTCGCATACGCGCACGTCACGGATGAACACCGGCTCATTGCGCTGCAAGGCGGTCATTACCGGGCTGGATGACAGCTCCCAGCAATCCACCAGCGGCCGCTGCACCAGGGTCGGGTCATGGCGGGCGATGACATGGCCAAAACCGGCTTCCATATCGATGGCCATGATCGAGCTCATGGTCCAGTGGGTGTGCCGGCAACTGGCGTAGACCAATTGGTGCAGCATCGATTGCAGATCACCGCCGGAGTTGATCTGACTCGCTACATCGCGCAACGACAGTATCTGCATTTCTCGATTCAAGGCGCTCACCTGAACATGGAGGTCAAGGCAGCCAACTTGCCTGCCAGGCCCGCCGGATACTTGCGCCGTTTCAGAGCAATGTCCAACTAATTTTCACTGCGAAACCACGGAAGACGCTCTTTCCCTTTGCTCCTAGCCTAAGGCCACAACCAACAGCCACAAGGGCGACGAGTCATCATGAATCTGGAAAATCTGGGCGTCAGGAAATACTGCACCTTTATCGAAGAAACCTTTATCGAAGGCGGCAAGGACGCCGGTAAGCCGATCACCCTGATCGTGGTGGCCGCCGTGTTGAAGAACCCTTGGGCTGGCCAGGGTTTCGTCGAAAACCTGCGCCCGGAGATCCTGCGCCTGGCCCCGGGCCTGGGCTATGAAATGACCCGCCGCCTGACGGCCCTGATGCCGGGCGACAAGGTCGAAGCCTTTGGCAAGGCCGCCGCTGTCGGGGTCAACGGTGAGATCGAACACGCCTCGGGGCTGATCCACACCCTGCGCTTCGGCAACCTGTTCCGCGACGCCGTACAAGGCACCGCCTACCTGAGTTTCACCAACACCCGCAACGCTCCGGGCGCCCTGCTCTCGTTGCCGATGGTGCACAAAAGCGAAACCGGCAAGCGCTCGCACTTCCTGACCGCCAACTTCCAGATCGCCGATGCACCGGGCCCGGACGAAGTGCTGATCGCCATTGGCGCCTCCGACGGCTCCCGTGCGCACCCAAGGATTGCCGACCGCTATCAAGACATGGCGGAGATGGAAGCGGAACAACTCAAGGACTGATCTTTCCTTCTTAACGCAGCAAAATTTCCACAAAACTTCCTCTTGATCGACGCAAGCCTACGGTTTTGCTTCCCCGTAGGCTTCTTCCAAACAACAAGAAACAGGAGTACTCCGATGCCAAGCACCGTGATCAATGCCAACGCCGCCGTCGATCCCGGCGCCTTGCGCCAGGCCTTCGGCACCTTCGTGACCGGCGTCACCGTCATCACCACCCATGACGCCGAAGGCAATCCACGGGGCATGACGGCCAACTCATTCACCTCGGTTTCCCTGGATCCGCCGCTGCTGCTGGTGTGCGTCGGCAAATCGGCGGCCAGCTACACTGCGTTCGCCGCCAGCGAACAGTTTGCCGTGAACCTGCTGCATGAAGGGCAAGTGGACGTCTCGGGCACCTTTGCCTCCAAATCGCCAGACAAGTTCCAGACCGTCAATCACGACACGGTCCACACCGGGGCGCCGATCCTCACCGACAGCCTGACCTGGTTCGATTGCACCGTGCACCAGCGCATTGAAGCCGGCGACCATCTGGTGTTGATCGGCCAGGTTCGCGCCTTCGGCACCAGCCCCAAGTTGCCGCTGTGTTTTTGCCGTGGCCGCTACGGGAATATCCAGGACCCGCTACCGGCCAGTTGGCTGGACTCGCACAAGATGATCATCGGCTACCTGATCGAAGCCGATGACGCGATCCTGTTTCGCGCCGATGGCCAAGGCGGCTGGACGCTGCCCGTAGCCGGCAAGCGCAAAGGCTTCATTGATGCCGGCCAAAGCTCGCTGCCGGTGGAACTGGAGTCGACCTTTCTGTATTCGGCGTTCGATGTCGACGACACCGACCCGGGTTACCTGATCTACCGCGCCCAACTCGACAGCCCTGATGTCGAGTTACCCGACACCTTGCGCTTCTTTCCCCTCGACGATTTGCCCATCGAATTGATGCCGGTCAACGAACTGCGCTCAGTGGTGCGCCGCTATGCCCGCGAGCGCCAGAACCAGCAGTTCGGCATCTATACCGGCTCCGCCGCCAGCGGACGGGTGGCGATGATCGAGAGCTGCGCACTGACTGCCGAACCCCTTTGACACGCACCCACAGGACTCTTCCATGAAAACCACGGTCAGCGCCCTTGCGGGCAACCGCCTCAACCTGTTTATCGATGGCCGGTTCGTCGCGCCTGCCAGCGAAACCTGGGTCGAAAGTTTCGACCCCACCACCGGCCAGGCCTGGTACCAATTCGCCCAGGCCGATGCCAGCGATGTGGCTCGCGCAGTCGCGTCGGCGCACAAAACTTTCCACGACCCGCAGTGGCGCAATATGACGCCCACCGCACGGGGCAAGTTGTTGTATCGCCTGGCGCAACTGGTCGCCGAAAACGCTGAAGAACTGGCCCTGCTGGAAACCCGCGACAACGGCAAGCTGCTTCGGGAAATGCGTGCCCAGATGAGCGCCCTGCCCGACGCCTACATCTACTTCGCCGGCATGGCCGACAAGCTGCAAGGTGAAACCATCCCGGTCAACAAGCTCAACCAGCTCAATTACAGCACCCGCGAACCGCTGGGGGTCGTCGGCATGATCACCCCCTGGAACTCACCGCTGATGCTGCTCACCGGCACCCTGGCGCCGTGCCTGGCGATTGGTAACACCGTGGTGATCAAGCCGTCGGAACATGCCAGCGCCTCTACCCTGGCCTTGGCCGAATTGGTGATCGAAGCGGGCTTCCCGGCTGGCGTGGTCAACGTCGTCACCGGTAACGGTGCCGTCACTGGTGATGCTCTGACTCGCCACCCGGACATCGCTAAATACGTGTTCACCGGCAGCACCGACACCGGCCGACGCATCGCCGGCAATGCGGCCAACAACCTGGTGCCGTGCCAGATGGAACTGGGCGGCAAGTCCCCCCATGTGGTGTTTGCCGACGTCGACATCGACAAGGCGGTCAACGGCGTGGTCTCTGGCATCTTCGCCGCGGCCGGGCAAAGTTGCGTCGCCGGCTCGCGCTGCTTCGTCGAAGCGCCGATCTACGACAAATTCGTTGAAGCCCTGGTGGCCCGCACCCAGCGCATCAAGGTTGGCCATCCCATGGAAGAACACACCGATATCGGCCCGCTGGCACTGCAAGCCCAATTGCAAAAACTCGAAGGCTACATCGCCAGCGGCGCAAAACAGGGCGCGCAAGTGGCCATCGGCGGCAAACGTCCCAATGCCTCGAATCTGTCCGAAGGCTGGTACTTCGAGCCAACGGTGATGGCCAACGCCAGCAACGACATGCCGTTCATGCGCGACGAACTGTTCGGCCCGGTGGTCGGCGTGATGCCGTTCACCTCGGAAGAACAAATGATCGGCCTGGCCAACGACACCCACTACGGCCTGGCCTCGGGGATCTGGACCCAGAACATCGACCGCGCCATGCGTTTCGCCAACCGCATCGACGCCGGCACGGTGTGGATCAACACCTACCGCAGTTCAGCCTACATGTCCGCCAATGGCGGCTTCAAGCAGAGCGGTTACGGCCGTCGTGGCGGCTTCGACGTGATGCGCGAGTTTTCCCGGGCCAAGAACGTGGTCATCGACTACTCCGGCGAAATGCAAGACCCCTTCGTCATTCGCCTGCGCTGATTATTCAAGGAGCACCTTATGAAATTTGCCGTATCCCTGAGCATGGAACGCTTTTCCCCTGACGTGCCCATGCAGACCGTCATGGCCAACCTGCTGGAACTGGCGCAGATCGCGGATGAAGGCGGCTTCGAAACCCTGTGGACCTCGGAGCACCACACCCTCGAATGCACCATCGCCCCCAACCCGTTCCAGACGCTGGTGTGGCTGGCCCAGCACACCCAGCGCATTCGCCTGGGCACCGCGACGCTGGCCGCCGCGTACTGGCATCCGATCCGCCTGGCCGGTGAAGCTGCGCTGTGCGATCACCTGACCAAGGGCCGCCTGGAATTCGGTATCGCCCGCGGCTCTTATCAATACGAGTTCGACCGCATGACCCCTGGCCTGCAACAGCAGGAAGGCGTGGGCTATATGAAGGAACTGGTGCCGGCGGTGCAAAAGCTCTGGGCCGGGGATTACGCCCATGACGGCCATTACTGGAAATTCCCGCTGACGGCCGCCGTGCCCAAGCCATTGCAAAAGGATCACCCGCGTATCTGGGTGGCCGCGCGGGATCCGGGCACCTTCGATTGGGCCGTGAGCATCGGTGCCAACATTCTCTCCACCCCGCTCTCGGCCCCGGCGGCAGAAATCGCCGTGCTGGGCGAGAAATTCAACAAAGCCGTGGCCGACAACCCCCATGTACCGCGTCCGCGGTTCATGATGCAGCGCCGCACCTGCGTCTACGCCAAGCCGCAGGACTGGGAACTGCCGGTCAAGCACAGCATGGACTTTGGCCGCGCCTTCGAAAACCTCATGCAGAACGTCGGCACCGTGCACAACGGCTTCCCCGAGCCTGTGCCCTTTGAAGCCGTGCGGGGCAAGGAGAACTACAACCCGGAAAACATTCGGCGCAACCTGATGTTCGGCACCCCGGAGCAAATCATCGAAAAGTTGCTCGACTACGAAGCCGCTGGCGTCGATCAGTATTGCCTGGGGCTCACCTTCAACCTGCCATTCGAATTGCAGAAGCAGACCCTGCGCCTGTTCATCGATGAAGTGATGCCGGTTTTCGCCGAACGCGAACGCGCCAAACGCCACGACAAGGTCACGGGGTAAGCGCCATGAGCCAGGCACAACAATTCAGTGTGGCCAACGTCACGCTCAACTATCGCCTCGATGGCCATGGGCCGCGACCACTGGTGTGCATTCATGGCGTTGGCTCAAGCCTTGAAGCATGGAGTGATGTGGTGAACGGATTGAAAGATCAGTTCACCATCCTGACCTTCGACCTGCGCGGCCACGGCCAGTCGTCCCGCACCCCGGGACGCTATGAGATCGATCACCTCGTGGGTGAAACGCTGGCCCTGGCCGATCACGTTGGCTTCAAGCACTTCGACCTGGCGGGCTTCTCGCTGGGTGGTTTGATCGCCCAGCGCCTGGCGCTGACTCATCCGGCGCGGGTTCAGCGTCTGGTGTTGTTGTCGACGGTCGCCGGGCGTACTGCGCAGGAACGCGAACGGGTCCAGACACGTCTGGCGACCTTGCAAGCCGGCGAACCGGTGGCGCATTACGAAGCGTCGCTGTCACGCTGGCTGACCGAGGATTTTCAGACGCATCACCCTGAGGCCGTCAGCCGTCTGCGGCAGCTGAATGCCAACAATGATCCCGGTTGTTATGCGGCGGCGTATCGGGTGTTGGCGGAGTCGGATTTCGGCGACCAACTCCAGCGGATTCGCTGCCCGACGCTGATTGCCACCGGTGCCGACGATGCGGGTTCCAACCCGAGAATGGCGGCCCTCATGCACGAGCGTATCCACGGCTCGCAACTGAAAATCCTGCCGGGGTTACGCCACTGCATTCTCATCGAAGCGCCGCAACTGGTGGCGAATCTGATGCGTGACTTTCTGATTGATGATCCGGAGGTACAACATGGATAAGTCATTGCAAGCCCAGGGCGAAACGGTTCGCCGTCAAGTCCTGGGGAATGCATACGTCGACCAGGCGCTGGGCAAGGCCGATGATTTCTCTCGGCCGTTCCAGGACGTGCTCAACGAATACTGCTGGGGCATGGTCTGGACCGATGAAGGCCTGGACCTCAAGCAACGCAGCCTGCTGAACCTCGGCATGCTCGCGGCGCTGGGCCGCATGGACGAGTTTGCCACGCACTTCTGCGGCGCCATCCGCAATGGCCTTACGGACGAGGAACTGCGCTGCGCCCTGATACAGGTCGCGGTGTACTGCGGGGTGCCGGCGGGTGTCGAAGCCTTCCGCGTCGCCCGGAAAGCACGGGAAAGCATGGGTGCGACAGATTCTGCTACCGGCTGACGTCTCAACCTTGCACTCGCCACACCGCTCATGCTGTAAGTGCCCCGCACAACAACAAAAATTTTCAGATTGCACCCTTGCGCCCGTAGCAACTGAAAGACCATTAACTGCCAGAAGCCCAAAAAATTTCTATTGATGAAATTTTCCACAGATTGAAAAACAACAATTGGAGGCAATTGGTGAGCGAACGACTGAAGATTGAGAACCTCTACAAGGTCTTCTCCTCAACCCCGGACAGAGCCATGCAGCTCTTGACCGCCGGCGCCAGCAAAGACCGGATCCTGGCCGAGACCGCGACGGTGGTCGGCCTCAACAACGTGTCGCTGTCTATTCCCAGCGGTGCGATCTACATGATCATGGGTCTCTCCGGCTCAGGGAAATCCACCCTGGCCCGCTGCATCAACCGCTTGAACGAACCCACGGCCGGCAAGATCCTGCTGGACGGCAAAGACCTGGTGGCCCTGAACGAAAGCGAGTTGCGAGAGGTGCGACGGACGCGCATCTCCATGGTGTTCCAGCACTTCGCCCTGCTGCCGAACAAGACCGTGATCGAAAACACCGAGTTCGGCCTCAAGCTTCGCGGCGTACCTGCCGCCCAGCGGCGCAAACGCGCCGAGGAAGTGCTGGCCATCGTCGGCCTGGCCAAGTGGGCCGATCATCACCCCCATGAACTGTCCGGCGGCATGCGCCAGCGGGTTGGTCTGGCCCGCGCCCTGACCACCGACGCCGATGTGTTGATCATGGACGAAGCCTTCAGCGCCCTCGACCCGTTGATCCGCACTGAAATGCAGGACGAACTGCTGCGCCTGCAACGCACCCTGAAAAAGACCATTCTGTTCATCACACACGACTTCCAGGAAGCACTGAAGCTCGGCACGCGCATTGCGATCATGGCGGACGGCCAAGTGGTGCGCGAAGGCACGCCCCAGGAAATCGTCGCCAACCCCGGCAGCGACTACGTGGCCGGATTCACCCGCGAGGTGGATCGCTCGCGGCTTTTCGATGCGCGCTCGATCATGGAGCAAGCCGGCACCCTGCTGGTCCAGGACGACATCCGCATCGTCGGTAATGAAAGCGCCAGCGCGTTTGTGCTGAATGCCGCCGGCGAGGCAATTGGCGTGCTGGACTCCCGTGCACTGCTGGCGGTGGGCGGTGGTGCCGATGCTCAGCAACGCCTGTCGCTGCAGTTTGTCAGCGTGCCGGCCAGCGCCAAGTTGGTGGAAGTGGCACGGCTGCTCAAACCCGGCCTGCCGGTCGCGGTGGTCGAGGCTGACGGTGTGTTTGTTGGCACCCTGAACAGCGCCCACATCCTGGATTGCATCGCCGGCCTCCCTTCCAGCCCCCCGGCCACTCGCCCTTTCGTCTCGGAGGTTGCACACCATGCTTAGTTCAGAAGACCTCGCCGTTTTCCCCGTGGACCAATGGATCAGCCAATGCGTCGAGTGGCTGGGCATTCATTTTCGCCCGATGTTCCAGGCCATTCGCTGGCCGGTGGAGCACCTGCTGGCCTTCAGCGACACGGTGATCCACGCCATTCCATTCCCGGTGATGGTGCTGCTGATGTTCCTGATCGCTTACCGCGCCGCCAGCCTGGGGGTAGCGCTATTCAGTGCCATTGCCCTGGTGATCATCGCCACGCTGGGGGTGTGGGACGAGGCGATGACCACCCTGTCGCTGATCACCACGGCGATTGTCATCTGCATGGTCATCGGCATTCCCGTGGGAGTTTGGTGCGCCCGCAGTGAACGGGTCTGGGCCGTGATGCGACCGATCCTCGACATCATGCAGACCACGCCGACCTTCGTGTACCTGGTGCCGGTGGTGATGCTGTTTGGCGTCGGCACCGTGTCGGGCGAAGTGGCGGTGGTGATTTCTGCCTGCCCGCCGCTGATCCGCTTTACCTACCTGGGCATTCGCATGGTCGAAACCGAACTGGTCGAAGCAGGCCAGGCCTTTGGTGCCGACCGTCGCCAATTGCTCTGGGAAATCCAGTTGCCCCTGGCGATCCCGACCATTCTCGGCGGGCTGAACCAGACGGTGCTCACCGCTATGGTGATGTCCGTGGTGGTGGCGATGATCGGTGCCGAAGGTCTGGGCCTGGTGGTGTTGCAAGGCCTGGGACGGATGGACGTGGGCCGTGCGGCGGTGGGTGGGATCGCCATTGTGTTGCTGGCGATGATGCTCGACCGGATCACACAGAACCTGGCACAACCGACGCCGCACAAGCGCAAGTCGCTGTTCAAACGGCTGCTCAACTCGCGCCAGGTCAACGCATAAGAGAAAGAAGTCATGAATGCCAGTTATTGACTGCCGCACCTTAACCATAACGAGAAAAACAAAGAGGAAAATCATGATGCGTCCATTCAACGCCTTGCTTGGATTTGCAGCAACGTTGTCCGTGGTGGGTCTGGCTTGCACTGCGGTGCAGGCCGAGGACCTGCCGGGCAACGGCAAGACCATCCGCTTCGTGCAGTCGGAAAGCACCGGCGGTAACTACGTCATCACCAAAATCGCCATCGAAGCCAGCAAGCGCCTCGGTTACGCCACCAAGTTGAGCACCGTCAATACCACGCTGTTTTTCCCGGCAGCGGCCCAGGGCGACCTGGACCTCTCGATGGATGTGACCCTGCCGCAGTTGCAACCCAGCTTTGACAAGGTCAAGGAACGTACTGAGGTAGTAGGCGCCGGCTCTATCACTGGCGCCGGCTACAACGGCTACATGATCGACAAGAAAACCGCCGACGCTTACCACATCACAAGTCTGGAACAGCTGAAAGACCCGAAGATCGCCGGACTGTTCGGCAAGAACGGCAAGGCTGACCTGATCAGCTGCGACCCGGGTTGGGGCTGCGGCGATGTGGTCGACTATCAACTCGACAAGTTTGGCCTGAAGGCCACCGTCAACCCCGTGCGCGGCAAATATGAGGCGTTGATGTTCGAGAACGTCGCCCGTCTCAAGCGCGGCGAACCGGTGTTTTTCTATGCCTGGGCGCCGTCGTGGATGACCAACACCATGGTGCCGGGCAAGGACGTGGTGTGGCTGCCGACACCGTTTGACGCCCTGCCTGGCAATGTACCGAGCACCACTTCGGCGTTGACTCCCGGGGTGGCGGGTTGTGCCGGTGGCGCCGACCCATGCCGCATGGCCATGGCCGCGTGGAACTGGTACGCCATCGGCAACAAGCAATTCATCGCCGCCAACCCGGCCATCAAGTCCCTGGTGGAGCAGATGACGTTCCCCCAGTCGACCTGGAGCTACTGGGAAAAAACCATCAGCCAGGATGGTTCAAGCGAACGCAATATTCGCAAGTTGGCTGACGACTGGATGAGTGAAAACAAGGCGACGATGGATGGGTGGGTGGCCACGGCCAAAAACGCTCAGTAGCGCCAAATGCCTTGTGTTGAGCGGGGGCTCCCGCTCAACACAAAAAGCTCTGTTTGACAGCCTGTAATCAGAAAAAAACGACTGTTGCCCCCCAACCAAACCGCGAATTCCCCCCACCGCCCTGCCCTAGCATTAGTTGAACTCAGACGATTGGGAGTAACACCATGACCAACAATTACCCGTTGCTGTTCAAGGCCCTCTGCTATGTGGACGGCCATTGGGTGCACAGCGACAGCGGCCACAGCATCGCCGTGCATAACCCCGCCGATCAGACGTTGATCGGTCATGTACCGCTGCTCGATCAGCCGCAGATCGTCGCCGCCGTCGATGCCGCGCACCGTGCTTTCTTCGACTGGCGTGAACAAAGCCTGGAGGCACGCGGGAAGATTTTGCGGCGCTGGGCGGCATTGATTCTTGAGCATCAGGAAGACCTGGCGCGGATTCTAAGCCTGGAGCAAGGCAAGTCCCTGGCCGAGTCCCGTGGCGAAATCGCCTATGCCGCCAGTTTCATTCCATGGTTCGCCGAAGAGGCACGGCGCCTGTACGGGCAAAACATTCCCAGCCACATCCCCGGCGCGCACCTGGGCACAGTCAAGGAGCCGGTCGGCGTCTGCGCGTTGCTGACTCCGTGGAATTTCCCCTCGGCCATGATCACCCGCAAAGCGGCCGCCGCCCTGGCCGCCGGTTGTACTGTTGTGATCAAACCAGCCCATGAAACACCTTACTCGGCGTTCGCCTTGGCGCAACTCGCCGAGGAAGCGGGTTTCCCGGCCGGAGTGTTTAACGTGGTGCTGGGTGAACCGCAGATGACCATGCAGACCCTGGTGCAAGACAGCCGCGTGCGTTCGGTGAGTTTCACTGGTTCGACCCGCGTCGGTAAGTTGGTGCTGCAGGCGGCGGCTCAGGATGTGAAAAAGGTTTCGCTGGAATTGGGCGGCAACGCGCCGTTCATTGTCTGCGCCGACGCCGATCTTGAGCTGGCGGTGAAAATCGCGGTAGCGGCCAAGTTCCAGACCTCCGGCCAGGATTGCTGCGCGGCCAACCGCATCATGGTCGAACGCTCGGTTTACCCGGAATTTCTCAAGCGCTTTGCCGCTGCCGTGCGTGAGTTGAAAGTCGGTCCGGCAATGATCGGCGACCGCGAACAACAGGTCGATGTCGGCCCGTTGATGCACCAGGCCGCCTTCGATGTCACCGCTGAACGTGTCGCCGATGCTTTGCAACAAGGCGCGCAACGGCTGGTCGGCGGCGAGGCCCATGCCCTTGGCGGCTTGTTTTACCAGCCAACGGTACTGGCCGACGTCACACCGCAAATGCGCATCTACCGCGAAGAAAATTTCGCGCCGATTGCCGGGGTAATGCCGTTCGACACCCTCGACCAGGCCGTCGAGATGGCCAACGACACCGAATACGGTCTGGCCGCCTACATTTGTTCCAATCGCCTGGACCTGATTTACCCGCTGATCCGCCGACTCGACCACGCCATGGTCGCTGTCAACGGCGTCAAGTTCACCGGCCATCCGATCCCGTTCGGTGGCATGAAAGCCTCGGGGCTCGGCCGTGAAGGCGGCACCGAGGGCTTCGAAGCCTTTGTCGAAACCAAATACTTTTGCTTGCACCATCAAGGCCAGTTCTAAGGCCAGTTCTCAGGAGACATGCCATGAACCAAGAACTCGACTCGCTGTTCGAACAAGACCGTGCGCACTTCATGCACCCTTCGACTCACGCCCATGACCACGCCAGCGGCGCGCTCAAAGGACGCATCATCCAAGGCGGCTCGGGTATCCGTATCCGCGACCACGTAGGCCGTGAACTCATCGACGCCTTCGCCGGACTGTACTGCGTGAACATCGGCTATGGCCGCACCGAAGTTGCCGACGCGATCTACAAGCAAGCCAAGGAGCTGGCCTATTACCACACCTACATGGGGCACTCGACCGAAGCGATCATCGAGCTTTCGAGCCGCATCATCGACTGGGCGCCTGAAGGCATGAAGAAGGTCTATTACGGCCTTTCCGGTTCCGACGCCAACGAAACCCAGATCAAACTGGTGCGCTACTACAACAACGTATTGGGTCGCCCGCAGAAGAAAAAAATCATCTCCCGCGACCGTGGTTATCACGGTTCGGGGATCATGACCGGCAGCCTGACTGGTCTGCCGAGCTTCCATCAGCATTTCGACCTGCCGGCCGAAGGCATCAAGCATACCGTGTGCCCACACTGGTATCGCAAGGCGCCGACCGGCATGGATCAAGCCGCGTTCGTGCGTTATTGCGCCGACGAACTGGAGAAAATGATCCTCGCCGAAGGCCCCGATACCGTCGCCGCATTCATTGGCGAACCGGTCATGGGCACCGGTGGCATCGTGGTCCCTCCTGCCGGTTACTGGGCAGCGATTCAGGCGGTGCTGAACAAGTACGACGTGTTGCTGATCGCCGACGAGGTGGTCTGCGCCTTCGGTCGCCTGGGTTCGAAGATGGGCAGCCAGCGTTATGGCATGCGTCCGGACCTGATCACCACGGCCAAGGGCCTGACCAGTGCTTATGCGCCGCTGTCAGCAGTGATCGTCGGCGAAAAAGTCTGGGATGTGATCGAAAAAGCTTCAGAATCCCAAGGCGCCATGGGCCATGGCTGGACTTATTCCGGGCATCCGATCTGCGCGGCGGCGGCCTTGGCCAACCTCGATATCCTGGAGCGGGAAAACCTCACGGCCAACGCCGAAAAGGTTGGCGGTTACCTCAACCGCCGGCTGCGCGAAACCCTCGAAGGCCATCCGTTGGTGGGTGAAGTGCGTGGCGACGGCATGCTCGCCGCCGTCGAGTTCATGGCCGATCGTGAACAGCGCACACCATTCGATACGGCCTTGAAGGTCGGTCCGAAAGTCTCGGCAGCCTGCCTTGAGCGCGGCATGATCGCCCGGGCGATGCCCCATGGCGACATCCTCGGCTTCGCCCCGCCACTGATCCTGACCGAGGCCGAGGCGGACTTGATTGTCGATATCACCAAGGGAGCGATTGACCAGGTGGCCGCAGAAGTATTGGGTTAACGCTATCGTTGTGGCGAGGGAGCTTGCTCTCTCGCCACTTAAGTTGATGCCCTGATACTCCCCCGTCCGTAACAGAGTTCTTTGACGATGCACAAGCTCGACCGCTATGACCTGAAAATCCTGCATCTCCTTTCCGAGGATGGGCGTATCACCAAGTCGAACCTGGCCGAGGCGATCAACCTGTCCGTAACGCCCACGTGGGAGCGCGTGCGCAAATTGGAAAGCGCCGGCCTGGTGAAGGGCTATCGCGCGGTGATCGACTGGAACCTGGTGTTCAAGAGCCAGCAACTGTTGGTGGAAATCACTCTGTCCCAACACACGGCACACGGCATGCGCCGCTTCGAACAGCGCATGAACGATGCCGCCGAAGTGGAGTTCTGCTACGCAACCGGAGGCGGCGTGGATTACATCGCAATGATTCGCGCGCCGGACATCGATCAGTACCAGCGCTTTATCGACCAGTTGCTGCTCGAAAGCCTGGGCATCGAACGCTACTTCACCTACATCGTCACCAAGACCATCAAGACCGGCGGGGCGCTGCCGTCGCAGGCGCTGGCCCCCCTACCGACCTCTGACTAACGCCAAGTTTTGGCCCAACAAACTCAAATCTGATCCGCGTCGTGATAGAGCTGCGCAAAGCTCAGCAGACCGATTAGCTTCTCGATCTGAGCCAGAGACTTTTGCCTGGCTTTCCACACCGGCGTGACGACGAACTCCTTGGGGAGAGTTGAAAGATCCTGTTCCAGGACGAAGGCAAAAACCTGAAGTTTGCCATCCTTCACGGCGCAAACAACCTTCCAGAAGCGAGACGGGATCTGAACTCGCTCGGTTCCAGAAAACACTTCATCGTTGTCGGACAAAACCGGCCCGGCAAAAATGCAGTAACGCTCAGAATCCGCTTGCGACCCAATAAAGTTCTCTAGCTGTCCCCAAATACCACTCTTGCCGGTCTGGTTGAAATTTCCACGCTGAGGGGAGCAGTTGGTTACGTGGTAGGTATCACCATTAGCCCGCTGAATTTGTTCAAAAGTTTTTCCCCAGCAGACATCTTCTCGACGAACAATGTGCCCCTTATCAAACGCACCATTGTCCTTGGTGTAAAACCGATCCGGAATCTGAAAACGCTCGTCAACGCGCGGGTCAAGAACCCACTTTTCCATTTCTCCTTTTTTGAGCAGACCTGTAAGTCCGGCCCGTGTGTAGTCATGCCCCGGTTGCGGTTGTACAACTTGCGTGCGGCCATCAACATTCGAGGCCGTGAAGATGGCCAGCTTTCTTTTCCGGTGCAAAACGACACTGAAGTGCTCGTAAGGAATGATTGAATCGCCACTCTTGGTTGGGGCGATCAACGACGGGTCATTGACCTCAGGGAGGGGGGTGTCGAGACCGAGAAAATTCAAATCGAAGCCAGTTCTGGTCGAGTAATCAATATCGATAATCGGCTCTTTGTAAGTCTCCGTCGCGACGCTCACATCTGTCATGTCTGCAGCAACATTGCCGGCCAGATTTCGCTGCGTCCCCAGCCCCAATCTTGCTGCGAGACCGGCAAATGGCTCACCCAGTTCAAGCACCAATGTCCCCAGTTCCAAACGCCCTCCCCCGGTAACGGACGCATAAACAGGTGTTGAAGCCGACGCAGGCGCAACTGAAGCAGGTTGCAGAGTAACCTCCTCGCTTCGACGAGAGGCGTGAAACGCGGTGGAAAGGATATCGCCCCCTTCCCGCGAGGCCACCAACTCTGCCAGATAGCCCTGGTTTTCTGGCGCCGCCTGATCAATGTGAGCGCAAATACTACTGATACGTATGCCTTCGTTGGCGGCCCACTCCACAAGCGAATCTTCAACACCATCAAGGCTGTCGACCGAAGAGCCGTCACGTAGCATCGGGCGGCCTGAAGCGTCTTTCTTCGGCACGCCTGAGTGGTGCAACGCCACTACCTGAAAACTATCGTTCAGAACCGCCGCACCACTGGAGCCGGGGGCCGTATCACTTCGGTACAAAAGCACGTCCGCCAGACTGTCTTCCATACATTCATTTTCCCGAATGGCCCATTGCCGAGGCGCACCACCAGGATGCTGGACAATCGTGAGCCATTCGCCTTTCACCGCCTTACCGCTGGTTGGCATCAACCGGTGGTAGCCGAAACGCGATAATGGTGTAGCTCCATCGACTGACTTGGGTTCCACTGCAACCAAGGCAAAGTCCAACTCGACGTTGTTAAAAAAATACAGGTCTGGCCGCAAATGAAATCGGTAGGTTGGTTCAGGATCGCCGGCCACGTTCATTCGATAGTTAAACTCTGCCAATGAGGGCGCAGCCTCTTCAGCGCTGCGCAAAACATGCTCATTGGTGAGTAGCAGTCGGGGCGACACCATGAACCCTGTTCCTGAACCCAGAGATCGCCCATCTTGCCCACGAATCAGAATGCGACAAACCGGCATGCCCGCCAGCAGGGCCCGATCAAAAAAAAATTCGTCGACCAGATCGTTCGTCCCCATGATCCGCTCTTGCTCGACTGAGGTTGGCCGAGCACCTCCGGCAGATAGAAAGGCTCGCCTCACTAACAGCTTGAGCGGTAAATCGTGAGCCTCAACCGTTGGTGCAGTGCTCAGTGGTTGTTTGCCGCCGCTCGCCGCCAAGGCGGCTCGTTGTGCGCTCAAATCCAGTTGGTGCTGACGAACGATGCCCATTCAATCTCTCCTTTATCTTCCCGGACGCGAGACTAGTGACGCGCTAGCAGTCAAAGGGTAGACGAGGAAGTGTCAGGCCATGAGCAGTGTTGATGGGTACTTCGCGAAAGGAAGAACAGGGCAAAGTCCAAGATTGAGCCTCTTGCCCATACACAGATATGGCCAGCCGAAGATCCATCATTGAGGCTGATCAGCGGATTGATCATGCAAAGCCTTAAACCCGCGCTGCAAATCTTCGATCAACGCCGCGACATCTTCCAGGCCGATATGCAACCGCAACACAGGATTCATTGTGCGATCAGCCGTGCTGTTACGGTGTTGGGTATCGGCCAAGGTGATCAGACTTTCAAAACCACCCCAAGAAGCACCCAAACCGAATAGCTGCAGTGCATCAATAAAGCGCTCGACATACGCGTCGTCCGCCTCGCTCAATTCAAAGGACAGCAAGCCGTTGCTGCCGGTGAAATCTCGCTGCCACAAGACGTGGCCAGGATGATCGGTCAAGGCCGGATGGAACACCCGTTTCACCTGCGGTTGCGCTTGCAACCAAAGAGCGACTTCCAAGGCCTGGCGCTCATGCACCTCCAGGCGTGGCGCCAACGTCCGGGCGCCTCGCAATACCAGATAAGCGTCGTCGGGGCTGACGGTCGCGCCAAAGGCATCGCTCATATTCATCATGGGCTGCCAGACTGCTTCACAGGTGCAGACACTGCCCATGACCACATCACTGTGGCCGCTCAGGTACTTGGTCAGCGCCATGATCGAGATGTCCGCACCAAGTGTCAGCGGTCGGTACAGGTAACCAGAGCCCCAAGTATTATCGACGGCCAGCAAAATCCCTCGCGGTTTGCACAAGGCAGCGATGGCCGGCAAGTCGCACAGTTCATACAACAAAGAGCCTGGCACTTCGGTGTAGACCATTTTGGTGTTGGCTTGCAATTGAGCCTGCAAGTCACGGCCGTCCGGGGCGAAATAATTGACCTGAATACCGAAGGGCTGAAGAAACTCCCGTGCCAGACGCCGCACAGGTGCGTATACCGCGTCGGTGATCAGCACATGGTCGCCGGGGCGCAGGTAAGCGAGAAACGTCTGCGCGACCGCTGCCAACCCGGTACCGAACAAGCGAGTGCGATAACCCCCCTCCAGCTCGGTGACCAGGTCTTCGAGGGCAAACGCCGTTGGATTTCCGCGTGCTCCATAACTCAGCACACGCTCGCTATCACGGCGAGCTCGGGCGTCACGCATTTGCGCCAGGTTGTCGAACAGCACGGTGCTTAAGCGAGTGACCGGCACATTGACTGCGCGGCCGCCGGCACCCTGAGCCCGCGCCGAATGCACAAGGCGCGTACGCACCTGCGAATCCGAACGAGCGGGAGGTTGTAATGGCTTGAAACTGGCGATTTCCTCGTCGCTCATCTGCGCCAGCAAACCGATTTCCCAAGCCAGATACTGACGCGCCGCGTCTTTGTTGCCGCAGTGGCGGTCATGGGTAAAAAACAGAAAATCGATGCATCGATCACTGGATGGCGTGTCCGGGTTTTCCTGCACGGCGAAACCCGCTGCACGCCAGGCCTCGAGCCCTCCGTCAAGCAGTTGCACCTGCGCACGCTGGGCGTGAGGTAATTCCTGTGCGGCGAGCGCAGCCAGTTGCGGATCATCGGCCAGTAACACCAGCGGTCGCTGTTCGCCCGCGACGTGTGACGCCAGCAACGAGCGGATCGACCAGCTCGCGCCGACAATGTGCCCCTTGCGATAGGTCATGCTCGGACGAAGGTCGATCAGCGCGACGGCGTTATCTTTCAACGCATCAGAGAGTGCCCGTGCAGTGATCGTTGACAACTTTTCATGAGCGAGAACTTTACCCGCGGGTAACGCCAGGCCACTGCTCACGCCACCTTCCAGCACATACGCCTCATGCCCCAATTGGCGCAGCCAACTCGCGACGATAGGCGCCCGTACACCATCGCTGTCGATCAGCACCAACCGCGCCTGACGCACGCCGATATACAGATCAGTCGATTGAACCAACTGACCGCCTGGCGTGTGTTGAGCACCGGGTAAACTGCCGGCGGCAAACTCTTCGGCGGTGCGCACGTCGCACAAAAACAGACTGCGCCCGACGTCTGTGGCCCACTGCTCGACCTTTGCAGCCGTTACCGTTTTCACACCGGCCCGCTCCGCCAGTTGCGCGGCCGCCAGACGTTGCGCCGTTAGTGGTGCAACGGACACCGCATCGGCATAACGACGGCTGCTGCCATGCTCCAGTTGAAAGTCTTCCAGGTACCAGCCCTGGGTTCCGTTTTCCAACGCGAAGACCGGATTCTTCAAACCCAGGTTTATCAGCGTCTGCGCACCGATAATGCTACGGGTTCGACCAGCGCAATTGATCACGATTGGCGTGCTGTTGTCTGGCACCAGGTCATGGATTCGATAGCCCAGCTCGCCGTTCGGGCAGCACACTGAACCGGGAATGGTCATCTTGCGGTATTCATCGAACGGCCGGCCGTCGAGTACGACCAGTGGCTCGCCACGAGATTGCCAATCGGCCAATTGTTGCGCGGTGACATGCGGTGTATGACTGGCCTCTTCCACCAATTCGCCAAAAGCCTTGGACGGGACATGCACGCCGGCGAACAGTTGATAACCGGCGGCCTGCCAACCATCCGCACCGCCCTCCAGAACGTGCACGTTGCCATACCCCAACGCATGCAGGCGCCGGGCAGAACGCGAAGCGACATCACCGCCGTTCTGGTCATAGATCACCAGCCGCACCTGGGGATTCGGAGCAAGACGCAGCACCTCCAGCTCCAGTCGGCTGTAAGGCAGATTGACCCCGAAAAACAGATGGGCCTCGCCATACTGACCATGCTCGCGCACATCAAACAGGGCAATTTCCTGCCCATCAAACAGCCACTGCTGCAATTGCCCTGGGGTTACGGTCTGGCTCATAGGAGTTTCGCTCGAAAGAAGATTATTGAAGCGCCAGAGAGCGCTCATTGGCCGCCAGTTCGCGGCCCTTCGCGTACGCATGCTGAATGGCTGGACGCGCCTTGAGGCGTTCGCGCCAGGCACTAAAGATCGATCATGCGTAAGCCTTGATCGACGGCGCCATTTGCGAGGCGTTGTAATTGAGAATGCGTCCGTCGGTCTCAACGCCATAGCGACCGTTGAGGGACTCCAGCGGCAGACCGTAGAGATGGAAATGCAAGGTCGCCTGCTCACCCTCGACGCGAATGCCGTGCAAGTCTTCACCGAGGAACGAGATCGACGTGCCGGGTTGCACGATCACTTCCTTTTCCAGGTGCAAGGTGGTGAACCCGGATTCGCGACCTTCGTCGTCACGGCGGTAAACGTAGTTGATCTCCTGGCCCTCGACGGCGCTGATGATCGCCCAGGTTTCGTGGTTGTGCGGGATCGTACTTTTGCCCGGCAACAGCGAGTTCAGGTACAGCGTTGGCGTATCGCCGTCGTCATTCAAACGGTAGCGAAACGCGGTACTGCCCTGCCCCGGCACCGGCGCCGGGAATTCGTCGAAATTGAACAGATCACGGCGCTCGGCCAGGGCTTCGAGCAGGGCAACGATTTCCACCAGCGCGGCACGGTCGACGCCGCGTTGATTGATGACGCGGATTTTCTTCAGGAAATCCTCGATGACGACGGCACGGTTAACGGTACTCATGAACAGGCTCCTCGGTATTAGACGGACAGGCTGTAGCGACCCAGGTTGGTCAGCAGGTAAGGGTCGTTGGCGACAACAGGACGGCGCCCCGGATCACCCGATGCATGGCGCAGGAACTCCCGGGTGCGCTCGCTGGTCGGGTGCTGAAAAATCTGAGCGGCGCTGCCGTGCTCAACGATCACGCCGTTTTCGGTGAAATAGACGATGTCGCTGATCTCTTCGGCGAAACGCATCTCGTGGGTGACCAGCACGCAAGTCATCCCTTCTTCGGTCAACTCGCGAATCACCGTCAGCACCTCGCCGACGGTTTCCGGGTCAAGGGCGGACGTCACTTCATCGAACAGAATCAGTTCCGGTCGCATCGCCAGCGCCCGGGCAATTGCCACACGTTGTTGCTGGCCCCCGGACAGTTGTCCCGGATAGGCATCAGCCTTGTGCTCCATGCGCACTTTGGCCAGCAAGGCACGTGCCTCTTTTTCGGCATCGACCCGGCTGCGCCCCAACACCTTGCGCGGTGCTATCACCAGGTTCTCCAATACCGACAAATGCGGGAACAGGTTGTACTGCTGGAATACAAAACCCACGCGCTTGCGCAATTCGATGCGCTGGGCTTCCTGGGCCAGGGTGTGAACCTCGGTGGCACCGACGCGGATGGTGCCGCGCTGCGCCTGCAACAGCCCGGTGATACAGCGCAGGATGGTCGACTTGCCAGAGCCCGACGGGCCGATGATCGACACCGCCTGCCCCCGATGCACGTCGAGGTCGATGCCGTTGAGCACCGGGTTACTGCCAAACGACAGGTGCAGATCGCGCAGGCTCACCAGCGGCTCAGCGACGGTTTCAATAGAAGGCATAACGTCGCTCCAGGCGTTGGGTGAGACGGGAAATCGGGTAGCAGTAAGCGAAGAACAGCACCAGCAGGCTCAGGTAGATCACTACAGTGAAACCGGTCATGTTCACGGTGTTGCTGGCAATCTGTGCGGTGTCGATCACATCATGCACGCCCACCAGAGAGGCCAGCGCAGTGCCCATGGTGATCACCGCATACAGGTTCATCCACGGTGGCAACATGCGCTTGAAGCACTGCGGCAGAATGATCGATCGGAATATTTGCCCCCGGGTAAAAGCCAGCGAGCGTGCGGCCTCCCATTGAGTGCTGGGGATCGAAGCGATGGCGCCACGGAAGATTTCCGCAACGTTGGCACTCGCCGGCAAGGCCAGGCCGATCGTCACTTTGACCCAGTCCGGAAACGACACGTGAGCGCTACCGATGTGGATCTCGAACGGGAACACGTAGGTAGTGAAATAGATCAGCACCAGCCAGGGTACATTGCGGAAAATCTGCACCCAGATCCGCGCAGGCAGACTCATAAGACGTAGCGGCGACAACCCCAGCGCCCCAACCAGCAACCCCAGCAGCGAGCCCAATGCGATCGCGACCAGGCTGATTAGAATGTTCTGACCAAAGCCTGCGACCAGTGCCGGCGACCATTGCAGCAACGCCTTTAACACCGGACTTTGCGGGGCGAACCACACCAACCAGAGCACGATGCAGACCAACAGCAGAAGTTTGCCGACATGCCGGCGCGGCCAGGCCACCGGTACGGTGACGGACGATTCAATGGCCATAGCCAGGCATCCTCAGGTGCGCTTCAAGGTAGCGCCCCACGCAATTGACAATAAAACTCAGCAGACCGAAAAAGCTCAGGATCAGAATCATCAGTTCCAGAACGTTATCGCTCTGCGTCCAGATCATGATCGACGCGTAGGTGATGTCTGCGACGGCAATCGCCGAGGCGACGGCGGTCATCTTCACCAGGTCGATCAGGTTGTTGATCAGCGAAGGCAAAGCGAACCGCAGCGCCAGCGGCAGTTGCACGTTCCATAGCAACTGACGGCTGCTGAATGCCAACGAACTGGCCGCCTCCAGCGTCACCGCCGGTACAGCCTCGATACCGGCGCGCAGGGCCTCGGCATGGAAAGCGCCCTTGTGCAACGAGATCACGATCACCACCCAGGCGAACGGCGTCAGTGGGTTTGCTGCACCAACGGCTTGAGTGAGCAACATGTTCAATACGAGGAACGCGCAATACAGCTGCACCAGGGTCGGCGTGTTGCGGGTGACTTCGACGAATACCCGCGCTGGTTTTTCCAGCCACGGATTGCCCGTCGTCAGCATCGCCGCCAGGCCGATCCCGGCGAGCAAACTGCCGACGATGGTAAACAGGCACAACCACATCGTGGTCAACGCACCCTGCACCACGCTGCCGCGTTGATAGGCGTCCAGCAGGAAGTTGTAGTTCAGACCGAACCCGGCAGCCCAGTGGACGAAAAGTTCCAACCAATGACTCATGCTTCGCCCCGTAATTGCGCGCAGGCCCGGGCAATGCGACGTCTGGCTTCAGCGACGCTATTGATCGCGGTGGACAGGCGAAACCAGGACGACAATGCAACAACGCTGGCCAGGCACAGTGAGGTCAGGTTTTTAGTGGAAAAATGACGGTTCATGCGCGACTACCTTGAATAGCCGTCGCGCGATGCGGCGGCGTATTGAATACGACGAGGTGAATCAGGCGCCGTTGACCTGGAACTGCTTTTGCAGCTCCACCAGCGCAGGTGACGCGGGGGTGATGTGATTGCGGGTCTGGGCTTCGATCAACCAGCCGCTGCGGTGCAGTTCCTTGACGATCGGGTCGAGCTTGGCCTGGATGTCACTTTCACCACGACGCGTCCAGATCACCGACGGCGCCGGGTTAAGCTCCGGACTGATGGCGCGATAGCCTTGCCATTCGGTGTTGTCGGCGATTAACGGATTGATCAGTGTGGCGTCATGTACTGCCGCAACGCAGTTGTTGCCACGCAGTGCTAACAAAGACTCGGACGAACTTTTGAATGCCTTCAACTCAGCGCCCAACTCGGTGAGCGGCTTGACGTAGCTGCTGCCTTGAGAGGTGCACACCGGTTGCCCTTTCAGGTCTTCCCAGCGGGTGATCTTGCTATCCTTGAGTACCGCTGCGGTACCGCCAACCCGGTAAAACGGTGTCGGCACAAAGCCGAGAATCTCACCGCGCTCTGCCGTCCATTCCATATTGGCGATCAGCAAATCGACCTTACCCTGCTGCAGAAACTGCACGCGGTTGGCCGGCAATACCGGCACCAGTTGCACCTCAGCACCCAACTGCCGACCCAGTTCTTGAGCGAGCTCTACATTCAGACCACGCGGCTTCTGTGTGGCAGGATCGATCCCGCCAAAGGGGCCACCCGACAGCAGCACGCCAACCACAACCACATGACGCTGCTCGATCTTATCCAGCGTCGCGTCAGCCTGGGCAGCAGTGTTGGCGGCTAGTGAGATCAAGGCACCCAACATCATGGGCAATAAACGTTTTACAGGCGCGCGCTCGAACAACATGGATTTCCCCTCATTAATGATCGGCAAAACCCCGATCTGATGAGTGGGCATCCTGCGTACAGCGCCGAGGTAACGGAAATACAAATATCTAATATCGTTATAACTCAGGTGCTGTCACTTTTTAGATAAACGCTTATAAGCCTACGTTTACTGGTCTATGCGAGCTCCCGGAAAAATAAATTTCTCCGAACACATAAAGATATGTAATGTTTATGTTCGCACCCTTAATGTAAAAAGCAGCCGCCATGTCGACCCTCGATCTCGAACTACTGCGCACCTTCATTGCCGTAGTCGATCAGCACAGCTTTGCCGAGGCCGGTGTGCAACTGGCCCGCACACAATCGTCGGTCACTCAGCACATGCAACGCCTGGAGCAACAGGTCGGGGTCAGCCTGTTCGAAAAACGCGGGCGGCAAAAGCAGCTCACGGAAGCCGGGCAGCAGTTGCTACGCCATGCCCGGCAGATGCTTTCGCTCAACGATGACGCGCTGAACTCCTTGCGCGAAAGCAGCTTGAGCGGCGTGCTGCGCATTGGCTCTCCCCATGACATCGCCGACACCATCCTGCCACCGATTCTCAGTCACATCGCGCGTTCGGCGCCACGTTTGCGCCTGGAAATCGACGTCGGCCGAAGCCCGTTTCTCATGGACGACCTGCACCGTGGCAAGGTCGATATGGTGATTTCCACTCGCGAAGACCCCAATCTGGAAGGTTTTGCCTTACGCACCTCACCGGTATGGTGGATTTGTTCTGCGCAGTACCTTCACAACCCCGGCGAACCCTTGCCGTTGATCCTGGTGGATGAACCCAGTATCTATCGGCGATACGCTCTTGAGGCTCTCGAACGCGCCAATATTCCTTGGCGCCAGGCTTATCTGGCGTCGAACCTGATTGGTATCAAGGCGGCGACCCGCGCAGGTCTTGGCGTCACTGCCAGAAGCATGGAAATGTTAGGCCCGGATATGCGGGTGCTGGGTGAAAGCGATGGTTTGCCCCGTCTGCCGGACGTCACCTATCACCTTTGGATTCGGCCCAATACTATTAATCCTCTGGTGCGTCGGGCTTATGAGTTAATTCGCAGCAGTCGCGGGCATTAAATGCCGATTTACGAATTGGGTCGAGCAACGCGGATCAGGTGACGTCGCCGACAATGTGCGCGGGGCTCTGGCCGCTCTCGACCGAAACGAAGAGTTCATCAACATGACGCTCGCAGTGCTCATGACACCTGAGTGTTCTGGTCGTCCGCTTCACCGTGGATGATGCGAGTCGAGCAGGTAAATCAGTCGTGGCTAAATTGAGGCCTCACTGCTTCAAGTAGAGCTGGTGTCACCAGCAGCTTGAAGCGTCCCCGTCCAGCACTACCTGGATTGAGATAAAGCTGTTCATCGCGCCACTCAATCGTGGCTCAGGTGGACGAGCTGAACAGTGATGGACGCGGGTCACGCGAGCTTGATGGCTCCGCCCTGGATATCGTCCCGCGCCATTCGCAAGTCATTGGCATCCTGGTTGAGCCGATGAATCAGGTTGAGCAATCGTTGGCGCAACACCTCATCCTGGAGTTGCTCAGCAGCACGCATCACATCAAGCGCCGCAGCCTCATTGTTGGTGGCAACGGCGTCGAGCAGTTTGCGCATGCTTCTTGATGGCCGATTCATCTCCAACCCTCCCAGGTTTCGGTGACGCGAATCATATGGCCGGAATGTTTCGTCAGTGTTTCAACTGCACGAACTGGCTTTGAGTTACCGGCTTCGGCTGATGTGACGCTAGCTTAAGGAGCGCCCTCTGAGGGTTCGATTACCCTTGCGTGATAAAGCTAAGCCGCCCGCTCCAGGGCGTCCAGCAAGCCAACAAACTCCAGCGAAAGCTTATGGCGAGGGGCCAAATGGATGATGGGAACTGACACTTCGTGAGATTCACGCATCTTGACGGAGCTGCTCAGATAGACCGGTAGCACTGGCAAGCCTTCGGCCAGCAACTCATTCACTAGAGATTGGTGTAGGCCGGTATGCCCGGTGAACTGGTTGACCACCACCCCTTCCACTTTCAGTGACTCATTGTGATCAAGACGTAGCTCTTCTACCTGTGCGATGACGCTGTACATCGCCTGACGTGAAAAGTTGTCGCAATCGAATGGAATCAGCAACCGATCTGCAGCCACCAGCGCGCTGAATGTGTAGAAGTTTAGCGACGGAGGCGTATCGATATAGATGCGCTCATAATCCTCGGACAATTCAACTAGTAGCTTACGCAGCTTGTTGATCTTGAATTTGCGCTCGAGTTTTGACTGGAGGTCTGACAGTTCAGGGCTGGCAGTGACCAGGTGAAAGTTGTCGTAATGAGTCTCGGTGATGGCCACTCGATTTCTTCTACCCTCGAAGCCGCTGGACAAGGTTTGTTTGAAGAAGTCGGCTATGCCTGCGGGAATATGCTCATTGATCAAACCCGTGAGGTAGTAAGTCGAATTTGCCTGGGGATCGAGATCAACCAGCAGCGTTCGATAGCCTTCGGCAGCACTCACGGCGGCAAGATTGCAGGCAATGCTGGATTTTCCAACGCCCCCTTTCTGATTGAATACGACACGACGCATAGGGGTTGCTCATCCATGAAAAGGCCAAAGGCCAACTGAGGTAAAGTGTAAGGAGTCGTGTCAATTCTATGACCGTAACATTACAGTTTTACGACAGTGATTGGCCGAAGCTGCGGTCTAGAGCGTTTGACTGCCAACACAAGGTGGCAGCAATAGACTCTCGCGGATGAGCAATCCCCAATCTGGCGCCTCAATATTGGGCTTCGACCCTCTGGCGCGCTACTACAAGCCGGGCCTTGTCCGAATGAGCGAATACACCAATCAGCGTCAGGTTCTACCGCTGAGTGAGGCACGTGAGCGTGAAGACGCCGGATTGAAATGTGGTGCGAGGCTCGATTGAAGCCTCGCTGAAGCTTAGGCAGGTTTGAAACAGTACGCAGCTAGCTTGTTACCGTCGAGGTCTCGGGCGTAAGCGGCATAGGCGTTGGGTGCCCAGCCTCGGGGCCCCGGCGCACCTTCGTCGGTGCCGCCACTGGCCAATGCTGCGGCGTGGAACGCGTCAATGGCGGATCGATCCGGTGCTTCAAAGCTGACGGTGACACCGTTGCCCACGCTGGCAGGAGCGCCGTTGGCCGGTTTCAGCACGAAGAAGGACGGGGCGTTCTGCCCCCAGATTGAGCCATTGTCATCAAGATCAGCAATGCGCTTTTGGCCCAGCGTACCCAGTACATGGTCGTAAAAATCGCGCGCTTTTTGCAGATCGTTGGTACCGACAGTGACGTGAGTGAAGATGGTCATCTTAATGTTCTCTTTGGTAGAAATGCTGTGGGTGGGTATTGCAGTTTCACCAGGGCGAGACTCACCCCGGCGGCCATCGCCAAGCCGGTTGAGTCAGCGATCGAAATGGATAACGGTGCGAATGCTCTTGCCTTCGTGCATCAGGTCGAAGGCCTTGTTGATGTCATCCAGACCCATGGTGTGAGTGATGAAGGTATCCAGCGGGATCTCACCCTGTTGAGACTTCTCGACATAGCTGGGCAGCTCGCTGCGACCTTTCACGCCACCAAAGGCCGAGCCGCGCCAGACGCGGCCGGTTACCAGCTGGAACGGCCGGGTGCTGATTTCCTGACCGGCGCCAGCGACGCCGATAATCACCGACTCACCCCAACCCTTATGGCAACACTCCAGGGCTGCCCGCATCAGGTTGACGTTGCCAATGCATTCAAACGAGTAGTCCACGCCTCCCTCGGTCAGCTCGACGATCACATCCTGGATCGGCTTGTGATAATTTTTGGGGTTGATGAAATCGGTGGCGCCCAATTGCCGGGCGATCTCGAACTTCGCAGGGTTGATATCGATTGCGATTATTCGACCGGCCTTGGCCATGGTGGCGCCGATGATGGCTGCCAGGCCGATGCCGCCAAGACCGAAGATCGCCACGCTGGCGCCCTCTTCTACCTTGGCTGTGTTGAGCACCGCGCCAATGCCGGTCGTGACACCGCAACCGAGCAGGCAAACCTTATCCAAAGGAGCGTCCTTCGGAATTTTCGCTAGCGATATCTCCGGCAACACCGTGTATTCGGAAAACGTCGAGGTACCCATGTAGTGAAAAATGGGGCGGCCCTGGTAGGAAAAGCGGCTGGTACCATCTGGCATCAGGCCTTTACCTTGAGTCGTACGAATTTTCTGACACAGGTTGGTCTTGCCGGACGTGCAGAATCTGCACTCCCCGCATTCAGGGGTGTAAAGCGGGATCACATGATCGCCCACCACGACTGAGGTCACACCCTCCCCCACGGCCTCGACGATACCGCCGCCTTCGTGGCCGAGAATGACAGGGAAGATACCTTCGGGATCAGCACCGGACAGGGTAAATGCATCGGTATGGCAGACACCGGTCGCGATGATGCGTACCAGCACCTCGCCGGGTTGCGGTGCAGCCACATCGACTTCGACAATTTGCAGGGGCTGGTTAGCGGCAAAGGCCACGGCAGCACGTGATTTGATCATATTCGTAATTCCCGGGCGCAAAGAGGCACCGTCTCTTCGTAGAAACAAGAAAAATCAGCAGTGAGCGAGTGTTTACGCAGGTCGCGTCAGTGACGTGGCAATGGTCAGGGCTTCCTTGCCCCAAGAGTTGATTAGAGCGTTGCGTCGATTTTTTTTGCGACGGATTCATCGACCCAGGCATGCCAGACTTCCGGGTGTTCCTTAAGAAATATTCTCGCCAGCTTAGGAGACTCGATGCGCTCCTTGGTCATCCTCGCCAGGTTCTGATTCAACAGACCGATGGGAATATTGACTTTTTCCAGTACGGCCACCAGTTCAGGGGCCTGTTCATGAAATGTCTTGGAGAGTCCGACCATGGTGATGACGTCTTTGTTGGATCCGGTCTTTTCTTCCAGTCTTATCGCGTCAATCTGGCCCATCAGCGGCGTCGGTGACCAGTAGTAGAACAGCACCGGTTCACCGCGTTTGTAGCTGGACAGGACTGCCGCATCCAGGGCCGCACCGGTGCCTGGACGGAAATTCGTGAAGGTGTTTTCAAGACCATATTCTTTGAGCATCTCGGTATTGTCCTGCTCACAAATCCAACCAGCCGGACAGTTGTAGAAACGGCCTTTGGACGGTTCCTCCGAATCTTTGAAAATACCCGGGTACTTGCTCAGGTCGGAAACAGTCTTGAGGTCAGGTGCCGGTGCTGGCCTGTTGCGTTTGGCATCTCCCTCCACGACATATCGCGGCACATACCAGCCTTGAGTCGCACCAATGATCGGTGCACCGACCCCGACGACCTTTCCGGCTGCCGCAGCCTTCTTCCAGACTTCGCTGCGCTCCATCCACTCTTCGCCAAATACCTGAATATCGTTGCTGGCCAGGGCGGTCTCAAGAATGATGGTGTTTCCCACCAACTGGTCGGTTGCACAACCGTAGCCCTCCTTGAGCACGATCATCATGATGTCGGTGAGAAGCATCCCGCTCTCCCAATTCAGACCGGCGAATTTCACCGACTTGCCCGACTCGCACCATCCCGAGGCCTGGCTTGAAGCACTACCAACGAGCAAGCCCAGGGTCAGTAACGAGGCCAGCACACTCTTCCTGTTTTTCATGATCAGACGCTCCGAAATTATTATTGGGGGCAGCGAGCTGTTGCGTGCACACACGAGGCGAACGAGACCAACGGATCCAGCGTGGACAGGTAGTGTGCAAACACGTGAAGCGAAGGAGTGAATCAATTGCTTTTATTGTTATTGGGACAACTTAAACCAATGGGTCAGTGGAGGTACGTCCGTAAAACAATTGACGGGCGTAGGCGCTGAACTCGACATTGGGCTGATCCACGTAGGCAAATACAGCGTTGAGCCTCAGCCTGTCTCCCACCACCGGCGTCACACGATGCAATGAGTAGCGGCCGCGAAACAATGTCAGGGTTCCAGGCACTTGAGGCAGCACTTCTATCTGCTGTGTTGCGGGGTTATCCAGAAATCCCCTGACCGCCTCATAGCAATCGTCTGCTTCATTGCGCAGCATGCGCACGTACTCGAAATCGCCACCTGAATCAGCCGCCTGGAGCGACAGCGTGACGCTGAAATCGGAGCGATCAAAGTGCCAACCCAGTTGTTGCCCCACGGTAAATCCCTGGAGGTTCAGGGCAGCCAGCGGATCAGCATGGCGGTAGAGCGCATCCAGCCCCAACACGTCTCTGATGAACGACAGCACCGCGTCCGATTCGTAGATCTGTCGAATCATATGCTCACCCGGAATATCGGCGTAAGCGACGGTATCTTTTTCGGTTTTCATCAGGCGCCGCAGGGGATGCCCGGCATCAACGCTTTCTTCCTGCGGCTTGAAGTAAACCGTATGGTTTTCGCGGAAATGGAACATCCGTGGATGCAGCGCAAGCGTTTGTTCCGCCATCGCGTCAACCGGTTCATCACGGACAAAACCCGGGAAGATCGCAACGCCTTCCTGTTCCAGCAGTGATTGGCTACGGGCAACCAACGCCAGGTAGTCCGGGTGGGTTCGATCAGTAATCGGATAGCGTTTGAGGTCGACGATATCGCCCAGGGTTGGCGCAGGTGTGAGAGAAAGCAGGGTCATGATTGTTGTTCTCCGGTGGCTCTTGCTGGATGCAGATTGCATCCACACAGAAAACAAGTCACGCTCATATTTTTCCGCGATTTTGTGAATTATTTTCAGGTCGATATTTATGAGACTCACCCTGGATCACCTTGTAATGCTGCAAACCTTGTCGGAAGTCGATTCCGTAACGGCCGTTGCCGAGCGTCTATGGCTCACGCCTTCAGCGGTCAGTCATCGCATGCGGGAGGCGGAGCGGCGGCTAGGCGTGAGTCTTACAGAACGATCTGGCGGAAAACTGAGACTTAGCCCCGCGGGTGTGCGTCTGCAACGAGCCGCCCAAGACATCATTGCGATACTTAACGAAGCAGAGTCCGAGGCGCGATCCATGGCTGGAGGGGTCACAGCGTTCGTGCGTATGGGCGTTACGTCCTATGGCCCGTTTCGCTGGATTCCAAAATTCATCAAGCATTACTCAAGTCTTCGCCCGGATATCGAAATTACCCTGGTGACCGTGCCTCGTAACGACGTGTACGCGAGCCTGATGCAAGGACGGCTTGATGTGTCCATTATCGATGACGGCATGGTGCCTAGCGGTGTCGCCAAGTTGCCGCTGTTCCGCGACGACTTAATCGCGATCATGGCCACTGACCATCCCCTTGCGGGAAGGGAAAACATCTACGCCGAGGACTTCAAGACTTACAACCTGGTGACCTACTCAACCGATCGCGCAAGCGGCTGGGAATATGACCGCTTCTTCGCGCCGGCAAGTATTTTGCCGCGCCGTATGATCACCGTAGAGTTGATCGAAGCCATCGTCGAGCTCGTGCGGTCAGGGTATGGAATCAGCATATTGCAACGCGATTTGGTAACCCCCAGCCTGGAGCGTGGCGAGCTTGCATGGGCCGCCCTGAATGAGGGCCTGGATATCGCCTGGAACGCTATTATTCGTCCCTCCGAAGCCGAGGGTAGCGAAGTCAATCAAATGGTGACGGAGCTCAGCAACTGGATTAAATATGCGGAAAAATCTGTTGTATCGGACTGACCGCCTCCCTCCGCAAGGTCAACCATTGAACAAAAACTTCAATATCGCCTACGAAGCCACGCCTACTAGCCAGTGCGTCGACTAAGCAACCACCACAATCACAATAATGGTGACCACAAGTCTTACCGTAGAGGCTGGATAGCCGTCTTCCTGTTTTCATTGGCCATGATCAACTACATGGATCGCATCGCTCTATCCATTGCGGCCAAACCTATCGCAGAGGAATTTCATCTGACGTCAGTGGGGTGGGCTACCTGTTCTCATCCTTCATTTGGAGCTATGCCCTGTTCCTGATTCCTGTCGGCCTGCTGATCGACAAATTTGGAGTCAAACGCGTGGGTGGGTTTGGTATTTTCATATGGTCGCTGGCAACAGCGCTCACTGGCGCAGCTTCAAGCTTTGCCAGCCTGCTGACAGCACGATTGGTAATGGGTACAGGTGAATCAGTGAGCAATCCTGTTGGCGCCAAGGTCATTCGAGAATGGATACCCAGCACCGAACGCGGCATGATCACCGCTATTTTCAACAGTGGGTCGTATGCCGGCCCTGCCATTTGCTCCTTGGTGCTAGCAGCCCTTGTCGCGGCTTTCGGCTGGCGCATGTCTTTCGTCATTGCCGGTAGCATCGGTTTTGCTACCGGCTATGTGATCAGTGCCACCGGTAGCTACAATTGGGCATTTGGTATCGCCGGGGGACTCTTCGTAACGGGCGCACTAGTAATCCTGTCGATGACAAGAAAGCCAATGATTCCGAAGGAGCGTCTGCCTTCTTTAGTGGTAATAGCAGTCCAGGCGTCATAGATGTGAGCGTCTATTGCTGGCCCTCCAACCTTGTTTTGAAAGGCTCCCTTTTGTACCCAAACCAAACTCGTTTGGTCAGCCAGCACGCGATGCTAGCCGAACCATAGCCCGACAGCAGCGCTGAGATACCTTACTGCCAAGTAGACGCTTACCCCATCGCTCATTGATGGAATCCAGCACGCTCATGAGCTTTTCAGTAGTGACCGGTTGTGAGATGGAAAAAAGGTCATCCGTGTATTCACCTTTTGGGCAAAGACTGAGCAGGTGTACCTCTGCATTGCTGTACTTGAACCCTGGTCGGAACACTTGGTCATCAACGATGACTATCGTCAACCTATAAAAGATCTGCCCATGCCCCTAACCCTTGTAGCGTAGAGCGTTGGCTACAAGGGCGAAGGCTGGCAAGGACTGCCTCCGGCTTGGGTAGTAAAGGTGATATCCCGGAAAAGTCGGCGACCAGTCCTCAAGAACACGGATTAACCGACCATCCTCGACATAGGTCTGGACAAGATCCTCCGGCGCATACGCCAGCCCGTATCCTTCCAGAGCGGCGGCCATTGTCTGGGGTGAGGTGTTAAAGATCATCTGCCCAGACACCTGAACATGCAGTGCCTTACCCGCCTTGGAAAACTCCCAGGCATACAGGCCACCATGAGTTGGCAACCGCAGGTTCGCGCAGTTATGGGTGGTCAGATCCTGGGGAACTTGTGGCTTTTCACGATGGGCAAAGTAACTCGGCGCGCCTACGACAGCCATGCGAAAGTCAGGGGAAATCCTGACTGCGATCATGTCTTTTGCCACCTGATCGCCTATCCGCACCCCCGCGTCATAACGTTCAGCGACGATATCGATCAACCCGTAGCCGATGTTGATCTCCAGGGTGAGGTCGGGATATTCCGGCAGCAACCTGGAGAGTTTCGGCCAGAGAATAGTGGATGCGGCATGGTCGTGGGACGTTATCCGAATAGTCCCTGATGGCTTGTCGCGCAACTCTCCCAACGCGGCGACTTCGGCTTCTATTCCCTCGTAGTAAGGCACAAGGCTGGCGAGCAAACGCTCGCCGGCTTCGGTCGGCGACGCCCCGCGTGTGGTGCGGGTCAACAAGCGGATTCCGAGACGCTCTTCAAGACTACGGATGCTATGGCTGATAGCGGATTGGGACACACCCAGATGGGCCGCGGCCCTGGTGAAACTGCGCTCGCGCGCAACGGTGATGAACACCGCAAGGCTGTTGAAATCGCTCTGCGCCATGATGAATTTATCTCATACCGGTTATCGCAGTATGCCACTTCTTGAATGGATCAGATCTTTTTAAAGTAGCTGCATCCCCAATAACCAAACAGTTTGTGGGTTGGTTTCCAATACCCTCAAAGGAGATGGATGATGCAAAAGCGCAAAATCGGCAGCAACGGCCTCGAAGTTTCAGCCATTGGCCTGGGCTGCATGGGTCTGACGTTCGGATATGGCCCCGCCACTGACAAAGCGGACGCAATCAAACTCATCAGGGCGGCCTTTGAGCGTGGTGTCACCCTCTTCGATTCGGCAGAAGCCTATGGGCAAGTCAACGAAGAAATGGTGGGCGAAGCCGTTCAACCATTTCGCGAGCAGATCGTCATCGCGACAAAATTCGGTTTTAAGGACGGCAATCCCGCCGCTGGGCTGGACAGTCGACCTGAGCGCATCCGTCAGGTGGCGGAAGAATCACTCAAGCGCCTGAAGACCGACTGCATTGACCTGTTTTACCAACATCGCTTCGATCCCAATGTCCCTATGGAAGATGTTGCCGGGGCCGTGCGCGACCTCATCACCGAGGGCAAGGTCAAATACTTTGGCATGTGTGAAGCTGGCGTAGACGCTATCCGTCGTGCCCATGCAGTGCAGCCGCTGTCGGCACTTCAAAGTGAGTATTCGATGTTCACCCGTGAGCCGGAACTGGAAATAATCCCAACTCTCGAAGCGCTCGGGATTGGATTCATTCCCTTCAGCCCGTTGGGCAAAGGGTTCCTGACCGGGAAAATAGATGCCGGTACGACGTTCTCTAGCGGTGATGTACGGAATAATCTGCCTCGATTTGCTGATGGTGCCCGCGAGGCCAACCACCATCTCGTCGCCCTGATCGGTGAAATCGCCCAGCGCAAGCAAGCAACCCCGGCCCAGATTGCATTGGCCTGGCTGCTGGCACAAAAGCCGTGGATTGCGCCTATCCCCGGTACAACCAAGCTGCATCGCCTTGAAGAGAACGTAGGCGGAGCAACCGTGCAATTGACCGCAGAAGACCTTCGTGAACTCGGTGAGGTTCTGGCCAAGGTGCCTGTACAAGGTGAGCGTTACAACGCGCAGATGATGAAAACCATCAACCGTTAAGCGTTCTTCAGCGCCTGACGGTGTTTCTTCAGGGGCACCGTCACGCGCTCGTTTCCCACTATTCACCTACACGAGCGATCAATCACTATGAAGTCAGACGAAGCGAACTTCGCCGTACCGGCATTTGCACGCTACACCCAGGACGTGCTTCTGGAAGAGATATGGCAGCGTCCGCAATTGCTGCCCCGGGATCGCAGCATCGTGACCGTTGCCGCCTTGATTGCGCGGCATCAGCCAGCCGAAATGGCTCACCAATTCGATTTGGCATTGAACAATGGTGTTACGCCCACCGAACTGAGTGAAGTCATCACTCATTTGGCATTCTATTCAGGCTGGGGCAATGCCACATTGGCGGCATCCATCGCCAAAGACGTATTTGAGACTCGCGATATCGCGCCAACCGCATTGGCGGATGTACAGGACAACTTGCTCCCAGTTGACGACGCCTTTGAGCAGATGCGCGTGACGGCGGTAGAACAGATGATCGGCCCTGCATTCGAAGCGCTTGCAGGCTACACCACTTCGGTGCTTTTCCATGACCTCTGGCTGCGCCCGGCACTGACTCCCCGTGATCGCAGCCTGGTCACGGTTGCAGCCCTGGTTGCAGTGGGGCAAGCCGCTCAAATCCCTTTTCATGTGAACAAAGCCATGGATAACGGCCTGACCCAAATTCAGGCCGCTGAAATCATTACGCATCTAGCCTTCTACGCCGGCTGGCCGAACGCAATGTCGGCGGCAGCCATCGCCAAAGGAGTATTCGAAAAACGCTCCGAGTAAATCGTTTGGCAAATCTGGCGCTGTACGTCGAATGACCGGCAGTGAATCGGTTACTTAGCGCCCGCAAAGGGTTCCTTTACATCCAGGGTAAGAACATGCAAAGCACCAAATCCGAAGAGCGGCACATCATCTGCGAGCTTCGCTGCGATGATTGCAACACCGAGCGGGTCAAAACGTTGATCCTGCAATTTGTCGAACCGGCAAGAGCGGAACCCGGTTGCCTGTATTACGACCTCTATCAGAGTTTAGAGGCACCCAATACGTTTTACATTATCGATGGCTGGACAAACCAGCAGGCTGTCGAAGACCACGCTGGCAACCAACATGTCGCCAGCGTTATGGATGAACTACGTCCACTGCTCACTTTTGGCCCCGTCATTACGCTCAATGCACGGGTAAGCGACTGAGGTCAACCGAGCTTAAGTGGTGGACGCGGGTCACGCGAGCTTGATGGTTCCGCCTGGATATCGTCCCGCGCCATTCGCAGGTCATTGGCATCCTGGTTGAGCCGATGAATCAGGTTGAGCAATCGTTGGCGCAACACCTCATCCTGGAGTTGCTCAGCAGCACGCATCACATCAAGCGCCGCAGCCTCATTGTTGGTGGCAACGGCGTCGAGCAGTTTGCGCATGCTTCTTGATGGCCGATTCATCTCCAACCCTCCCAGGTTTCGGTGACGCGAATCATATGGCCGGAATGTTTCGTCAGTGTTTCAGCTGCTCGAACAAGTTATGAATCACCGACTCTTGTCGAAGGGGGCTCGGCAAGCGTGTTCAAGATCAGAGCTGAAGTATTTTCTCGACGAATTACTGAATTGAACTCACAAGGCCGCGCGTTTTTGAAGGACTAATCATCAAGCGCCTCTCACCGTAGAGTGGAATCACACCATTGCAGGAAAATGAAAATGACAGATGTAACCGTAGTAATCGGTGCTGGTTCAATTGGCCAAGCCATCGCTCGGCGCGTGAGCGCTGGCAAACATGTATTGCTTGCCGATCTGCGGCAAGCAACTGTTGATGCAGCCGCGAAAGTTTTGAGCGATGCAGGTTTTGAAGTCACCACGTCCAAGGTTGATATCGCGTCCCGCGAGTCTGTCCAGGCACTCGTCGCCCTTGCTGCAAGCATTGGTGACATTACCGGAGTCATCCACGCAGCAGGTATTTCTCCATCTCAGGCTGCACCTGCCACCATTCTCCTGGTCGACCTGTATGGCACCGCTTTAGTGCTGGAGCTATTTGGAGATGTAATCGCAAAAGGTGGTTCGGCAATCGTCATCGCCTCGCAGTCAGGTCACCGCTTGCCGGCGCTCACCACCGAACAGAACAAAGCCTTGGCGTTAACCCCGACTGAAGATCTTCTTGCTTTACCGATGCTACAGCCCGAGCTAGTAACCGATCCCCTGAACGCCTATCAGATATCCAAACGTGGCAACTCTCTGCGTGTGGCTGCGCAAGCCGTTCGATGGGGAAAGCGTGGGGCGCGTGTTAACACGATCAGCCCTGGCATTATCTTCACGCCTTTGGCCCGGGATGAACTCAATGGCCCGCGTGGGGATGGGTACCGCCGCATGATCGAATCGTCCGCAGCCAAGCGCGGCGGTACGCCCGATGAAGTGGGTGCGGTCGCTGCTCTTCTTATGGGCCCTGAAGGGACGTTCATCACCGGCAGCGACATCCTTATGGACGGCGGCGTTACCGCTCAATACTTGTATGGCGATGACCAGTAGCGCCACAGGCCAGCAGGAGTGGTTTCATTGTTGCTGGCGTGCCCACTCGCGCACCGCTTCCGCGAACATCCGCAAGGCCATAGGCGGGTGCCGATTAGCTGGGTAGTAGAGACATGCGCCGGCATAGTAAGGGCCCCAGTCAGGCAGCAGATGGACCAGGCGCCCGGCCTGCAAATGTTCCTCGGCCTGATGCTCAGGTACCCACGCAATACCAATGCCCGCCAAAGCAGACTCTATCATCAGGTTGATGTTATCCATGGTCATGGGCCCGTCGACATCGATGCTGGCTGATCTGCCCAGATGATCGAGATCCCAACGAAACAGCGCGCCGCTGGCAAAGCGAAACCGGATGCATCGATGAGCCTTGAGGTCGTGTGGTGCTTTGGGCGCCGGATGCCGACTGAGGTACTCGGGCGAAGCCACTGCAGCAAATCGCACATCGGGGCCGAAGCGCACCGCGATCATGTCGCGTGGAACATCGTCAAACAGCCGAATGCCCGCATCGAACCCATCGGCGACGATATCGACCAAGCGGCCTTCAGCCACACACTCGATATGGATCTGCGGATTGTCCTGGAGAAATTGGGGCATAACGTGGCGGATCAAAAGTTTGAATGACGATTCGGATGCACTCAGTCGTATCAGACCTGAGGGGGTATTGCGCTCTGACGTGACGTCGTTGACCGCACATTCGAGTTCGCCCAACAGTGGCTGCACTCGCAAGAAAAGTTGCTCCCCCGCCTCGGTCAAGGCGACTGAGCGGGTTGTCCGATTGAACAAGCGAAGTTCAAGGCGCGATTCTAGCCCGCGCATTGAATGGCTCAGTGCCGAGGCCGAAACACCCAGCATCCTGGCAGCACCGCTGAAACTGCGTTGTTCAGCGATGGCTACAAATGCGGTCAATTCAGGAAGGCCAGCACGGATCATTAGTGAATTCTCCTCAACTCCCCATGAAGCAGAGCGCCAATTGTTGAATTCGGCACAGAGCACGCAAGTCGAGCTCGCTAGCGCGACAAGGATGATTATCACTCGATAGTGCAGCAGGTCATCGGCATTGAGCCAGGACAAAGTTCAGCTCGTAACCCCTGCCAGTCGACCAGATGCTTTTACTGAGAAATACGCGATAACCATTGAACGCATCTTCGAAGGGCTTGCCCTGACCTACTCGCTTGGCCATGTCAGCGGGCGCCTCCCCCACCAGGTTGGTGACCATCTGAGTGCAGACATCCGCCAAGACTTTGGTGTCCTTCGCTGCGTGGCCGGTTTGATTGACGTTGAGGTCGATGACCTGATCGGTGAAATCAAACTTTTGACATAGCCGCTCGCACCTTGCAGTCGCTCCAAACCCCACGCATCAGCTCCTTCAACATCAATGCCTCAGCCCAGCGATCCGTGATGTCACGCCCGTCAGCCCCTGTTATCGCATAAGGTGGCGGGCCGAGTTCACAGGTGAAGGACAGGCTGGCGGGTGTGTTCCGGCGGGCCAGCCAATCCTCGATCCCGTAGCGCCACCAGCCCAGGAATCGGTCCAGCCAGGGTCGATGCTGGGCGAAGCTCAAGGGCACCTGAACCTGTTCGCCGTTGGCGACCCGGCCGTGAAAGCCCCAACTGTGGCGAAGGATGGTAAGGATCTGTTCGTCGTCTTCAGCGGTAGCCGACTCAGGTAATTCCCGGCCCACGACGTAGTGGGACAAGTCAGCCAACAGTTTGAGGTCGGGCATTTGCGCGAGAATGTCGAGAGTGAACAGCAGGTCGCTGGTGAGGCGATAACGGTGGGTTTCCAGCAGGATCGGAAAGTCCACCTGCTCGGCCAGACGCTGCCAGCCTTCGATCAGTTCAATGGCTTGCGCCAGCGTACGCGGCCGGACGTCTGCCTGTAGCGTGAGGTGGTGGCAGC
>NZ_AKJL01000260.1 GCF_000282355.1 Pseudomonas sp. GM49
GGTGTCCAAAATTAGTTGACCAGTTCAGCTTGCTCGCGATAGCGGAGGATCAGTCAGCCTCAATGCTGAATGTGATGCCGCCATCGTCGGAACGCCGCCCGGAGCAAGCTCGCTCCCACAGAAAAGCCCTTCACCAGTGTGTGGTGAAGGGCATGGACTCAGTTCAAATGAGTCTTGAGCTCCAGCGCGGCCTGGCGCACTGCCGCCTTCACTTGCGGTATCTGGCTCAGTGGGTTGAGCAGGCCGAAGTCGTGGATCATGCCGTTGTAGCGTACCGAGGTCACCGGCACGCCTGCCGCATCGAGGTGGCGGGCATAACCTTCGCCTTCGTCGCGCAGCACGTCGAACTCGGCGGTCTGCACCAATGCGGCCGGCAAGCCTTTGAGCTGTTCAGTGCTGGCGTTGAGCGGCGAGGCATGAATTTGCGCACGCTCGCCGGCGTCGGTGGTGTAGTTGTCCCAGAACCACTTCATCATGTTTTGCGTCAGGAAGTGGCCTTCGGCAAATTGCTGGTACGACGCGTTATCGAACTGTGCGTTGGTCACTGGCCACATCAGCAGTTGAAAACGCAGGGCCGGGGTTTTTTGTTCCTTGGCCATCAAGGCCACGACCGCCGCCATGTTGCCGCCGACGCTGTTGCCGGCCACGGCCAGGCGCTTGCCGTCGACGCCGATCTCCTGGCCGTGTTCGGCCACCCAGCGGGTAGCGGCATAGGCCTGGTTGATCGCGGTCGGGTAATGCGCTTGCGGCGAGGGCGTGTAGTCGACGTACACCGCGACCGCGCCGGAACCCACCACCAGGTCACGAATCAGACGCTGGTGAGTCGGGAAATCGCCCAGCACCCAACCGCCACCGTGGAAGAACATGAACACCGGCAACTCACCTTTGACCTTGGCCGGACGCACCACTTTGAGGTGAATGGTCTGCCCGTCGACCTTGATCGCTTTGTCGCTGACGTCGACGCCGGACAGGTCAACCTTCACCGACGCCTGGGCACTGGTCAGCACCGCACGGGCATCTTTCGGGCTCAGTTGTTCAAGCGGTTTGCCACCGCCGGCGGCGAGGGCCTCGAGAAAGGCTTGGGTGTTGTGTTCGACACCCGGGCTGCCTGCGGCAAAAGCGTTGCCGACGGCGAGGGCGAGGAGGGACGCGGTCAGGGTTTTCTGAACGAGGTTCATGGGCAAATCCTTTTTAACCGATTGAATTGAGTGTCTTGGGGTGAGGTCGCTGCCGGCTCCGGGATTCAGGCTTCAGCGACACCGTGAGCACAGATTAATGGGGTGCCTGGAAGGGAAAAAGCGTCTATAAAGTGTTTGACTGTCAACCGGGAAGTGACAATGAACCCTTTCGAAGATATGCGTATTTTTTGCCAGGTCATGGACTCCGGCAGCTTCACCGCTGCCGCCGATCAACTGGGCCTGTCCAAGCAGTTTGTCAGTCGTCGTTTGATGCAACTCGAAGAGCGTCTGGGCGTGCGCTTGCTCAATCGCTCGACCCGACGGCTGGATGTCACGCCCCTGGGGCAGAGTTATTACGAGTCAGCCCTGCGCCTGCTCAGCGAAGTCGAACAAGTGGAGCAGGGCATCGCCGGCCAGACCACCGAGCCACGGGGGACCATTCGTGTGAGTGCGCCGCTGTCGTTCGCACTGGCGCATCTGGGCTGCCTGTTGCCGGTGTTTTTGCAGCGCTATCGCGACGTGACGGTGGAGATGGATTTGAGCGATCGTCCCGTGGATTTGCTCGGTGAGGGCTACGACCTGGCGCTGCGCATCGGCACACTGGAAGACTCGACACTGATCGCCCGCCGCATTGCCTCCATTGAACGGGTGTACTGCGCCAGCCCCGCGTACCTGGCCGAACGCGGCACACCGCTCAAGCCTGACGATTTGCACGGTCACGACTGCCTGCCGTACGGCCATGGTCGACAGGTGCAATGGCGTTTTGCGGGGCAGGGCAAGCCATTGAGCGTCAATGTCAGCGGGCGGATGCGGGTCAACAACGGTGAATTGCTCAAGGACGCAGCGATCGCCGGCCTGGGGGTCACGTATTTGCCGACGTTCATTGTCGGTTCGGCGTTGAAGGATGGAAGGCTGGTGGAAGTGCTGGAGGATTTTCGCCCCGAACCGTTGACGCTGTCGGCGGTGTATCCGCAGCATCGTCAGAGTTCGCGGCCGGTACAGGCGCTGGTTGAGTTCTTGCGCGAGGAACTGGATCAGTCTGAGGGTGGGTTGTAAGGAAATGGTCCACACAATCAAATGTGGGAGCGAGCAAGCTCGCTCCCACAGGGTTTTGTGTTGTATGGATTTCAGCGGGAATCAGGTCCTTTTGTCATCACCGGGCTCGGCGTGGATACCACGGTCATCGCCGGGCTCGCCATTGGCATGGACGCCACGGTCATCGCCGGGTTCGCCATTGGCATGAACGCCGCGGTCATCACCGGGTTCGCCATTGGCATGAACGCCGCGGTCATCGCCGG
>NZ_AKJL01000261.1 GCF_000282355.1 Pseudomonas sp. GM49
GCGGCCGCTGCCGACTCCGACGGTGCCTGCTCCAATGGTTGCACAAGCACCGCGCCTGTCGGGCATTTGCCTGGACGATGCGGCGTTGCAGGCGGACTTCCGCAAGGCCTTGCGCGTCTACGAGCGCGACGTGCCGCTGCTGATCAACGGCGAAACCGGGTCCGGCAAGGAGGCCTTCGCGAAAGCGGTGCACCACGCCAGCCAGCGGGCGGAAAAAGCATTCGTCGCCCTCAACTGCGCGGCCATTCCCGAAAGCCTGATTGAAAGCGAGCTGTTTGGTTATCGCGGCGGCAGCTTTACCGGTGCGCGCAAGGAAGGCATGCGCGGCAAGTTGCAACAGGCCGACGGCGGGACATTGTTCCTCGATGAAATCGGTGACATGCCACTGGCCCTGCAAACGCGGTTGCTGAGAGTACTGGAAGACCGGCAAGTGGTGCCGATCGGTGGCGAGCCGGAATCGGTGAATGTGCGGATCATCAGTGCCACTCACCGCAATTTGCTGGATCGCGTGCAGGACGGCAGCTTCCGCGAGGATTTGTATTACCGGCTCAACGGGCTGGAAGTTGCATTGCCGGCCTTGCGTGAGCGCAGTGACAAATCCCGGTTGCTCGATTTTTTGCTGGCCGAGGAGGCGGGCGGAGTAACCGTGTTGATCGACGGGCCGGCGCGAGAGGCTCTGTTGGGTTTTGCCTGGCCAGGCAACGTACGGCAGTTGCGCAATGTGCTGCGTACGTTGGCAGCACTGTGTGAAGACGGACGGATCGGTCTGGAAGATTTGCCGGCGATGATTCGACAGGCGCGTCCGGTGGTGTCGGCGATTGAAGAGGTGTCGGAGCATCCGCTGGAAGATGCCGAGCGGCTGGCGTTGCTCACGACACTGGAGCAGACACGCTGGCATATGACGCATACGGCGGAGCAGCTTGGGGTCAGTCGCAATACCCTCTATCGAAAGCTGCGTAAACACGGTATCGCCCGGTAAACCGTGTCGCGGCCATTCGCGAGCAAGCCCGCTCCCGCATTTGCTCGGAGGTGTTCACAAATTTGTGTTCACTATAAAAACCAATGTGGGAGCGGGCTTGCTCCGGGCGGCGATCCGACGAAGGCGTCTTCAGATCTGAAACATCAGGTGCGATTTTTCCTACCCTACGCTAACCTGCGGCCATGTTTTACGAGGTCGACTAATGCACATTCATATTCTGGGTATCTGCGGGACTTTCATGGGCTCGATGGCGGTTCTGGCCAAAGAGCTGGGCCATCATGTGACCGGCTCCGATGCCAACGTCTATCCGCCGATGAGTACTCAACTGGAAGCCCAGGGTATCGAGTTGACTCAAGGCTACGACCCGGCACAACTTGATCCGGCCCCCGACCTGGTGGTGATCGGCAACGCCATGTCGCGGGGCAACCCGGCCGTGGAGTACGTGCTGAACAAAGGCCTGCCTTACGTTTCCGGCCCGCAATGGCTGGCCGATCACGTGCTGCAAGGTCGCTGGGTGCTGGCGGTTGCCGGTACTCACGGCAAGACCACCACCAGCAGCATGCTGGCCTGGGTGCTGGAGCACGCGGGCATGGCCCCGGGCTTCCTGATCGGTGGCGTGCCGCAAAACTTCTCGGTGTCGGCGCGCCTGGGTGATACGCCGTTCTTCGTCATCGAAGCCGATGAGTACGACAGTGCATTCTTCGACAAGCGCTCCAAGTTCGTGCACTACCGTCCGCGCACCGCGATCCTGAACAACCTCGAATTCGATCACGCGGACATCTTCCCGGACCTGCCAGCCATCGAGCGGCAGTTCCATCACCTGGTGCGGACCATCCCGAGCGAAGGCCTGGTGATTCATCCGACCACTGAGCCAGCCCTGCAGCGCGTCATCGAAATGGGTTGCTGGACCCCGGTACAAACCACCGGTGCCGGCGGTCAGTGGCAGGTCAAGTTGCTCAGTGAAGATGGCTCGAAGTTCGAAGTGATGTTCGACGGTGTTGCCCAGGGTGTGGTCGAGTGGGACATGACTGGCCAGCACAACGTCGCCAACGCCCTGGCGACCCTTGCCGCCGCACGCCATGTCGGTGTGGTGCCGTCCATGGGCATTGCTGCGTTGAGCGTCTTCAAGAGCGTGAAACGCCGGATGGAGAAAGTCGCGGAGGTCCGTGGTATCACCATTTATGACGACTTCGCTCATCATCCGACCGCCATCGCCACCACCCTCGACGGCTTGCGCAAGCGCATCGGCGATGCACCGCTGATTGCGATCATCGAGCCGCGTTCCAATTCGATGAAGCTCGGCGCGCACCGTGACGGATTGCCGGAAAGCGTGGTCGATGCCGATCAGGTGATCTGGTACGCACCGGCCAATCTCGGGTGGGACCTGGCGGGCACCGCGGCGCTGTGCACTGTGCCGTCGATTGTCAGTGATTCCCTGGAAGGCATCATCGAGCGCGTGAAGAGCCAGGCCCAACCCGGTACTCACGTGGTGATCATGAGCAACGGCGGCTTCGGCGGCCTGCACGGCAAACTCGCCGAGGCACTGAAATGAACAACGGCCCGGACCGCATCACCCTGGCGATGACCGGCGCTTCCGGCGCCCAATATGGTCTGCGCCTGCTCGACTGTCTGGTGCGGGAAGATCGTGAAGTGCACTTCCTGATTTCCAGGGCCGCGCAATTGGTGATGGCGACCGAAACGGACGTCACGCTGCCGTCCAAACCGCAGATGATGCAGGCGTTTCTCACCGAATACACGGGGGCCGCCGCCGGGCAGATTCGGGTGTACGGCAGGGAAGACTGGATGTCGCCGGTGGCTTCGGGTTCGGGCGCGCCAGCGGCGATGGTGGTGGTGCCGTGTTCCACGGGCACGTTATCGGCCATCGCAACCGGCGCCTGCAACAACCTGATCGAACGAGCCGCCGATGTGACACTGAAAGAGCGTCGGCAGTTGATCCTGGTGCCCCGTGAAGCGCCGTATTCGAGCATTCATCTGGAACACATGCTCAAGTTGTCGAACATGGGCGTGACGATCCTGCCGGCATCACCGGGCTTTTATCATCAGCCGCAAACCATCGACGACCTGATCGATTTCGTCGTGGCGCGGATCCTTAATCTGCTGAATATTCCTCAAGACATGCTGCCGCGCTGGGGCGAGCATCATCTGACCAGCGATGAATAAGTTGCTGATGGTTGTGCTGGCGCTGCAATTGGCCGGGTGCGCGACGGCGCGCACGCTCGACGCGGCCAAGCCGGGGGCGCCGGTGGTGTACGCCGGGACGCGGCTGGATTTGTATGCGATGAATGGCGGTTGTTGCGCGATGGACCGTTTCGGCGCGCAAGCGCCGAGCTATCCGGGCATTGATCTGCCAGCCAGTGCGTTGCTCGACACACTGCTGTTGCCGTTGTCGGTGTTGACGGTTTTGGGCGTGAATTTTCAGGCGACGGGTGGATTGTAAGGGAGCGTTGTGGCGAGGGGGCTTGTCGGAACGCCGCACCGCCCCGTTCGGCTGCGCAGCAGTCGTAAATCCTGTGCACGCGGAACAACAGATAAATCGAGTTGACTGGTTTTGGGGGCTGCTTCGCAGCCCAACGGGGGCAAGCCCCCTCGCCACAGGTCCGCGGTTTATTTGCCCAACTTCCTCAGCTCATCCGACTCGACAACCCGCACGCCATCCTGCTCTTCCAGCGCCAGGCGCCACATTGCGCGGGCCAGCTGGCACGCTTCGATGCCGTGGTATTTGCCAGGAATCAGCCGTGACAACGGCCCTGCGACTTTTTCGCCCAGGCGCGGCTCAGCGCGATCACCCAGCAACAGCGAAGGGCGGCAAATAGTCAGCTGCGGCCAGTTCTGCGCGCGCAATGCGTACTCCATCTCGCCTTTGACCCGGTTGTAGAAAATCGAGGATCTGCGATCGGCTCCCAGGGCACTGATCACGATCAGGTGCCGTGCGCCCATCTCCCGTGCGCGTTTGGCAAAGGCTACAACCATATCCAGGTCCACCGCACGGAATGCTTGTTCCGAGCCCGCCTGTTTGATGGTGGTGCCCAGGCAGCAGTAGGCGATGTCGACACGGCCGTTCAATTGCGGCAGAAACACCGCCGGGTCGCCGACCGGGTTTTCAAGGTGGGGATGCTTGGCCAAGGGGCGGCGTGACGGCGCCAATACCCGCGAAATCGTTGGCTCGTTAAGCAGGCGATCAAGCAGATGTTCACCCGTCAAACCGGTGGCTCCGGCGAGCAGCACATGCTGAGGCGTCAAGTACATAGTGTTTCTCCCTTGATACTGTTCAGCTTAGTTGCTGTTTACATCCTTGCTTTCCATAGATGCACTTTGCAGTGCTTTTCGTGCCTGTTGTTTGCGCAATAGTTGCCAGTGCGAGAGGACGGTTTTCGGTGCCCAGATCTGTGGTTCGGATGCTTCGAAGCCGTCCGCCAGCTCACGCTCGGCGACAGTGGCCTTGGCCCGTTTGAAGGCTTGTTCCAGATCATCGGTCTGGTTCAGTGCCTGGGCGAACAGGGCGTCGCCGAAGTAGGTGAAGTTGGCTTCCTCCGAGCAGCCGAAAGACACTCGGTCGGCCCGCGAGGCCGTCATGATCAGGGTCCGTTCATCCTTGAGCGCGGGGATGAAACCGCCGGAGTAGCAGGACGAAATCACGATGATCTTGTCGCGGTTTTTCAGCGGGGCAAGCACCGCGGCCATTTCGTCGGCTGGCAGATCGGCCAGTTCCATCCGCGGCTGGTCAAGCACCAGCTCGTGTTCGCTGGTGCCATGGCTGGTCAGGTAGATGAAAATCAGGTCTTCCGGACCGCTGCGTTCGGCCAGCGTCAGGGCGGCGCGGCGCAAGTTTTCCCGAGTCGCCATAGGGCGGTCGGCGAGGTGGTCACGATGGTTCACCAGGCGGATCTGGCCAAAGGTGCCGAACCGGGTGGTGAGCATGTTGGCGACGTAATCGGATTCGCGCAGAAACACACTTTGCTTGCCATCACCGCCCAGGGTCAACGAATACAGTTCCACCGCCGGGGTCGAGGCCGGAACGTTGGCCAGCACTGTGTCGAGCAGGCGCCCCTGTGCCAGCAGGCCGAGTTCGAGTGTGTCAGGCAGCAGTTTGCCCTCGGCATCGCGCACGCGCTGGCCGTTGATCCAGGTGCCGCTGAGCACGGTACCATCGGTCAGCACCAGCGTGCCGCGCCCCTGGTAGCTGTCGTTGTCGAACTGGCCGGTGTAAAAGCTGCCGTCGGCCAGGTTCAGTCGGCCTTGGCCGGAAAAACGCCAGTCGTTGAACTGGCCGATGTAGTGGCTGGCG
>NZ_AKJL01000262.1 GCF_000282355.1 Pseudomonas sp. GM49
CAGCCAGTGCAGCAGCGGCTGCCGGGGCCGGAGCCTGGGCTTTTGGCTCCGGTGCCTTGGCCACAGGTTTGGGCGCCGCAGCCTTGGCTGCCGGTGCCGCGACAGAAGCATTCGAACCGTTGGCCACAGCCGCGGTGCCGACTTCGCTGAACTTGCCTTTGCCGTGCAGTTCGTCGAGCAGCGCTTCGAACTCGTGATCGGAAATCAGATCGCTGCCGGCCGCCACCGCACTTGGGGCTGCGGTTGCAGGTACCGAAGCAATGGCCGATTCCAGTGCCTCGACAGCAAAGTTGCCCTTGCCGTGCAGTTGGTCGAGCAGTGCTTCGAATTCATCGTCGGTAATATCGGAACTGTCGCCTGCCGCCTTCGGGGCCTCTGGCGCAGCGGGCGCCGGGACCACCGCACCAACGGCGAACTGGCCTTTACCATGCAGTTGATCGAGCAATGACTCGAACTCGGCATCGGTGATTTCGTCGCTGGCGGCCGTCTCGCTGGCAAGCGCCTGCGCAACTGCCGGAGCCTCGGCCTGGGCCTTGACGGCATTCAGCGAGTCCAGCAACTGCTCAAATTCATTGTCAGTAATGTCGCCCGAATCGGCTTCAGCCACGGGCGCTTCGACCACGGCAGCAACAGGCGCTGAGGCCACCTCGTCAGCCGATTGCGGCTCGGCCAGACGGGCCAATGCCGCAAGCAATTCAGGTGTCGCAGCCGTGATCGGGCTGCGTTCGCGGACTTCGCTGAACATGCTGTTCACCGCGTCCAGCGCTTCGAGAACCACGTCCATCAGTTCCGAATCGACGCGCCGCTCACCCTTGCGCAGGATGTCGAACACGTTCTCGGCGATGTGGCAGCACTCCACCAGCTCATTGAGCTGGAGGAAGCCGGCGCCCCCTTTTACAGTGTGAAAACCGCGAAAAATTGCATTGAGCAAATCCGCATCATCCGGCCGGCTTTCCAGCTCGACCAGTTGCTCGGACAGTTGCTCAAGAATCTCGCCGGCCTCAACCAGGAAATCCTGAAGGATCTCTTCATCGGCGCCGAAGCTCATCAGGGGGGTGCTCCTAACAGGTCTAAAAACCTAAAATACCTAAAGTTCTAAAACCCTAGGCTGGATAGCAAATCGTCCACATCGTCCTGACCGGACACAACGTCTTCTCTTTTATCGGCATGAATCTGCGGACCTTCACCCTGAGAGAGATGTTTTTGTGGATCTTTTTCAGCAAGCATCGCTTCACGGTCATGTTCGATGCCCGCAAAGCGGTCCACCTGACTGGCCATCAGCACGAGCTTGAGCAGGTTGCTTTCAACTTCGGTGACTAACTGGGTCACGCGCTTGATCACTTGCCCTGTGAGGTCCTGGTAATCCTGGGCGAGCAGGATGTCGTTCAGGTTGCCCGACACCGCGCGATTGTCCGTGCCGCTGCGCACCAGGAAACCGTCGACCCGCCGGGCAAGTTCACGAAACTCTTCAGCGCCGACTTCACGACGCATGAAGCGCCCCCAGTCCGTGCTCAAGGCCTGGGCTTCATCCGCCAGGCTGTTGACCAGCGGCGTGGCATTCTCCACCAGATCCATGGTGCGGTTGGCCGCGGCCTCGGTCAGCTTGACCACATACCCCAGACGCTCGGTGGCGTCGGTGATCTGCGACACTTCTTCGGCTTGCGGCATGTGCGGGTCAATCTGGAAATTGACGATCGCGCTATGCAGCTCGCGAGTGAGCTTGCCCACCTCCTGATACAGGCCGCGGTCACGGGTCTGGTTGAGCTCATGGATCAATTGCACCGCGTCGCCGAACTTGCCTTTTTCAAGGCTCGCGACCAATTCGACGGCGTGTTTTTTCAGGGTCGACTCAAAGTCGCCCAATGAAGTTTCGTTATTGCCCATAGCTCCCCCGTGGCGCACTCATCAACCGATGCGTTCGAAAATCTTCTCGATTTTTTCTTTCAACGCCTGGGCCGTGAAGGGCTTGACCACATAGCCGTTAACGCCGGCCTGGGCCGCTTCGATGATCTGCTCACGCTTGGCTTCAGCGGTCACCATCAGCACCGGCAGGTGCTTGAGCTTTTCATCGGCACGCACGTGGCGCAGCAGATCGATACCGGTCATGCCAGGCATGTTCCAGTCCGTAACCAGAAAGTCGATGCTTCCGCTGTTGAGCACCGGAATGGCGGTAGTGCCATCGTCGGCCTCGACGGTGTTGGTGAACCCAAGGTCACGCAGCAGGTTCTTGATGATCCGCCGCATCGTTGAGAAGTCATCAACGATGAGGATTTTCATGTTCTTGTCCAATTCGACCTCCAAGCAGTCTTAAACGCGCCCAGCACCTGGACGCGCCATTTCAATCAATCCGGCAAAGCACTCAATGACTGTCTGGAGCACAACAGATCGAGACCGGCGCAGTTCAACACCACACCAGCTTCGTTCGCAGTGTCCCCCACACTGCCTTCAGCGCGCTCGCCACTCCCCCAAACGCCCCCGCAAACGGGCCGCGCACTGGCTGTGTAACTGGCTGACCCGAGATTCGCTGACCCCTAGGACCTCACCGATTTCCTTGAGGTTCAACTCTTCGTCGTAGTACAGCGCCAACACCAGTCGCTCACGCTCCGGCAAATTGGCAATCGCATCCGCCAGCGCAGCCTGGAAGCGTTCATCTTCCAGATCGCGTGACGGCTCGAGATGAGCACTCGCGCCATCCTCGTGCAGCCCTTCGTGTTCGCCGTCCTGCAACAGATCGTCGAAACTGAACAGCCGGCTGCCCAGGGTGTCGTTCAAAATTCCGTAGTAATCGTCGAGACTCAATTGGAGTTCGGCCGCAACTTCGTGATCTTTAGCATCACGGCCGGTTTTCGCTTCAATCGAGCGAATGGCGTCGCTGACCATGCGCGTATTGCGGTGAACCGAACGTGGCGCCCAGTCCCCCTTGCGCACTTCATCGAGCATGGCGCCGCGGATTCGAATGCCCGCGTACGTCTCGAAACTGGCGCCTTTGCTGGCGTCATATTTGGTCGACACTTCAAGCAGGCCGATCATCCCGGCCTGGATCAGGTCTTCAACCTGGACACTGGCCGGCAAGCGCGCCAGCAAGTGGTAGGCAATGCGTTTAACCAGCGGCGCGTAACGCTCGATCAGCTCGTACTGCGCATCACGTGCCGATGCTTTGTAGAGGTTGTAACCGCTGGCTGTCATAGCACAGGTCCTGCTGTCTGCTGCACGAGGCGCTCGACGAAAAACTCCAGGTGCCCGCGCGGGTTGGCAGGCAGCGGCCAGGTATCGACCTTCTGTGCGATGGCCTTGAACGCCAGCGAGCACTTGGAACGCGGGAAGGCCTCGTAGACGGCGCGCTGCTTCTGCACGGCCTTGCGTACGCTTTCGTCGTAGGGCACCGCGCCGACATATTGCAGGGCGACGTCGAGAAAGCGATCCGTGACCTTGGTCAACTTGGCGAACAGGTTGCGCCCTTCCTGCGGGCTCTGGGCCATGTTGGCCAGGACGCGGAAGCGGTTCATGCCGTAGTCGCGATTGAGCAACTTGATCAAGGCGTAGGCATCGGTTATCGAGGTCGGCTCGTCGCACACCACCAGCAGCACTTCCTGGGCTGCACGAACGAAGCTGACGACCGAGTCACCAATGCCCGCAGCGGTGTCGATCACCAATACGTCGAGGTTATCGCCGATATCACTGAAGGCCTGGATCAGGCCGGCGTGCTGCGCAGGGCTCAGATGCACCATGCTCTGAGTGCCGGATGCGGCCGGAACGATACGAATGCCGCCTGGTCCCTGCAGCAGTACATCGCGCAGTTCGCAGCGGCCCTCGATCACGTCGGCCAGGGTACGTTTGGGTGTCAGGCCCAGTAGAACGTCGACGTTCGCCAACCCCAGGTCGGCGTCCAGCAACATGACGCGCCGGCCAAGCTCAGCCAAAGCCAGGGACAAGTTCACTGACACGTTAGTTTTCCCGACGCCACCTTTGCCGCCGGTCACCGCGATCACCTGTACGGGATGCATGCTGCCCATGTTATTTCTTTACCTTGTCTTGCATAGACGGAGGCCACATTACTGGCTGCGCGTTCGCAAACGGAACAATGCATGGCAGACCATCGATGTAGGTACAAAAACTGTTCATTATTACCTCAGCCAACCTGCTTGGTCGGGCTGTGGTAGATGTCAGCGAACATGTCAGCCATGGCTTCTTCGCTGGGTTCTTCCTGCATTTGCACACTCACGGCGCGACTGACCAACTGGTGACGACGCGGCAGATGGAGATCATCCGGAATCCGCGGACCATCGGTCAGGTACGCCACCGGCAGCTCATGACTGATGGCAAGGCTCAACACCTCCCCCAGACTAGCCGTTTCATCCAGTTTAGTCAGGATGCAGCCAGCGAGCCCGCAACGCTTGTAACTGTGGTACGCGGCGGTTAGAACCTGTTTTTGGCTGGTGGTTGCCAGGACCAGATAATTTTTCGAGCGGATGCCACGACCGGCCAGGCTTTCGAGCTGCATGCGCAGGGCCGGATCGCTGGCCTGCAGGCCGGCGGTATCGATCAGCACCACGCGCTTGCGCAGCAAGGGTTCCAGAGCCTGCACCAGAGACTGGCCCGGATCGACGTGGGTTACCGACACATTGAGTATGCGCCCCAGGGTCTTGAGCTGCTCCTGGGCACCGATGCGGAAGCTGTCCATGCTCACCAGCGCAATGTTCTGCGCGCCGTACTTGAGCACGTAACGGGCAGCCAGCTTGGCCAGTGTGGTGGTCTTGCCCATGCCGGCCGGGCCGACCATGGCGATCACACCGCCCTCTTCCAGTGGCTCTACTTCCGGCGTAACGATCATGCGCGCCAGGTGCGCCAGCAACATGCGCCAGGCCTGACGAGGCTCTTCGATTTCGGTAATCAGCGCCAGCAGGTCGCGCGACAGCGGGCCAGACAGGCCAATGCGTTGCAGGCGACGCCAGAGGTTGGCCTGGTCCGGACGGCTGCCCTGCAGCTGATTCCAGGCCAGGGAGCCCAGCTGGACTTCCATGAGTTCACGCAGGCTGTTGAGTTCGAAACGCATCGAGTCGAACGCACGCGGGTCCACACCAGTGGAGGCGGGCGCCGCAGCCGGTGCAGGACGACGGGGTTCGGTGTACGTCGGCTCAATCAACGGCTCGGCGGCCGTCAGCGGCAGGCCGGCGAACAACTGGCGGTTGGTGCTCTTGTCGCTCTCGCCCTCGCCGCGCAGGCTCAATTCGGCCTGGGCGGTGACGATCCGCGACTGAGTCTTGCGCAGCTCGTCTTCGAGCTCCATGTTCGGAACCCGCGGCGCCAGCGCCGACAACTTGTAATCCAGCGCAGCCGTCAGCTCGACACCACCGGCGATCCGGCGGTTGCCAATGATGGCGGCATCAGCGCCCAGCTCATCGCGAACCAGCTTCATGGCCTGACGCATATCGGCGGCGAAAAAACGCTTAACTTGCATAAACCACTACCTCAGCCGTTGGGCCCTACTGTCGCAACGATGGTCACTTGCTTGTTGTCAGGGATTTCCTGGTAAGCCAACACGTGCAAACCCGGGACTGCGAGCCGGCCGAATCGCGAGAGCATCGCGCGAACCGGACCGGCCACCAGCAGAATCACCGGCTGACCTTGCATCTCCTGGCGCTGCGCTGCGTCGATCAGCGAGCGTTGCAGCTTCTCAGCCATGCTTGGCTCCAGCAGAACGCCCTCTTCCGAGCCTTGCCCTGCCTTTTGCAGACTATTGAGCAATATCTGTTCCAACCTTGGCTCCAGCGTGATAACTGGCAGCTCCGACTCAGTGCCGACAATGCTTTGCACGATTGCACGGGATACACCAACACGCACGGCGGCCACCAGAGCGGCGGTATCTTGACTCTTGGCGGCATTGTTGGCGATGGCCTCGGCAATGCTGCGGATATCGCGCACAGGCACTTGTTCGGCCAACAGCGCTTGCAGCACCTTGAGCAGCTGCGACAGCGAAACCACGCCCGGCACCAGTTCCTCGGCCAGTTTCGGCGAGCTTTTGGCCAGTAACTGCATGAGTTGCTGCACTTCTTCGTGACCGATCAGTTCACTGGAATGCTTGTAGAGTATCTGGTTCAAGTGGGTAGCCACGACCGTACTGGCATCGACCACCGTATAACCGAGGGATTGCGCCTGGGCGCGCTGGCTGATTTCGATCCAGACCGCCTCCAGTCCGAAAGCCGGATCTTTGGCGGTAATGCCATTGAGCGTGCCGTAGACCTGTCCCGGGTTGATCGCCAGCTCGCGATCCGGGTAAATCTCCGCTTCAGCCAGGATCACCCCCATGAGGGTCAGGCGATAGGCACTTGGCGCCAGGTCGAGGTTGTCGCGGATATGCACGGTCGGCATCAGGAAGCCCAGATCCTGGGACAGCTTCTTGCGCACCCCCTTGATCCGAGCCAGCAACTGGCCGCCCTGGTTGCGGTCCACCAGCGGAATCAGGCGATAACCCACTTCCAGGCCGATCATGTCGATGGGCGTTACGTCATCCCAGCCAAGCTCCTTGGTTTCCTGGGCGCGGGCCGGCGACGGCAGCAGCTCCTGCTGGCGCTTGACCTCTTGCAGGGCCTGCACCTTGGCGACGTTTTGCTTTCTCCAGAACAGGTACGCGCCACCCGCCGCCAGTGCAGCCATGGTCAGGAAGGAAAAATGCGGCATGCCGGGCACCAGACCCATCACCGCCATCAGACCGGCCGAAACGGCCAAGGCTTTGGGCGAGGCGAACATCTGGCGATTGATTTGCTTGCCCATGTCTTCCGAACCGGAAGCACGGGTCACCATGATCGCGGCCGCTGTCGATAACAACAGTGATGGCAATTGCGCCACCAAACCGTCACCGATGGTCAGCAGTGCGTAAACCTTGCCGGCATCGGCAAACGTCATATTGTGCTGGAAGATACCGACCGCCATGCCGCCGATCAGGTTGATGAACAGGATCAACAGGCCGGCAATGGCGTCACCACGGACGAATTTGCTGGCACCGTCCATGGAGCCGTAGAACTCGGCTTCCTGGGCGACTTCCGAGCGGCGGGCCTTGGCCTGGGCCTGATCGATCAGGCCGGCGTTGAGGTCGGCGTCGATCGCCATTTGCTTGCCGGGCATCGCATCGAGGGTGAAACGCGCGCTTACCTCGGAAATCCGCCCCGCACCCTTGGTCACCACGACGAAGTTGATGATCATCAAGATCGCGAAGACCACGATACCGACCACGTAGTTACCGCCGATCACCACCTCACCGAAGGCCTGGATCACTTTACCGGCAGCGGCGTGACCATCCTGGCCATGGAGCATCACCACCCGCGTGGAGGCCACGTTCAACGCCAGGCGCAACAGCGTCGCCACCAGCAAAATGGTCGGGAAAACCGCAAAATCCAACGGCCGCAAAGCGTAGACACAGACCAGCAGCACGACGATGGACAGCGCAATGTTGAAGGTGAAGAACACGTCCAACAGGAACGGCGGCACCGGCAACATCATCATCGCCAGCATGACCAGCAACAACAGCGGCACGCCCAGATTGCCTCGACTGAGGTCGGCAATGTTGCTGCGGGCACTGTTGATTAACTGAGAGCGATCCACCGGTTTTCCCCGTTCCTTTAAAGCAAACTTTTGACGCCTGAAGCGGGCGCAGGGCGGCTACTGCAAGAAGCTTTCCAACTTTTGCAAAGGCAAGGAACAGAGGGGTTCCTGTAGGAGCGAGCCTGCTCGCGATGGCGGCGTGTCAGTCGCCACACATCATGGCCGTACAGGCGCTATCGCGAGCAGGCTCGCTCCTACAGGGATCGATATTGAAGTCAGGAGTCGCGGCGCAAATCCGGCGGAATCGGCAGATCATCCTTGAGCGGATCCGGTCGCTTGCCCTTGCCCGCCCGGTACTGTCGAATCTGATAAACGTAAGCCAGCACCTGCGCGACTGCCAGATAGAGCCCGCCGGGAATTTCCTGCTCAAGTTCGGTGGAGTAGTAAATCGACCGCGCCAGCGCCGGCGACTCCAGCAGCAGGATCTCGTTGGCCGCCGCGATCTCACGGATTTTCAGGGCCAGGAAGTCACTGCCCTTGGCCAGCAACACCGGCGCATTACCCTTCTCCGGATCGTACTTGAGGGCCACGGCGTAGTGGGTCGGGTTGGTGATGACCACGTCAGCCTCGGGAATCGCCGCCATCATCCGCCGCTGGGACATTTCGCGCTGCAACTGACGAATCCGCTGCTTGACCTCCGGCCGCCCTTCCTGATCCTTATGCTCGTCACGCACTTCCTGCTTGGTCATCTTCAGTTTCTTGATGCTTTCCCACAGCTGTATCGGCACGTCCACGGCGGCGATAATGATCAGCCCGCAGGCCATCCACAGGCTGCTCCAGCCAACCACTTGCAGGCTATGAGTGATCGCCCGGTCCAGAGGTTCATGGGCGATGCGTAACAGGTCGTCGATATCCGCCGACAACACCACAAGGGCCACGAACAGCACGATGAAGAACTTCGCCAGCGCCTTGAGCAGTTCGGCCACAGCCTTACCCGAGAACATACGCTTGAGGCCGGCGCCAGGGTTCATGCGGCTGAACTTCGGCGCCATGGTGCCGGCGGAGAACAGCCAGCCCCCGAGAGAGATCGGCCCGATCAACGCCGCCAGGAGCAAGGTGATCATCACCGGCTGAATCGCCAGCAAGGCAATCTGCCCCGAGTGCAGCAGATAGGTTCCCATCGCACGTTGATCCAGCACCACGTCGCGCGACAGGGAAAAGTTCAGGCGCATCAAGTCCATCATTTCCTGGGCAAGCGCCCCTCCAAAGACCAGCAGCGCACCGGCACCGGCGAGCATGATCGCCAGGGTGTTGAGTTCCTTGGAGCGCGCAATCTCACCCTTTTCACGGGCATCCTTTTTCTTTTTCTCCGTGGGGTCTTCTGTTTTGTCCTGACCGCTTTCGCTCTCAGCCATGACTCAGCGCGCCTTTGCCAGTTCGCGTAAAAACTGCAGGGCTTCGGTGGCCAGCGGTTGATACTGATTAATGATGTCCGCCAGCCCGACCCAGACGATAAACAGCCCGAGCACCAGGGTCAGCGGGAAGCCGATAGAGAAGATGTTCAGCTGCGGCGCGGCGCGGGTCATCACGCCAAACGCGATGTTGACCACCAGCAGCGCGGTGATCGCCGGCAGCACCAGCAACAGCGCCGCGCCGAGCACCCAGCCGAGTTTGCCGGCCAGCTCCCAGAAATGATTGACCATCAGGCCGCTACCGACGGGCAACGTGGTGAAGCTTTCGGTGAGCACCTCAAACACCACCAGATGGCCGTTCATGGCCAGGAACATCAGTGTCACCAGCATCGTGAAGAACTGCCCGATCACCGCTACCGATACACCGTTGGTTGGGTCGACCATCGAGGCGAAACCCATGCCCATCTGGATCGCGACAATCTGCCCCGCCACCACGAAAGCCTGGAAAAACAGCTGCAGGGAGAAACCCAGTATCGCGCCCACAAGTATCTGCTCGGCAATCAGCAGCAGCCCGCTCAAATCCAGCGCGCTCACTGGCGGCATGGGTGGCAGGTTCGGTGCGATGACCACGGTGATGGCAAGGGCGAAATACAGTCGGATGCGCTTGGGGACCAGGGCGGTGCCAAACACCGGCATGACCATCAGCAAGGCGCCGACGCGGAACAGCGGCAACATGAACGTCGCGACCCAGGTACTTATCTGGGTATCCGTCAACTGCAGCAGCGAGGACATGGCTTAGCCGATGACCTGCGGAATGCTGCCGTACAACTGCTGGATGTATTCCATGAAAGTCTGCACCAGCCACGGCCCGGCAACGATCAGCGTCACCAACATCACCAACAGACGCGGCAGGAAACTGAGGGTCTGTTCGTTAATCTGGGTGGCCGCCTGGAACATGGCCACCAACAGCCCCACCAGCAAACTTGGAATCACCAGCACGGCAACCATCAAAGTGGTCAGCCACAGCGCTTCACGAAAGATGTCGACCGCAACTTCTGGCGTCATGGCGAGACACCGCCGAAGCTGCTGGCCAGAGTGCCGATGATCAGCGCCCAGCCATCCACCAGCACGAACAACATGATCTTGAACGGCAGGGAAATGATCAGCGGCGACAGCATCATCATACCCATGGCCATCAACACACTGGCCACGACCAGGTCGATGATCAGGAACGGAATGAAGATCATGAAGCCGATCTGGAACGCCGTTTTCAGCTCGGAGGTCACGAAGGCCGGCACCAGGATGGTCAGCGGTGCCTGATCCGGCGTCGCGATGTCAGTACGCTTGGACAGGCGCATGAACAGCTCCAGATCGCTGGTGCGGGTCTGGGCGAGCATGAAGTCCTTGATCGGCACCTGCGCCTTGGCAACCGCATCCTGGGCCGTCAGTTTTTCCGCCAGATACGGCTGCAGGGCGTCCTGGTTCACACGGTCGAACACCGGCGCCATGATGAACAGGGTCAGGAACAACGCCATGCCGGTGAGGATCTGGTTCGACGGTGTCTGCTGCAGGCCCAGGGCCTGGCGCAGGATCGAGAAGACAATGATGATCCGGGTGAAGCTGGTCATCAGCATGACAAACGCCGGGATAAAACTCAGCGCGGTCATGATCAGCAGGATTTGCAGGCTGACCGAGTATTCCTGCGCACCCTGTGCATTGGTGCCCAGGGTGATGGCCGGGATCGACAGCGGATCGGCGGCGAATGCCAGCGGTGCGGCCAGCATCAGGGTCAGCGTCAAGACGATGCGTAGCGCACCCATTACTTCTTATCCTTCTGATCTTTACCCAGCATCTCCAGCAGGCGCTGGGCAAATTCCGGCGTCGGCTTTTCGGCACTCGGCACCTGCACCGGCTCCTTGAGGACGTGCAGCGCAGTGATGCTGCCAGGGCTCAGGCCTAGCAAAATCTGCTCATTGCCGACCTGCACCAGCATCAGGCGGTCGCGAGGCCCCAGCGCTCGGGAGCCGACAATCTCGATCACCTGCCCTTTGCCAGCCGGACCGGCCTGCTGGACCCGACGCAGCAGCCAGGCGAGGAGGAAGATCAGCCCCAGCACCAGCAGCAATCCGAACACCAGTTGCGTCAGTTGACCAGCCACACCGCTGCTCACCGCAGGCACAGCAGCCGTGGTCGCCGTGGCGACCGGCTCGGCCCCCAGCACCCTGAACGGCATGGCCAGCGCGGCCCCCAGCAAAGCCCCTAGAACCTTTTTCACTCAGCGCAGCTTCTTGATGCGTTCGCTTGGGCTGATCACGTCCGTCAGGCGGATGCCGAACTTCTCGTTGACCACCACCACTTCGCCGTGGGCGATGAGCGTGCCATTGACCAGCACGTCCAGCGGCTCGCCGGCCAGGCGATCCAGCTCGATCACCGAACCCTGGTTCAGTTGCAACAGGTTGCGAATGTTGATGTCGGTGCTGCCCACTTCCATGGAAATCGACACCGGGATATCGAGGATCACGTCCAGGTTCGGGCCTTCGAGGCTGACCGGATCGTTGTTTCTCGGCACACTGCCGAACTCTTCCATGGGCAGGCGGTTGGACGCGGAACTGCCGGAATCGGCGGCCAGCAAGGCGTCGATGTCGGCCTGCCCGGCATCACCGGTTTCTTCCAGGGCCGCTGCCCACTCATCGGCCAGAGCCTGGTCGTCTTGCGTGTTCATATTGTCAGTGTCCTCGGCGAGCAAAAATTCAGAATTCGGTTAATCGCGAATGGGTACGAGCGTCGGTCAACGGCGCTCGATCGGCTCGATCACTTGCAACGCCAGGTTGCCCTTGTGCGAGCCCATCTTGACCTTGAAGGCCGGCACGCCGTTGGCGCGCATGATCATGTCTTCCGGCATATCGACCGGGATCACATCCCCCGGCTGCATGTGCAGGATGTCGCGCAGACGCAACTGACGACGGGCCACCGTTGCACCGATCGGCACGTCGACGTCCAGCACGTCCTGGCGCAGGGCGTTGACCCAGCGCTCGTCCTGGTCGTCGAGGTCCGACTGGAAGCCGGCGTCGAGCATTTCGCGCACTGGCTCGATCATCGAGTACGGCATGGTCACGTGCATGTCGCCGCCACCGCCATCGAGTTCGATGTGGAAGGTCGATACCACAATGGCTTCGCTCGGCCCGACGATGTTGGCCATGGCCGGGTTCACTTCCGAGTTGATGTACTCGAAATTGACTTCCATGATCGCCTGCCAGGCTTCCTTCAAATCGACGAACGCCTGCTCCAGCACCATGCGCACCACACGCAGTTCGGTTGGCGTGAACTCACGCCCTTCGATCTTGGCGTGCCGGCCGTCACCACCGAAGAAATTGTCCACCAGCTTGAACACCAGCTTGGCGTCGAGGATGAACAGCGCAGTGCCGCGCAAGGGTTTGATCTTGACCAGATTGAGACTGGTCGGCACGTACAGCGAGTGCACGTATTCGCCGAACTTCATCACCTGCACACCGCCGACCGCCACGTCTGCCGAACGACGCAGCATGTTGAACATGCTGATGCGGGTATAGCGGGCGAAACGCTCGTTGATCATTTCCAGGGTCGGCATGCGTCCACGGACGATGCGATCCTGGCTGGTCAGGTCATAGCTTTTGACGGTGCCGGGTTCGGCAGCGTTTTCGGTCTCTACCAGACCGTCGTCGACGCCATGCAGCAGCGCGTCGATCTCATCCTGGGACAGCAGGTCCTGCACGGCCATGTCGTGTTCCTACTGCAGTACGAAATTAGTGAAAAGCAACTGTTCGATCACCACTTTGCCGAGCTCTTTCTGCGCCACTTCCTGCACGCTGGCGGTGGCTTTCTGCCGCAGCATTTCCTGACCGACCGGCGACGCGAGGGTCGCAAAGTCCTGCCCGGAGAACAGCATGACCAGGTTATTGCGGATCACCGGCATATGGACCTTGAGTGCATCCAGATCCGCCTGGTTACGCCCGAGCATGGTGATGCTCACTTGCATATAGCGCTGGCGACCGTTCTGGTTGAAATTGGCCACGAAAGCCGGTGCCATCGACTCGAAAATCGCTGGCTGCTTGCCGACAGGACCGGTTTGCGCCACGTCGGCGGCAGGCTTGCTCTGAGCGCTATGCATGAAGTACCAGGTCGCCCCCACAGACACACCGATCGCCAGCAGCAGGGCCACCACGATCACGATAATCAGCTTGAGTTTGCCTTTGGTTGCGGGGTCTTTTACTGCTGCGTCGCTCTTCGCCATGCCAATAATCCGTCACTATTCGGGTTTTCACAGTCGCACGGCAAGGCAAGAGCAAGTGTTATGCCAGAAATGTCGGGGGAGGAATGGGTGGGGATGGCCGCGATTTGAAGAATCGCTGCAACCCCCTGTGGGAGCGGGCTTGCCCGCGAAGAGGCCGGAACATTCAACATTGATGCTGACTGTGCCGACGCCTTCGCGGGCAAGCCCGCTCCCACAGGGTTTCTGCTGTGTTCGTCAGGCGTAGTAATCGACCGCGCTGGAGCCGATCACGCTGGTGGTATTGGCAGCCACCTCAGCGATGCCCGGGGCCATGTCGTCATCCATTGAATCGAGGCGACCGCGGCTGGTGCTGGTCCGCCCGCTTTGACTTTGCCGTGCTTGTTCCTGGCCCTGTTGCGAACCACGGGACTGGTCCGAAACGTTGACATCGACCTGCCCCATGCCCTGCTGCGCAAACATGTCGCGCAAGCGATGGACCTGCCCATCCAGCGCCTCACGGACACCCGGGTGCGCACTCATGAACGTGACCTGGGTCTGTTGATCGGGAACCATGTTCACCCGAATGTCCAGGCGTCCCAGCTCGACGGGCTGCAACTGGATGTCCGCGGCCTTGAGATTCGCACTGGACAGGTACATGACCCGGTTCACCACCTCTTCGGTCCAGCCGCTCTGGTGCATGGCGATCGGCTGGTTCACCGGCAAGGCATTGGCGGTCTTCGGTGTGGCCGCCTGGGTCAGCGCTGCCAGGCGGTTGGCGAAATCATCGACACGGGTGTCGCTGCTGGCGGACTTGAGATCCTTCAGACCGTCCTCGATCAAGCCGCTGAAAGCCTTGTCGTCGCCCTGGCTGGTGCTGTTCTTGTCGGCCTGAACATCCAGCATGGTCGCCATGCCAGCGGTAAAGTTTTGCGCCGATGTCAGCTCACCGTCAGCCTGGGCTTGCGCCTGTGTCGCAGCAGCCTTGGGCTGCGCCTGACTGGTAGCCGATACGTGACCGCTCTGCTCCATCGCCAGGCGTAACGCCGGCAGGGCGTCGAGTGGATCGGCCTCGGGATCGAAGTCCCCGTCAGCGCTGGTCGGCGCCGGAACGTTTGCAGCCGTGATCGCCGCAGCAACCGGCGCTTCAACCGTTGGCGGCACCGCATCGGCTGTGGCAGGCGCTACTCGCGCCGGCACCACTGGCTGTATGGCTTGCTGCGATGCAGGATCAAGCGCCGGATCGACCGGCGCGGCATCGACGACCTGAGCCGGGCCGGCCTCTGACGCATCATCGCCTGCGGTCTTGTCGTCAGCCTGCAGCGATTTGTCGGCAGGCAAGGATTTGCCGCCATCGGCAACCACCGGCTCCCCGGCGGCAGACTTGTCGTCGCCAGCGTCGTTCTTTGCGCCGACACCGCAGGTTTTGTCACGATCAGGCTTGAACGAAGCATCCGCCAACGCATTGGGCTTGTTCTGGGCCTGATTGGCGTAGACATGAGCGAAGCTTGCGGCCTTGTCCCCGGGCTCAGCGGCCAGTGCCGGAGGATTGGCGGACGCCGCTTGAGTCTTGGCCTGCCTGGAGGCCTGAAGCAGAATATTGGGGGTAACGGGCATGAAACGGTCTCCGCTGCACGGGGCTCGTAAGTACAGTTGGATGAATTAACTGCAAAGGTCGAGCCAGTTTCACTCGAAGGAGATCAAACGCAGCGAGTACTCAGATTTTCGCCGGGCAACGCTGTCGTTCAGCTTCGTACAGAGGTCGGATTCCGGCGAATTCGCGGTCGATTTCACGGACCAGTTCCTGAACGGCGGCCCATGGCAAATCCTTGGCCTGCAGTTCAAGTTGATGGCATAGCTCGGTCAGCCTGAGTGCGCCCATGTTGCTGCCGCTGCCTTTGAAGCTATGGGCGGTTTCAACGAGCAGTGCGGCACTGTCAGCCGTTCTCAGGACTTTCAGGCGCTCTTCGGAATCCGCAAGAAAGACATCCAGCAGATCCGGATAGGCGTCTTCCATCACTTCCTGCAATGCACTCAGTACGTCGCGATCCACATGTGTGTCGTCCACTTGTTCACTCCTTGATCAAGAATGCGCGGATTATGCCTGAGCCTCCCAGACAAACTCCACGCGTGCACTTCGACCATCGTCGGTCCAGCGGGCATTACGCCCCAATTGGCGGATCAGACTGACCCCACGCCCCGACAGGCGGATGTCATCCACAGGCCTTGCCATCACCCGCTCGACATCAAAACCCTTGCCGCTGTCTTCGATGTGAATCGTCAGGCAACCACCGTCGTCTGTTGGCGCCACCTGCAAATGCAACCGGACATAGCCTTCCTGCAGCTCGTCCAGCCGGGTATTGCGCTCTTGATAATACCGCGCAAACCCCGAGGCATCGCGCTTGAGGTTCGAATCCAGCCCCAGTACGCCATGCTCCAGCGCATTGGAATAGAGTTCCGCCAGCACACTGTAGAGCGCTCCGCTCTGCGCCCGAAGGCCATGGACCTCAAGCAGCAACTGCAACAGGTAGGGTAATGGATTGAAACGCTTGAGCGTCGCGGCGCGAAACTCGAAACTCACCGACCAGTCCAGCGGACAGGACTGGCCGCTGTCGGAATAGACCAATGCCGGCGGAGTGATCTGCGCCGGCTCCAGCAAGCTGATTTCGACCATGCTGACATCGTCGCGCGCTTCTCCGCCGAAATGACGCAGCGCTTGCTCGATCTCTTCGAACAGCGCACCCGGCTGGCGATTGGCGGCAAACACCTGCTGCAATCGCTGCACGCCAAACAACTGATCATTGGCGTCGCAAGTGTCGATCACGCCATCAGACAGGAGAAACACCCGATCCCCGAGCGCCATGGGAAACACCTCGGTACGCTCATCGAAGGATTCCGGGCTCAGCACCCCCAAAGGCAGGTGCCGCGCCGGCAGAGGCGTGCGCTCACCACTGGCTATGCGATGCAGGTAACCATCCGGCATTCCGCCGTTCCAGACTTCCACCGAACGGCGCTGAAAACTCAGGCACAACAACGTGGCACAACAGAACATGTCCACCGGCAGGATGCGCTTGAGCTTGGCATTCATCTCGCGCAGGGTTTCTGCCAGGCCGTAACCCTTGGCGGTCATCCCGTAAAAGGCTTCGGCCAAGGGCATGGCACCCACCGCCGCCGGCAAGCCGTGGCCGGTGAAGTCGCCCAGCAGCACGTGCATGTCTCCGGCCGGCGTGAACGCGGCCAGCAACAGGTCGCCGTTGAACAGCGCATAGGGCGATTGCAGATAACGGATATTCGGAGCGGCAGTCAGGCAGCCGGAGTGCGCCACCTTGTCGAAAACAGCCTTGGCCACGCGCTGCTCGTTGAGCAGGTAGTCGTGATGCCTGGCGATCTGGTCACGCTGTTGCAGCACGGTATCCTGCAGCCGCCGCAAGCGATCCATGGCCTTGATCTTGGCAGCGAGGATCACCTGGTTATAGGGTTTCGCCAGAAAGTCGTCACCGCCGACCTCCAGACAACGGGCCAGGGCTTCGCTTTCGGACAACGATGTGAGGAAGATGATCGGCACCAGGGTTTCCCCGGCCAGGACCTTGATTTGCCGGGCCGCCTCGAAACCGTCCATGACCGGCATCATCGCATCCATCAACACCATGTGCGGTTGTTGCTGGCGAAACGCGTCGACCGCTTCGATGCCGTTGGCCGCCGTCAGCACTTCGTGCCCCTGGCGGCGCAGGATGCTCGACAACAGCAGGCGATCGGCGGCGCTGTCCTCGGCAATCAGGATCGTCAGCGGCTCCAGTGGCTGCATGGTAATCAACTGATGTCGAACAGCTTGTCGAAGTTGGAAATGGCGAGGATTTTGCGCACGTCGATACTGCTGTTGACGACGCGCACATCGGAGTCGTCGCCACCGGCGTGATCACGCAACAGTAGCAGCATGCCCAACGCAGAGCTGTCGAGATAGGTCGCGTCTTTGAGATCCACTACGATGGAGTCGGGTTTTTTGTCGAGTCGCTCATAGGACTCACGAAACTCCTGATGCTTGCCGAAATCGAAACGCCCCTTGACCGATATCGTCAGCTTTTGCCCATCGGGTGAGACTTCTGTAACAACTGGCATGTCATGGCTTCCTTGTCATTGGTAAACCTGCTTGTACAAGGTTTAGCAGTTGGTAGAGGTTGGGGCAAGGCTGGAAATATGCGGAGTCAGCGAGATCGCTTTCGCGGGCAAGCCACGCTCCCACAGGATTTGCGCCATTTCAAAGTAGGCGAAAAACCTGTGGGAGCGTGGCTTGCCCGCGATGAACGATAACGCGGTCTACCTGATTCAATACTGATCCTGCCGTGGCAAGCGCTGGGACAATTCATCCAGCAATTTCTGTTCGCGCCTGTCTTCAAACGCCCGTGCCTCATCGGCATAGCGCTGAACCAGCTTGCGTAAACCTTCGACCCGGGCGAACGCCTGCTGCCAGGTTTCCCGGGCCTTGTTCAGGTTGTTCTGATGCCAGGCCAGGCTTTGCCGCTGCTGGTCGATGGCCGTACCCAATTGCGCGAGAAAGCCCTGATAACCCAGCAGCCATTGGCCCGAGACGCCGCCACTGCCGCGCACGATCCATTGTTCCTGATAGTCGAGACGAAAGGCTTCGAGGTCGGCAAGCTTGCTTTCCGCCAGGCGAACCTGCCCTTGAAAGTGCCCCAGGCGCTGGACTGCGGTTTTCTCGGCCTTTTCGGCCATTTCCACCACCGGCGCCAGCCTTCCTGCCCGACTCTGGGCCATGACGGCTTAACCGCCTGCCGCCGGCGCGAAGATCGAAGCGAGATACGCTTCGCTTTCGCCCAGGCTGATGCTGTCGTTGAGTCCCTGGCGCAGGTACTTGACCAATTGCGGCTGCAGGGAAATCGCCAGGTCGGTCTCACGGTCGCCGCCCGCGACATAGGCGCCAACACTGATCAGGTCGCGGCTTTGCTGATAACGCGACCACAGTTGCTTGAAGTACTGCGCACGGGTCATGTGTTCCGGCGATACCACTGCCGGCATGACCCGGCTGATGGACGCCTCGATATCAATGGCCGGGTAATGCCCTTCCTCGGCCAGGCGCCGGGACAACACGATGTGCCCGTCGAGCACGCCCCGCGCCGAGTCGGCAATCGGGTCCTGCTGGTCGTCGCCTTCGGACAACACGGTGTAGAACGCGGTGATCGAACCACCGCCCTTCTCCGCGTTACCGGCCCGCTCCACCAGTTTCGGCAGCTTGGCGAACACAGATGGCGGATAGCCCTTGGTAGCCGGCGGCTCGCCGATGGCCAGGGCGATTTCCCGCTGGGCCTGAGCGAATCGGGTCAGGGAATCCATCAGCAACAGAACGTTCTTGCCCTTGTCACGGAAATATTCGGCAATTCGCGTGCAATACATGGCGGCGCGCAGACGCATCAGCGGCGCATCGTCCGCCGGGGACGCCACCACCACTGAACGCTTGAGGCCTTCTTCACCGAGAATATGCTCGATGAATTCCTTGACCTCACGACCCCGCTCACCGATCAGCCCGACGACGATGATGTCGGCCTCGGTGAAGCGCGTCATCATCCCCAGCAACACCGATTTACCCACGCCGGTACCGGCAAACAGGCCGAGGCGCTGACCACGACCGACCGTCAACATGCCATTGATGCAACGAATACCGACGTCCAGCGGCTCGCTGATCGGCTCACGCTTGAGCGGGTTGATGGTGGGGCCGTCCATCGGCACCCAGTCCTCGGCCTTCATCCCGCCCTTGCCGTCCAGCGCGCGACCGGCGCCATCGAGCACCCGCCCGAGCATGCTCATGCCCATCGGCAAGCGACCGCTATCCGACAGGGGAACGACCCGAGCGCCAGGGGCGATACCGGCGACACTGCCGACCGGCATCAGAAAAACCTTGGTGCCGGAAAAGCCCATGACTTCGGCTTCGACCTGCACCGGGTGATAACTGTCGTCGTTGATGACCATGCAACGGCTGCCCATGGCAGCGCGCAGGCCCTCGGCTTCGAGGGTCAGGCCGACCATGCGCAGCAAGCGGCCCTCAAGGATCGGCGCACCGGCAAGCTCCGTGGCCTCGGCATAACTGCCCAGGCGCTTGGCGAAACTGGTGCGTTCAAGGCGCATCAGGCGCATCCGGTTCTGGCCCGGTAACCGGTTTGCTGTCGATCGGCAGTTCCAGGCTCAAGTCCGGCGCGGCCGGGTGCAAGGCTTGTTCGTGCAACTGATCGAACAGCTTGTCCATCACCCGCGCGATGCGGGTTTCAACCGTGGCGTCGATGCGGCTGTGTTCCGTCTCGACCCGGCAACCGCCGGGCAGCAGCGACTCGTCCTCGACAATGCGCCAGGTTTCCTCATGGCGCTCGCGCAGGACTTTGACCTGTTCGAAATCCTGCGGATTGATGTACAGCCGTACATTGCCCACGCCCAGCGGCAGGAGCTTGAGGGCTTCACGCATGACATGCTGGATCTGCGTCGAATCGATGGCCAGTTCGCGCTCAATCACCTGTTTGGTGATGTGCTGCACGAGGTCGACCAATGACTTTTCAATCTGGGTGTCCTGTTCGGCGATGGGCTCGAACAGGTGCGCCATCAGTTGCTCCAGACCGGCGATCTTGGCAGCCAGCACTACTTCGGCTTCCTGGCGAACCTTGAGCGTGGTGCTGTGGAAACCTTCTTTCTCGCCCACTGCGAAGCCTTCGTTGTAGGCTTCCTGGCGAATGCTTTCGAGTTCTTCGAGGGTCAGTGGCTGGACTTCCTCCAGCGGCACTTCCTCCATTTCCGGCGGCTCGGGTTCAGGTTCCGGTTCCGGCTCGGGTTCCGGCGGGTCGAAACTGGGCAGCGCCCAGGTATCGAAGCCACTGACATCCCTGGCCCGGATCAGGTCAGTGGGTGCATCATCATTCTTGACCATGGTGTTAGATCATTTCCTCGCCGCCCTTGCCGCCGAGAACGATTTCTCCGGCTTCGGCCATACGGCGGGCGATGGTGAGGATTTCCTTCTGCGCGGTTTCCACGTCGCTGACGCGCACCGGGCCCTTGGCTTCCAGGTCGTCGCGCAACAGTTCGGCCGCACGCTTGGACATGTTCTTGAAGATCTTCTCCTTGACGCCTTCGTCCGACCCCTTGAGGGCCAGTACCAGTACATCGGAGGACACCTCGCGGAGCAGCGCCTGGATGCCGCGGTCGTCGACATCGGCCAGGTTGTTGAAGACGAACATGAGGTCTTCGATCTGACCCGACAGGTCTTCGTCGACTTCGCGGATCGAGTCCATCAACTGGCCTTCGATCGAGCTGTCGAGGAAGTTCATGATGTCCGCCGCACGCTTGATGCCACCCAGGGTGGTGCGCGAGGCATTCGAATTGCCGGAGAACTGTTTCTCGAGAATCTGGTTGAGTTCTTTCAGGGCCGCTGGCTGTACGGTGTTCAGCGAGGAGACCCGCAGGATGATGTCCAGTCGAACCTTGTGGTCGAAGTTGCCAAGTACTTCACCGGCCTGGTCCGGATCAAGATACGCCACCACGATCGCCTGGATCTGCGGGTGCTCATATCGGATCACATCGGCGACGGCGCGCGGTTCCATCCACTTCAGGCTGTCGAGGCCGCTGGTGTTGCCACCGAGCAGGATGCGGTCGATCAGGCCGTTGGCCTTGTCTTCGCCCAAAGCCTGGGTGAGCATTTTGCGCACATAGTCGTCGGAGCCGACACCCAGGCCGGTCTGGTCGCCGACGATATCGACGAACTCGCTCATCACCTGCTGGACCTGCTCGCGGTGCACATTCCCCATCTGGGCCATGGCCACACCCACGCGCTGAACCTCTTTCGGGCCCATGTGGCGCAGCACCTGGGCCGCGTCGGTGGAGCCCAGGGACAGCAACAGGATGGCGGCCTTGTCGACCTTGGACAGTTTGGCGGCAACGGCTCGGTTATCACTCATCTGCGTTAATCCACTCTTTCACGACCTGGGCCACACGACCCGGATCTTCTGCCACCAGACTCTTGATTGCGTTCAACTGAGCGTCATAGCCTTCGCTCGGGCTCGGCAGCAGAATGCTTTGCGGGCCGCCGAGGCTGACGCGGTCGTTGGCCAACTCGCCATCCAGACCGCCCATGCCGCCCAACTCGACGTCACTACCGATACCAGCCAACTGCTTGCCTTTTCCGCCACCGGTGATGTTGTTGAGCACCGGACGCAGCACGCCGAACACCAGCACCAGGATGAACAGCACACCCAGCACTTGCTTGACGATGTCCCAGAACCACGGCTGGGAGTAGAACGGAATATCGGCAATCACTTCACCACGCTCGGCGGAGAACGGCATGTTGATCACGCTGACACTGTCACCACGGCTGGCATCGAAGCCGACCGCATCCTGAACCAGACGAGTGAAGCGCGCCAATTCATCGGCGCTCCACGGCGCACGGGTGGTTTCGCCATTGGCCGGGTTGATCTTGACCTGGTCATCAACGACGACCGACACCGACAGGCGATTCAATCGCCCCTGTTGCTGTTTGGTATGGCTGATGGAACGATCGAGCTCGAAGTTCCTGGTCGATTGTTGGCGCTTGTCCGCCGGGTACGGTGCGAGCATTGGCTGACCGGTGGCCGGGTCCATGATTTGCTGGCCGTTGGCATCGATCAGCGGCTGGCCTGGCTGCACCATGCCGGCCGACGCGGTGGCGCCACCGGTGGTTTGTGGCGCGGAAGCCGGCGACGGTGGCTGGTTGCTCAACGCCCCTGGCACACCTTGCGGGCCGTTGCTGGCGGTACGCTGTTCGTTGACCGACTGTTCGCTGCGCAGGGCAGGCTGGTCCGGATTGAACTGCTCGGAAGTCGACTCGACGGCGCTGAAGTCCACGTCGGCAGAGACTTCGGCCTTGTAACGATCGTTGCCCAACACCGGCTGCAGGATGTTGTGCACACGCTGGGTGAGCATGCTTTCCATGCGACGGCTGTAGTCGAACTGCTTGCCGGCCATGGTCAGTTCGGAGTTTTCCGCCTGATCCGAGAGCAGGTTGCCCTTCTGGTCGACGACAGTGATCTGCGACTTGCTGAGTTCGGGAACGCTGGTCGCCACCAGGTTGATGATGGCCACGACCTGGCCTGGTTCGAGGGAGCGACCGGAATAGAGTTCAACCAGGACCGAAGCGCTGGGCTTGCGTTCGTCGCGCACGAACACCGAACTTTTCGGGATCGCCAGGTGCACGCGGGCACCCTTGACGTTGTTCAGGCTGGAAATGGTGCGGGCCAGTTCGCCTTCGAGGCCGCGACGATAACGCGTAGCCTCCATGAACTGACTGGTGCCCAACCCCTGTTCCTTGTCGAGGATTTCAAAACCGATGTTGCCATCGCTGGGAGTGACACCAGCAGCCGCGAGCTTGAGCCGCGCACGGGACAGGTCATCGGCCTTGACCAGCAAGGCACCGGAGTTGGGTTCGACGGTGTACGGGATATCGGCGGAGGCCAGGGTATCCATGACCTGCTTGGCGTCCATGCCGGCAAGGCTGCCGTACAGAGGCCGGTAGTCCGGCTGTTGAGACCACAACACCACGGCAAAACCAATCGCCACGCTCGCAGCCAGGCCGACCAACAGGCCCACCTGACGCAACATGGTCATCTCGGAGAGGTTTTCCAGGAAGGACAATCCGAACAGCGGCGGCTTGCCGTCTATCAGAGTGGCCTTGGCCGGAACGTTATCGGCGACTGCTTCTGCCATGACTCAATCTCGTCCTTTAAACCGGCATCTGCATGATGTCTTGGTAGGCCTGAACCAGCTTGTTGCGCACCTGGGTCAACGCCTGGAATGACACACTGGCCTTCTGCGAGGAAATCATCACGTCTGTCAGGTCGACGCCGCTTTTGCCGATTTCGAAGGCACTGGCCAATTGAGTGGAAGCCTGTTGGGTGTCGTTCACTTTATTGACGGCCTGACCGAGCATGTCGGAAAAGCTGCTGCCCGACACTTCAGGGACGGCAGCCGACTTCGGCGCAGACATGGCATCCATCTGCATGGCGCGCATATCCAGCATCAACCGATTGAATTCAATACCTTGGCTCATGGTCTCTCTCTTTGACGACCCGCAATTTTTTGACACTCACTCGGCGGGTAGTGAGTGTTAGCAACAAGGGTGCCAGCTCCATGGCCTCTCTGAATAAAAGCCCTTCCCAGACTCTGATCCCAACGCAACTCTGTAGGAGCGAGCCTGCTCGCGATGGACCCAGGAGCGACGCGTTTATCCTGCAACTGCGCGTTATCGTTAACGACCATCGCGAGCAGGCTCGCTCCTACAGGGCCCAGGCGCAGGCTAGCGGTCAGGTCGCGAACAAAAAGGCTTCCACATCCATTCCGGCATCGCGCATCTGCGCCAGCTTGTAGCGCAGGGTCCGCGGGCTGATGCCCAGGCGCTCGGCCGCCTCTTTACGGCGACCGCGCTCCGCGCGCAGGGTATCGATGATCATCTGGAACTCACGGCGACGCAGGTCATCCCCCAGCGCACCGACCGACTCGGACTCGACTTCCACAGGACGCACCGAAGCCTGCGCCAATGCCGGCAATGGCGCGCAAGTCACCGACCCGGCCAAGCAGAAATCCTGTGGCTGGATCAAGCCACCCTGCTGCAGAATCAGCGCACGCTGAATCGCGTTGTCCAGTTCGCGCACGTTACCCGGCCATGGATAACCGATCAGGCACGCCTGGGCCTCGGGCGACAATCTGGCAGCCGCATGCTTCATTTTATTGACGTGTTTGGCCAGCAGACGCTCGGCCAGCGGCAGGATGTCGGCGGTGCGCTCGCGCAATGGACGCCAGGCCAGGGGAAACACCGACAGGCGATAATAGAGATCTTCGCGGAAGCGCCCCGCCGCCACCTCCCCCGCCAGGTCGCGATTGGTGGTTGCGACCACGCGAATATCCAGTGCGATCGGTTTGCGCGCCCCAACCCTTTCGACCTCGCGCTCTTGCAGCACGCGCAGCAATTTGGCCTGGAGCCCCAGGGGCATTTCGGAAATTTCGTCGAGCAGGAGGGTGCCGCCGTCGGCCTGCTCGAACTTGCCGGCTTGCGCGGCAATCGCGCCGGTGAAGGAGCCCTTCTCATGACCGAACAAGGTCGCTTCGAGCATGTTGTCCGGGATCGCCGCGCAGTTGATCGCAATGAACGGCTGGCTGGCGCGAGGAGAATGCTGATGGATGTAACGCGCCAGCACTTCCTTGCCCGTGCCCGACTCGCCCGAGATCAACACCGTGGAATCGCTGCGTGCGACCCGCGCCGCCAGTTCGAGCAACTGCGCGCTGGCTGGCTCGAAGGCTACCGGCCCCTCACCCTCGGCCAGACCAGGATTGCCCAGGGCATGACGCGCCACCAGATCGAGCAACGCCTTGGGCTCGAATGGCTTGACCAGATAATCCGCGGCGCCCTGGCGCATCGCATCGACCGCACGTTCGACCGCACCGTGAGCCGTCATCAACAACACCGGCAATTGCGGCTGCCGCGCTCGCAGCATGCCCAGCAACTGGTGGCCGTCCATGCCCGGCATGTTGACGTCGCTGACCACCAGGCTGAAGGCCTCGGCGCCAACGGCAACCAACGCCTCTTGCGCCGACCCCACCGCCTTGTAATCGTGTCCCGCGAGCAATAGCGTATCGGCCAGTGCCTCGCGCAATGCACGGTCGTCCTCAACCAGCAGAACCTTGATACCCATCAGTGTCACTCCGCTCCTTGAGCGTTGCTGAACAACGGCAGGATCACCTGCGCGCAAGTGCCGCGACCGAGCCGCGAACGCAACTGCAATTCTCCCTGATGAGCACGCGCCACCGCCTTGACCACGGTCAGGCCAAGCCCCGTGCCGGTGGTCTTGGTGGTAAAAAAGGGTTCGCCCAATCGCGCCAGAACGGCGGCATCGATACCCGAGCCACTGTCACTGACGCACAGGCGCAGGTTGTTGCCGCGGGTGTAGAGATGAATCTTGAGGCGCAATTGACCGGCACTGGCCTGGATGGCGTTTTCGATCAGGTTGAGGATCGCGCCGACCAGCGTATCGCGATTGCACAGCAACTCCCCCGAATGACTGTCGCACTGCCAGCGGATCGGCAGATCCTGCACGTGGGTCAGCGCTGCCGCTTGCAACGACTGCATCAATTGACCGGGCGTCACGCGGTCGGTCAGTGGCAACTCGCCCCGGGCGAACACCAGCATGTCGCGCACCTGGTGCTCCAGCTCGTGCAGGCGCTCCTTGAGGCGCCCGGCAAAACGCTGCCGGGTAGCGACCGGCAGCGCTTGCTCGGTCAAATGACTGGCGTACAGCAACGCGGCGGACAACGGCGTACGTATCTGATGAGCCAACGAAGCAACCATGCGCCCCAGCGACGACAGACGCTCATGGCGGGCCAGTTGATCCTGCAGATGGCGGGTTTCAGTCAGGTCGTTGAGCAACACCAACTGGCCGGGCTCGGCGTCCAGCGAGCGCGTGGCGATCGACAGACGCCGACCATCCTTGAGGGAGACTTCATGACCATCGTCTTCGCGAGGCGCAAAACAGCGGGCAATGACGTGACGCCACAATTCACCTTCCAGCGGCAGCCCCAGCAACTCGCACGCCGCCGGATTGGCTTCGCGCACGATGCCCTGGGCGTCTATGACGATGACACCACCGGGTAACAGATCGAGGAGGTTTTGCAGGCGGTTGGCCAGGCGCTCTTTTTCCGCCAGCTCCTGCATGCGCTGAGCGCTGACCACCGCCAATTCACCCTTGAGCTCGGTGACCCGGGCTTCAAGCATGCTGTAGGAGTCGGTCAACTGGCTCGACATCTGATTGAACAGCGCGAATGCCTGCTCAAGGCCAAGCCGGCTCGCCTGCTCTACGGACGACGGTTGCCGCGAAGCATCCCCAAAAGCATCTGAGGCAGGAGATATCTGGGCGGATGGGGGCATCGTGTTCTCTCGCTTGGCTGACCGTCAGTGAAACGGAACGTTGCGAGGGACGTAGCAATACCCGTGCCTAAAAAAAACTTCTTATAAATGAATGGATTGGAAAACAGGCGTCAATCATCCGCCTGTTCATCTCCATCTCGCCGGCTCATGCCGTACTTGCGCATCTTTTCCACCAGCGTGGTACGACGGATACGAAGCCGCTCGGCCGCGCGCGCCACAATGCCATTGGCGTCATCCAGCGCCTGCTGAATCAACCCCTGCTCCAGACCACCGAGGTAGTCCTTCAGGTCCAGGCCTTCTGGAGGCAACAGGGCATTGGCCGTGAAGTCTTGCGTATGACCGTTGATGGCCACGCGCTCTTCCAGATCGCTGCGCAGGCTGTCGACCATTTGCTCGTCTTCATCGTCGACATAGCGGAACTTCTTCGGCAACTCGACCACGCCGATCACGCCGTACGGATGCATGATCGCCATGCGCTCCACCAGGTTGGCCAGTTCGCGGACGTTGCCCGGCCAGCCATGACGGCACAGCGACATGATCGCCGCCGAGTTGAAGCGGATCGAACCGCGCTTCTCGTGCTCCATGCGCGAGATCAGCTCGTTCATCAGCAACGGAATGTCTTCGACGCGCTCACGCAGCGGCGCCATCTCGATCGGGAACACATTCAGGCGGTAGTACAAGTCTTCGCGGAAGGTGCCGATCTCGATCATGCTTTCGAGATTCTTGTGGGTCGCGGCAATGATGCGCACGTCGACGCTCTGGGTCTTGTTGCTGCCCACGCGCTCGAAGGTACGCTCCTGCAACACGCGCAGCAGCTTGACCTGCATCGGCAGCGGCATGTCGCCGATTTCATCGAGGAACAGGGTGCCACCATTGGCCAGTTCGAATCGACCGGCACGGCTGGTGATCGCACCGGTGAAGGCGCCCTTCTCATGACCGAACAATTCGCTTTCCAGCAACTCCGCCGGGATCGCCCCGCAGTTGACCGGCACGAACGGCGCTTCGCGGCGCTTGGAATGGTAATGCAGGTTGCGCGCAACCACTTCCTTGCCGGTGCCGGACTCACCGAGGATCAGCACGCTGGCATCGGTATCGGCGACTTGCTGCATCATCTGGCGAACGTGTTGAATCGCCCGGCTGGTGCCGACAAGACTGCGGAAAAGGTTGGGTTCGCGATGACGACCGCGCTCGCGGGCCTGGTCGTACATCTCGCGATAGACCTGGGCACGGTGCAGCGAGTCGAGCAACTTGCTGTAGCTGGGCGGCATTTCGAGGGTCGAAAGCACTCGACGACGCTGGTCTTCCGGAAGGTCAATGGAAGAATTATCGCCCATCAGCAAAACCGGAAGGAACTCATCCCAGGTCGAGAGTGTCTTTAACAAGCCCAGAAGTGTACCAGGAGCATTGACCGTCCCGATCAGGACACAGATTACTTCACGACTTGACGACAAAGAGCCGACAGCCTGCTGCCAGTCATGGCTACCGCAGGGTAAATTTTCTTCGCCGAGAAAATTTAAAATCACCGCCAGGTCGCGGCGGCGGACGCTATCGTCATCAATCAGCAGAATTTTGGTTTCACGCCACATGCAATAGCAACTTCCCTAGTCAACTCAATGCCCAAAATGTTGGGGCAAGCTAGACGCTTGCAGACACGTTATGCCTGAAGACGACTGAAATCTGGAACCAGCCACTAGTTAAGTCAAAAAACCGTGCACAGTCAAATTTATGGCGCACTATGTCTGGATTAACTTGGGGTTAATTAACCAAACAGATGGTAAACCTTTGATGCCTTTTGTGCTTGGTTGATCTGCGACATCTCTTCGACTATCGCCTGACGCTCGCCCATCGTCGCCGTCAGCAACTCTTTGTATACCGCCAACAACCCTTCCAGATTGCTCCGCACCGCGTCTTCGTCGATCGGCGCTTCACTGAGCACCTCGTCGACGCACTCACGACAGGCCGTATCCAGTTCGCCGATGGCATCCCAGTTGCGCGCCGCCAGGGCGTCGATCAGGGCTTCGCGGGTTTCCTCTATGCGCCGTAGTGCTTGACTCATGACGTCATCCTCAGGCCCTCGGGCCTATTGATTGGCAATTGCATCCCAACCGCTTTTCAGGGTTTCAAGCAAACCCGATACCTCATCGATGATCGCCGCGTTGTTATCGCGATTGGCTTCCATCAGACGGGTCATCATGTAGGCGTACAAATTGTCGAGCTGTTGCAGCGAAGCCGGATCTTCGGTCTTTTCCGGATTCAAGCCATCACGCAGGCCGATGATGATGTCCACGGCCTTACCCATCATCAACCCCTTGAGTGCGATGTCGCCCCGCTCCATCGCGCCTTTGGCCTGGGCCATGCGGTCCAGCCCGCCCTCCATCAGCATCTGCACCAGGCGATGGGGGTTGGCTTCAGAGATCTGGGCATGGGAATTGACCTTCTGATATTGGCGAAGGGCTCTCATGGGGTTCATGTTTCTACCTCGTGACAGACAACAGCTTGAAATTGGGAAGGCTCTGATCTTTATGTCGACTGGTCGACACATAACTTTAACGCAGACCCGCTACCCAAGAAAAAACCCAGGTACTGTCATTACAGACTGCCTGGGTTTTTTATGCCTGATCCAGATCAGTCCGACTTCGGATTGTTCAGCGCATTGAGCGTGGTCATGATGCTGTCGCTCTGGGCGCGCAGCCTGGCTACCAGGGAGTCCATCGCAGTGTACTTGGCGGTCAGGCTCGTTTGCAGGCTGGTCATCCGCTCATTGAGGGTGTCCTGCTGCTTCTTCAGGTCGTTCAGGCTATCGCTCAAGCTCGCCGAACGCGCGGCAAAAACCCCGGTAGTTTTTTGCGCGAAGCTGTCGGTGGCGGACTTCATGCGCGCAAGCAAACCGGTATCGCCCGAAAAGATCCCGTTGATATCGGCGGCATTGGTCTTTGCCGCAGCACTGAACACTTTATCGTCGATCGAGAGCAACCCGGTCTTCTGGTCGGTCTCGACACCAAACTGAGCGAGGGATTTCATCTGACCGGTGCCACCCATGGCGTTCAATTCGGTACGTACCGACGATAGCAACGAACGCAGCGACGCGTCGCCCGTGAGCGCACCCGTCGTCAACGAACCATCGGCATTGGTCGTGACCTGGGTCTCAGTGTTGGCAGCCTTGATCAGCGCGTTGTAGGTGTCGACAAACCCCTTGACCGAAGACTTCAGCGTCGTAGTGTCGGCCGACACGGTGATAGTGGTTGGTATTGCCGCACCGCCGCCAGACGGCACCGGAGAAACCCCTGTCAATTTCAGCGTAATACCGCTCACGGCATCGGCAATGGTGTTGCTCTTCGATTCCATCGCCACGCCGTCAAGCGTGTACTTGGCATTCTGCGGCGTGGCGAGAACCGAGGTGCCGGATTCCAGACCGGAGTTGCCCGACAGGGTCAGGTCCGAACCGACGCCGGTTTTACTGGACGTCAGCACCATTCGAGAACCGTTGGCATCGGTCAGGATGTTGGCACTCAAGCCCTGGTTCGCGTACTGGGAGTTGATCGAGTCGCGCACTTGCTGCAACGTCGCGCCGGCAGGAATGCTGACGTCGAAGGTGTCAGTGCCCTGCTTGATGCTCAGCGTGGACGGCACCGCCCCGGCATTGACCACCGAGGAAGCGCCGTCAGCGTAGACCTTGGTGGACAGTTTCGATGCCGTTGCCAACTGGGTGACCAACAGCGAAAAATTGCCCGCCGCCGCACCGTTACCGGTGGTCACCGTGGCCACTTTTTCATCGGAGGACGTACCGCTCAACCCGCTGAAGCTAGCGGTGGTTTTCATGTTATCCAACGCACCACGGAAAGCATCCAGCGCCGCCTGGATTTTGCCGATCGACGACAGCGAGGTGGTTGCTTTCAGCGTCTGATTGTTGATTTGCGTCTGTTTTGGCGCTCTTTCGGAGTCCACCAAAGACTTCACAATCGCCTGGGTATCGATGTTCGAACCAATACCGCTGACCGATGTACCCGCCATCATCTCTCTCCTTATCCAGTGGCTGCCGTTTTCTTGACCGCAAACATCTTAAACAGCGACAGCAACAAAATTCATGCCAGTTCAGACTTTGCTGTCAAACAACAAACTACTGGCGTCCGACAGGCTTTGGGCCAGTTTTAGTGCAGCTTCCGACGGGATCTGACGAATCACCAGCCCCGTTTCGGTGGCGATGACCTTGACCACGACCCGGCCAGTGGAGTCATCAATGGAAAAATCCAGATTGCGCTGGGCAGCCTGGACGAACTCCTGAATATCGGTCACAGCCTTTTCCAGGTCTTCGCGCTTGGGCTCGGTGCCCGATGACGCAACGGCTTCAGCCTTGGGCTGATCCTTTTTATCCGTAACAGTTGGCGTTGCGCTTTGTGGGGCAACGGCGGGATAAGACAGGTTCAACTTGACGCTCATGTCCATGCCTGATCTCCTCATCATGAAAAAACAAAAGGGCGCGTAAACGCGCCCTTCCGTCAGTTACCAAGCGCCGGAATCAACCCAGCAGCTTCAGCACAGCCGATGGCAGCTGGTTAGCCTGGGACAGGATCGCGGTGGAAGCCTGTTGCAGGGTTTGTTGCTTGGTCAGCTGAGCAGTTTCTGCTGCGAAGTCAACGTCCTGGATCACGCCACGAGCAGAAGTGGAGTTGTCCGAGATGCTGCGCAGGTTGGCCACGGTGCTGTCGAAACGGTTTTGTACCGCACCGAGGTCGGCACGCTGGGAGTCGATGGCCGAGATCGCCTGGCTGATCACGTCGATAGCGTTCTGAGCGTTGGCTGCAGTGGTCACGTCAGTGGCGGCAACAGTGGTTTTAGCCGAGCTGGTGGTTGCAAACAGGCCGGCAACACCACCACCGCTCATCGAATAGCTGTTGGCGGAGTTCAGGGAGATAGCACCAGTCACCTGAACAACGGTAGCGGCGGCAGGAACGGCAGCACCGTAGACACCGGAACCGTCTTTGGCCGCAATAGCGATACCAGCTACTGCACCAGTGTCACCGGCGTTCAGGGCAATGTTTTCACCAGTGTCGGATTTAACCGACAGAGTGTTGGCTTTGGCATCGTAGTTAACGCTGATGCCCAATTTGGCAGCGTTGGATTTCAGTTGGTCCGCCAGTTCAGCGGTGGTGGTCACACCTACCATGGAAACTGTGGTACCGCCAACGCCTGCTACACCACCTACGTTAACGGTGAAGTTGGCGCTACCGGAAGCAGCACCAGTGATTGCTGCGGTGTTGACGGTGAATTGAGCTTCAGTGCTGGCAGTTGCAGTCACGCCACCAACAGCTGCTTTGTTGATCTGGGCAGCAGTAGTTTTGGCCGAGTCACCAGCACCAACGGTGAAAGTAGCGGTCTGGCCACCACCCACCAGAGTGATAGGACCAGTAGCCACACCAGTTGCGCTCGGTGCGATTGCCTTGGATTTCATCTGCTGGGAGCCGATGTTGGTAGCCGACACATCACCCAGAGTCATGTTGATGGTCTGGTTGGCGTTGGCGCCCACCTGGAAAGCAGTAGTACCGAAAGAACCGTCCAGCAGGTTACGACCACCGAAAGTAGTGGTGTTGGCGATACGGGTCAGCTCAGCAGTCAGCGCGGAGTATTCAGCGTTGTTCGACTTACGGTCGTCATCGCTTGGCGAGCCGTTCGCGGAAGCCAGAGCCAGGGTACGCATTTTCTGCAGGATGTTGGTGGATTCCTGCATCGCGCCTTCAGCAGTTTGCGCGATGGAGATACCGTCACCGGCGTTCTTGATGGCAGTGCCCAGGCCGTTGATCTGGCTGGTCAGACGGTTGGAAATCTGCAGGCCGGCAGCGTCGTCTTTAGCGCTGTTGATACGCAGGCCGGAGGACAGGCGCTGCATCGAAGTTTGCAGATTGCCGGAAGCTTTGTTCAGGTTGTTCTGAACGGTCAAGGAAGCAAGGTTAGTGTTTACGGTTAAAGCCATGACGAAATCCTCGTTGGATGGATACTGCGGCTTCCGGCCCTGGCTACCGCCTGGTGTGGCCTAGAGAACCTACGTAATAGTTATCGTCGTGATGAGGCTTTGCTTGAGGGGTTTTTTTGAATTTTTTAGTGGCAGGGTGCCAGCCCTTTATTTTCAAGGCATTGGAGCCAGAAAGTCGGCGTCAGAAAAACGCAAAACGCCCGGAAATGTAAATTTCCGGGCGTTTTTTATTGCCACTGCGACCGAGCCAGTCAGCCGCGATAAAGAATCGCCGAGCCCCACGACAGGCCTACACCGAAGCCGCTGATGGCCACACGGGTCCACTTGGAATCGAACACGTGGTTCTGCAACAGCAGCGGAATACTCGACGAGACGGTATTACCGGTTTCGAGCATATCCTTGACGAATTTCTCCGGATCACCTTCTTCAAAGCGGCGTGCCACGGCATCGACGATGGCCGCACTGCCCTGGTGAATGCAGAAGGCATCGATATCCTGCGCTTGCAGATTGGACTCATCCAGCAACTCATGCAGGTGCGCCGGGACTTTCAACAAGGCAAAGTTGAACACCTGACGACCATTCATGAAGAACACACCGTCAGAGACTTTCAGATGCGGCGCACCGGAACCGTCAGTGCCGAACTTAGACTTGCCGAGCTGCCAGACAGCGTTTTCGCCCATCCATGTGGCGGTAGCGGCATCGCCGAACAGCATCGTGGTGTTGCGGTCTTCCGGGTCGACGATCTTCGAATAAGGATCGGCGGTGATCAGCAGGCCATTTTTCAGCCCTGCCGCTTCCATGAAGCCTTTGATCGCATAGATGCCGTACACGTAACCGGAACAACCGAGGGAAATATCGAAAGCGGCGACATGGGTCGGCAAGCCCAGCTTGTCCTGAACGATTGCGGCGGTGTGCGGCAACCCTTCTTCATCACCGTTCTGGGTGACGACGATCAAGCAGTCAATGGAATCACGCTTGAGTTCTGGACTGGCGGCGAACAGCGCATTGGCTGCTTCGACACACAAATCGGAAGTTTCCTGATCAGCATCCATGCGCGGCAAAAACGCAGAACCGATTTTGCCAAGGATAAAGGTTTCGTCCTTGTCGAACTTTGCACCCTGGGCGTAATTATCAATCCCGGCTGCCGGCACGTAACTCGCTATATTTTTTATGCCAATCATTATGGCTTCCCAATAATAAACAGCTGAACATCGCCGCTCGCTGAATCGAGGGCGTCTACAGTCAGGGCCTGGCCCCAGAGGAGGCAACATCGGGGCTCAAGAAAAACACCTTGAACAGCCCGCCACCTTCACCGCCCGCAGACAGGATACAGTGAAGATGCGCGTTTTGACTGACGGGTCACTCAGAGTTCACCGCTTTATTTGATTTTGTGGTCCAGATCCCGCCTCGCTCTACCCCCAAAAAAAGCAAAAAAAAGCCAGCCCCCTGTGACAGGGGCTGGCCGCGAGCGGTCAAGACCGACTCAAAGCTTGTTGAACAGGCTCAACTGGGAAACCTTGGCGAAGGCCAGTTGCGCGGCCTGCAGCATGGTTTGCTGCAAGGTCAGACGCGTCAGCACTTCCGCCGGGTCGGCATTCTTGATCGAGTTACCCGTCGATTCGTTGATCAGGCCGGTGCTGGAGTTCTGGTCCGTCTGCATGTCCATTACATTGCCCCGGGCACCGATCGCACCACGCGCCAGGTCGACCTGATTCTTGCCGTTGTTCAGGTTGGCAATGGCCGAAGCCACCGTGTCTTCCAGAAAACGTTGCGCGGTCGGGTTGCCCTGGGTCGGCGTGTCGAGCGCCGAACGCAGCTGGCTGATGGTGTCGAGTACGCTCTGAGTCTGGTGCGTATTGACCGCGATATCGAACTGGTCACCCGAATTGAGCACGCCGGGAGGCGTGCCGCCACTCAGGGTAAAGTCGACACCGGCCGCTGTCGCCACGCCAGCCACCACGGTCCCTGAGGTTACAGGCGTGCTGCTGCTGGTCAACGGACGGGCGTACAGATCGAAGGTCCCGGGACCTGTGAACTTCAGGACCGCCCCGCCTTCAGGAAAAAAGCTGTTGTAATCAGCGGCGTTGCTCACCGTTGCATTGCTCACGACAACCGTCGATCCGTTGCTCGGGGCACGGTTGCTGACGAAGCTGTCCGGCTTGGCCGACAACTCGAAACTGTGAGTGGCGATGAAGCCATCGATGTTGGTGGCGTTATCGCCAGCCTGGGGAGTGATGTCCAGTTTGAACGTCACGCCGCGGAAGTTGATGTCGGAGCCGCCCTTGGCATTCGGGTCGAACACCCCTCCGCCAGTCGCCTCGGCAGTCCTGTCGGCGCCGGTGGCATCGGTGATCACGAACTGGGTACTACTGGTGAACTGCAACTTGTAAGGCTCGCCGCCGCGGAAGTTCGCATCAAAGGCCGGACCGGAGCTCACCAGGCCTGGCGACAGACTGACGCGCCCATCATCGACGGGTGGCGTGAGCATGGTGGTCGAACTGCGAGCGGCGTTGATCGCCTGCTGGAAAACGTCCCAACCGGTATCGTTCAGGCCCAGCGACATCGAGTCACCGATCTTCAGCTCCAGCTGAGTCTGGTCACCCTGATAGCTGTAGGTGCCGTCACTGTTGCGCACAAATGGCTGAGTATTGTTGCTGGCGCCGGAGAAGATGTACTTGCCGTTGGCGTCCTTGCTGTTCATCAAGCTCAGCAACTGCTCTTCGGATTGCTTGAGTTCTGCGGCAATGGATTTACGGTCATCGTCATTCAACGAACCGCCACCGGCACGTACCGCCAACTCGCTGACTTTCTGCAGCACGTTGTTGATGCTGTCCAGCACGCCCTCTTCTTGCGCTTGAGCCGTGTTCAACGCGTTGATGTTGGTGGTGTACTGACCCAACATGGCTTTTTGCTGCTCAAGTTGCAGAAGGCGGGCTGCGCCGACCGGATCATCCGCCGCCGTCTCAAGCTTGATGCCGCTACTGGCCTGCTCGGCGGACTTCATCACGTTGTTGAGGTTGCGAGAGTAGTTGGCAGCCGTCGTCGCGTAATACTGTGCTGTAGAAATACGCATGTTCTACGGCTCCTTAAAGGGCATTGATCAGAGTGCTGAAAATTTCCTGCGCAGTCTTGATGATCTGCGAAGACGCCGTGTAGTACTGCTGAAACTTGGTCAGGTTACCGGCCTCTTCATCGAGATCGACCCCCGACAGCGAGTCACGGGCGTTTCGCGCCCCGGTCAGGATGGTGTCAGTGGCCGTACCGTCCATCTGGGCCTGCTTGGTCTGGGAGCCAACGCTTGACACCAGGCCACCATACGCCTCGGTAAAACTCACACCCGGGCTAGTGGCAGTGGCACCCACCGTTGCCTTGGTTTGCAGACCGAGCAAGGCCGAAGCATTGCGGTTGTCGGTGCTGCCGGCCGCGGTCATGGAAATGTTGAAACTGTCGCCCGAAGCCGGGCTGCCGCTGACGGTCATCCCCACGCTGAAGGTTTTGGCATTGCCACCGGCATCGGTGTAAGGCACGGCAATGTTAAGGTCGTTGTTCTGGCCTGGCACGATGTTGCCGGTACCGATGCTGTTGCCCTTGGCGTCGAACACTTCATAGGCCGTGGCGCTGGTCATGAGCATGCGAACCGGCATCGATGCCTTGACCGCCGTCTGCACTTCCAGACGCTGGACCGGATCGTATATATCCAGGGCAGTGTTAAGTTTCGGCTGACTGACAGCACCGGTGCCGTCATTGCCCGAGGCTTTGGAAGAGCTCAGCGGAGCGGCCGTGGCCAGGGTTTTGGCGTCGGTCATGACCGTGGCCATGTCCGCGGCGGAGCTGCGCGTCGGGGTAACTTTGAAGCTGTCGCCGGCGGTTACCGAACCTGCGTTCAGGCTCAGGCTGAAGCCATCGATGACCGGATCAGCAGCAGGAGGTGTTGCGAAAGCGAAGTTGCCCATGTCGGTGTTATCCGACAAGCGACGCACGTTGTAGCCCGTGGCCGTTATGGACACCTGATAGTCACTGGCCTGCAGCTTGCTGGCGTCCTTGATCGTGACATTCAGGTTGCCGGAGGCCGGGTTGTTGTTCGCACTGGCGATGCTGCGCTGACTGATGGCCGCCGCGCTGTTGATGTTGTTGAACAGCGCCGCGCCGAAGTTGCCGTTCTGGTCCAGGCCCTGCCCCAACTGCTTGTTGACCTGATCCGCCACAACCATGGCGATGCGACCCAGGCCATTGACCGCTGGCGTCAACACTTCAGTGCGATAGCGCAACAACCCACCCATCTGGCCGCCGCTCATCACGCCCGTGATGTCGATCGACGAACTGCCACGATCCATGATGATCGAGGAACGGGTCGGGTCGGTCGGGTCTGCCGCCATGCGCAATTTATTGACCGTGTCGCCGACAACCAACGGCTGGCCGCTACCCAGGTAGATATCCAGCCGGCCTTCGGTTTCGGTGACCTGAGTGCCGACCAGCTCATTGAGCTGGCGAATGGTTTCGTTGCGCTGGTCCAGCAGTTCGTTGGGCGCGCCACTCGAACTGCTGACTTCACTGATTCTCTTGTTGTACGCCGCGACAGTCGATGCCAGCTTGTTGACCTGCTCGGCCATCGAGCCCAACTGATCGTTGATGTAGGTGTTCTGTTGCGTCAATTGCTGGGACATGGCGTTGAAGCGGTTGCTCAAGCCCTGGGCATTGGTCAACAGCGCCTGGCGTGCAGCGTTGTCGTTGGAGCTGGCGGACAGCGTCTGCAACGACGAGAAGAACGACTGCAGTGTTTTGGTGATGCCGGTGCCACTGTCGGACAGCAGTTTGTCCACCTGAGTGGCCTGCCCCAGATAAGCCTGCGCATCCCCGTTGAGCGAAGTAGTGGTCTGCAACTGTGCATCGAGGTAGCTGTTGTACACCCGACGCACATCGGCCAGCGTCGTGCCGGTGCCGATGAACACATTGCCGTACTGAATAGAGCCTTTGGTGCCCTGTACAGTTTGTTGGCGCGAGTACCCGACGGTATCGACGTTGGAAATGTTATTACCGGTAGTCACCAACGAAGCGTGGCTGGCGGACAGCCCCGACATCCCGATATTGAGCAAACTCATGGTTCAGACCTTATACCTTGTGCCTATAAAGGCGTGGTGGAAACGCCCGCCGCAGCGTAGTTCTGGTAACTCGTCATCTGCCTGGCTATCTGCGAAATCTTGCTTGCGTAGTCCGGGTCGGTTGCGTAACCGGCCTTCTGCAACTCGCGTACAAACTGTTCTGGGTTATCGGCCGACTTCACGACATCTTGATAGCGATTATTGGTCTGCAGCAAAGTCACAAGGTCGTGAAAGCTGTCCTTGTAAGAGTCGTAGGAACGGAACTGCGCCGTCTCCTTGACCATCTGCCCGTTTCTGAATTCGCTGGTGATCGCCCGCGCCGAATTGCCCTGCCAACTGTTGCCGGCCTTGATGCCGAACAGGTTGTGGCTGCTGCTGCCGTCCTGCTGGCGCATGACCGATTTGCCCCAACCGGTTTCCAGGGCTGCCTGAGCCACCAGGTAACGTGGATCGACACCAATCCGGGCCGCCGCTTCCCTGGCCATCGGCAACATGGTGTTGACGAAATCGTCGGCGGAATTGAAGGCTTTCTTCGCCGGCGCCAGAGGAATCTGCGCCATGGCGCGACCATAAATCTGCATGCCACCGCCGGCAGCCTGCTGCGCGTTCGCCAGCCAGTCGCCGTTGTACAGCGCCCCCGAGCCGGTGGTCGTCGTACGCTCTGGCAATTGCGTTTTGTTGACCATCGTAGCCGTGGTCGTCGCCGAAGGCACCAGCCCTGCCAACAACCGATCAGCCAGCTTCGGCGGCAATGCCAGGCGTCGCTGATTGATCAGCGCCATGTCATTGCGATGACCACCCTCACCCGCCTCCTGCGGTGCATGGACCGAGCGCGAAGCCCACAACGGACGCTGGCCGTTGACCCGCGACAGCGGCCCATTGATTGCCACCGCGCCGGCCGCCACCGGCGTTTGCACGGCTGCTATCGCAGCCTCTTGCTTGGCCAGAGACGCTGCGGCGGCTTCACCCGGGGCCAGCGATTTGTTCTTCGACATCTGGCGCATCAGCACGTCTGCCAGGCCAATACCACCGCCCTCGCGGGACATGGAAACGGCCAACTGCTGGTCGTACATTTCCTGGTACTGCTTGGCCGCCGGCGTGTTCATCGGATTGTCCTGCCCTAGCGCCTCGGTGGCCGAGCGCATCGACTTGAGCATTTCCCCGAGGAACAGCGATTCGAACTCCTGCGCCACCTTGCGCAGGTTGCCGTCGCTGTTCTTGTCGCCGACCTTGAGCTGATTCAGACGATTGAGGTCCGAATAGGAGCCCGAATCGCTGCTGCTGACCAGACCGCTCTTGCGCATATCCACGATGGCCGTCCTCAGATCACGATCAGGTCGGCTTGCAGGGCGCCGGCCTGCTTCAGCGCTTCGAGGATGGCCATCAAGTCACCCGGTGCCGCGCCGACCTGGTTCACCGCTCGCACGATCTCGTCGAGGGTGGTGCCAGGGCCGAACTTGAACATCGGCTTGGCTTCCTGCTGGGCGTTGACCTTCGAACGCGGCACGACCGCAGTGGTGCCATTGGACAGCGGGCCGGGCTGACTGACGATCGGGTCTTCGGTGATGGTCACGGTCAGGCTGCCGTGGGTCACGGCGGCCGGGGAAACCTTGACGTTCTGGCCGATCACGATGGTGCCGGTACGGGAGTTGATGATGACTTTCGCCACCGCCTGGCCCGGATCGATTTCCAGGTTCTCCAGGATCGACAGGTAGTCGACCCGCTGGCTCGGATCGAGCGGCGCGGTGACGCGAATCGAACCGCCGTCGATGGCCTGGGCCACGCCAGGGCCGAGCATGTCGTTGATCTTGTCGACGACGCGCTTGGCTGTGGTGAAGTCGGAACGGTTGAGGTTCAGCGTCAGGCTGTTGCCCTGGTTGAAACCGCTCGGTACCGCGCGCTCCACCGATGCACCACCAGGGATGCGACCGGCCGACGGAACGTTGACGGTGATCTTCGAGCCGTCTCGACCTTCGGCATCGAATCCGCCAACCACCAGGTTGCCCTGGGCCACCGCATAGACGTTACCGTCGATACCTTTGAGTGGCGTCAGCAGCAAGGTGCCGCCGCGCAAACTCTTGGAGTTACCGATGGAGGAAACGGTGATGTCGACCTGCTGCCCCGGCTTGGCGAACGCTGGCAGATCGGCACTGATCGACACCGCCGCGACATTCTTCAACTGCACGTTGCCCGAACCCGGCGGCACCTTGATGCCGAACTGCGAGAGCATGTTGTTGAAGGTCTGCAAGGTGAACGGGGTTTGCGTCGTCTGGTCACCGGTGCCGTTAAGCCCGACCACCAGGCCGTAACCGATCAATTGGTTGGAGCGCACGCCGGAAATGCTGGCGATGTCCTTCAGGCGCTCGGCTTGAACGTTGAACGCTGCGGACATCAGGAACGCAGCCATCATGAGACTTCTGAAATTCAACGTAGCCACCTAGAAAGGGAACAGCGGGCTGAGGAAGAAACGGTCGAACCAGCCTGGCTGACTCGCATCGGCAAACGAGCCGGTGCCCGAGTAGGTGATGCGCGCATCGGCGACACGGGTCGACGACACGGTGTTGTCGGTAGAGATGTCATCGGCGCGAACGAGGCCGGCAATCCGTACCAGTTCATCGCCGGTGTTGAGGGTCATCCACTTCTCGCCGCGCACCGCGATGATGCCGTTGGGCAACACATCGGCGACGGTCACGGTGATCGAACCGGTCAGGGTGTTGCCCTGCGCCGCCTTGCTGTCCCCCTTGGTGGCGCGGTCACCTTCGTAGCTGGCGCTCAGGCTCAGGTCGCCATCACCGAACGGGTTGTTGGTGGTGGCGCTGGTGCCGAACAGCGAGGTCAGGCCGATGTTGGCCTTGCTGTTCTTGCCAATTTGCGAGTTGGCGTTTTTGCTGGCCTGGGTCCTTTCGTTCAGGGTGATGGTGATGATGTCACCGATCCTGAACGCCTTGCGGTCGCTGTAGAGGTTCTGTTCGAAACCGGCCTGGTAGATCGAGCCATTGTTCGCGGCGGCTGGCAACGGCGTGCGTGGCAACACCGGAGCGTAGTAAGGGTCGTTGGGCTTGGGCGTCGCAGGCACGCAACCTGCGAGCGCGGCGATCCCACTCAGTGCCAGAACAGATACATAGCGATTCATGACCCTACCTCACGGTGTTGCAGGCAGCCTCATGGCCGCCTCATAGACTGATTACAGATTCTGCGTTACGAACGAGAGCATCTGGTCGGCGGTGGAGATCACCTTGGAGTTCATCTCGTAGGCACGCTGGGTGGTGATCATGTTGACCATCTCCTCAACGGTGCTGACGTTGGACGTTTCCAGGGTGTTCTGCAGGGTGGTGCCGAAACCGTTCAGGCCCGGTGTGCCGACTTGCGGCGCGCCACTGGCGGCGGTTTCCAGGAACAGGTTGTTGCCCACCGCCTGCAGGCCGGCCGGGTTGATGAAGTCGGCGGTTTGCAGGTTGCCGATCACCTGGGCAGCCGGGTTGCCGGCAACGGTGATGGACACGGTGCCGTCGCGACCGACCGTGAAGGTCTGCGCGTCGTTCGGGATGACAATGGCCGGCTCCAGGGCAAAGCCGCTGGCGTTGACGATCTGGCCGTTGGAGTCCAGGTGGAACGTACCGTCGCGGGTGTAGGACGTAGTGCCGTCCGGTTGCAGGATCTGGAAGAAACCGCGACCATCGATGGCCATGTCCAGTGGCTGCTCGGTTGTTTGCAGGCTGCCGGCGGTGAAGTTTTTCTGGGTGCCGACGATGCGCACACCGGTACCCAGTTGCAGACCCGACGGCAGTTCGCTGTCCTGGGTCGACTGGGCGCCTGGCTGACGCTTGATCTGGTAGAGCAGGTCCTGGAACTCGGCGCGGTCACGTTTGAAACCCGTGGTCGACACGTTGGCCAGGTTGTTGGAAATGGTGGTCAGGTTGGTGTCCTGGGCGGACAAACCTGTTTTGGCAACCCATAGAGCCGGAAGCATTCGATTCTCCTCGTGCGCCTGTTTTACGGCGCGACGTTCTGGTAATTAGCTGATCTGCAAGACCCGAGCCATGGCCTGGTCATCGTCTTTGGCGGTGTTCATCATCTTGATGTGCAGCTCGAACTGCTTGGACAAGGCCAGTACCGAGGTCATCTCTTCCACGGCATTGACGTTGCTCGACTCGAGGAACCCGGACACCAGCTTGACGTTGGCATCGGCCTGCGCCGGCTTGCCGTCCTTGGTGTGGATCGAACCATCCAGGCCCTTGGTCATGTTCTTGAAGTCCGGGTTGACCAGCTTGATGCGGTCGACTTCAGCCATCACCCGAGGCCCTTCGCCCATCGCGCGGATGCTGATGGTGCCGTCCTCACCGACTTCGATCTGCTGCTCGGGCGGCACGGCAATCGGCCCGCCATTGCCCATGACCGGCATGCCGTTGCCGGCGCGCAGCACGCCCAGAGCGTCAACGTTCAGGCTGCCGGTGCGCACATAGCTTTCACCGCCGTCGGGATTCTGTACGGCAATCCAGCCGTTGCCTTGCACGGCAACGTCGAGGTCGCGACCGGTTTCCACCAGTGAGCCTGGGGAGAAATCCGTGGCCGGGCGCTCGGACATGGCAAACGCACGCGCCGGAAAGCTGTCACCGAACACCGGCATCGAACGGGCCTGCTCCAGGTCTTTCTGGAAGCCGTTGGTGGAGATGTTCGCGAGGTTGTTGGCATGAGCCTTTTGCGCCAGTGCATTCTGGCTGGCGCCGGTCATTGCCACATAAAGGTACTTATCCACACTCTGTCCTCTGCCTGCCGGACGTTTGCCGTCCACTGCTGTACTGCTGAGCCATAAGCAATTAGCAGACCAACTTGTTTTTGGCGGCGCCAGGCCCGGCAAACAGGGGACTTTTAGGATTCAGAGGGGATTTGCGATTTGTATCAGAGACGAAAAACCGGCGGTGTCATGCCGGTGGGTGGCAAGTGCCGGCCTCTTGAGTGACTGATCTGTCGCCTTCGCGGGCAAGCCCGCTCCCACAGTAGTCTGTAGCGTTCACAAAACCTGTGGGAGCGGGCTTGCCCGCGAAGAGGCCGGCACAAACACAGCAAGCTTAAGTCAGGACTCGTTCTTGCCCACCTCATAGTCGCGCAATTTGTTGGCAATGGTGGTATGCGAAACCCCCAGGCGCTTGCCCAGTTGCCGACTGCTCGGATGCTCGGAATACAGCCGCTCCAGCACGGCTTTTTCGAAACGCCCGACGATTTCGTCCAGCCCACCCTCCAGCGAAAAATCGCCAAGGGGCTGACGCACACCATAATCCGGCAGGCGAATATGCTCGGCCTTGACCGTGCCGCCGTCGCACAGGGAAACCGCCTGGAACAGCACGTTCTCCAGTTGCCGCACGTTACCCGGCCAATGGTAATGACTGAGCCGCTCCATGGCCGCCGGAGCGAGCTTGGGCAGCGGACAGCCGATCTGCCGGCTTGCCTGATCGAGGAAGTGCTCCACCAGCGGCGTCAAGCCGTCGAGGCATTCGCGCAACGGCGGGATGTGCAGCGACAACACATTCAAGCGGTGATACAGGTCCTGGCGGAACTCGCCGCGAGCGCACAATTCGGACAGGTCGACCTGGGTCGCGCAGATCACTCGCACGTCGAGGTAGACCTCTTCATCACTGCCCACACGACGGAAGCAGCCATCCTGCAAAAAGCGCAGCAATTTCACCTGCAAGCGCGGACTCATTTCCCCGACGCCATCGAGAAACAGCGTACCGCCCGCCGTCAATTCCAGCAGCCCGAGTTTGCCCTCGGCCCGCGCCCCTTCAAAGGCACCCGGGCCGTAACCGAACAACTCCGTCTCGGCCATGGACTCCGGCAGACCGGCGCAATTGAGCGCCATCAATGGCGACTGCCCGCGAGGACTGGCCAGATGGCAGGCCCGCGCCAACAACTCTTTGCCGGTACCGGTTTCGCCTTCTATCAACAGCGGCGCATCCAATGGCGCCATGCGCCGCGCTTCGCGCACCACCGCGGCCATGACTTTCGAGCTCTGGAAGATGCTGTCGAAGCCACGCAACTCCTGCTTGCGCACGTTGTAGATGCGTTCGCCCACCCGGTCGGCGCGGTGCAGCGTCAGCACCGCACCGGCCATGGCCTCGCTGTCATCATGTTCCGATTGCAGCGGAGCGATGTCAGCCAGGAACACATCGCCCTTGACCTTCACCCGCAGCCCGTTGATCCGCGACTTGTTGGCGCGCACCAGTTCCGGCAGATCGAAATCTTCGGCGTACCGCGACAGGGGAATCCCCGGCACCTCGTCGACCCGCACCCCGAGCAACTGCGCCGCCGCCCGGTTGGCCGCGACAATGGAACCGCCCATGTCGATCGACAGCACCGGAAACTCCAGCGCACCGAGCAGTGCATTGAGCTCCATGTGCCGACGCTCGCTGGGCATCAGCCCTACACGCTTGACGCCAAAAACCCCGGCAATCGCTTCGAATTTCGGACGCAAGGCCTGGAACTGAATGTTGATCAGGTTCGGGCAATGCAGGTAGATGGCGTTGCCATGTTCACCGCCCACCTCGCCGCGGGCCACGTTGATCCCGTACTCCACCAACAGATTGAGAATGTCGCGCAGGATGCCGATGCGGTTCTGGCAATGGACTTTGATACGCATATAAAGGCCCGAAAAAGCAGTGATTGAACCTGTGGGAGCGAGCTTGCTCGCGATAGCGGTGGGTCATGCAAATTAATCTCTTCTGACACACCCTCATCGCGAGCAAGCTCGCTCCCACAAGGGTATTGCAGCGCCTTCGGGCATATTTTTCTGCCGAGGCACTCAGAAAGTCGTCAAGATTATGTGACAGACAAAGCGTTTTTCATACCTGCAAATCTCAGTAGCTACGCGCCAACCACCATAACGTAACGAAAACTTTACGATTATCGATGGGTTTTCCTGCCCGAGACGCCGAGCCCCTGCTGCAACGGTGCAATCCTTGGGGTATTTCTAGGTCCATAGCAGTACATAACAAGAACGAAATTCCCTAGCAGGAGAGCAGCATGAAGCAGACGCAATACGTGGCTCGCGAGCCCGATGCGCAAGGTTTTATCGACTACCCCGCCGAAGAACACGCGGTGTGGAACACGCTGATCACTCGTCAACTGAAAGTGATCGAAGGGCGTGCGTGCCAGGAGTACCTGGACGGTATCGAAAAACTCGGTCTGCCCCACGACCGCATTCCTCAACTCGGCGAAATCAACAAGGTCCTCGGTGAAACCACCGGTTGGCAGGTTGCCCGGGTTCCCGCACTGATTCCCTTCCAGACCTTTTTCGAACTGCTGGCCAGCAAGCAGTTTCCGGTGGCGACCTTTATTCGTACCCGCGAAGAACTGGACTACCTGCAAGAGCCGGACATTTTCCACGAGATCTTTGGTCACTGCCCGCTGCTGACCAACCCCTGGTTCGCCGAATTCACCCACACCTACGGCAAGCTCGGCCTCAAGGCTTCGAAGGAAGAACGCGTGTACCTGGCGCGCCTGTACTGGATGACCATCGAGTTCGGCCTGGTCGATACCCCGCAAGGCCAGCGCATCTACGGCGGCGGCATTCTGTCTTCACCGAAGGAAACCGTTTACTGCCTGTCGAACGAGCCTGAACATCAAGCCTTCGACCCGCTGGAATGCATGCGCACGCCTTACCGCATCGACATCCTGCAGCCCCTGTATTTCGTTCTGCCGAACCTCAAGCGCCTGTTCGACCTGGCCCACGAAGACATCATGGGCATGGTCAAGCAAGCGATGCAGATGGGTCTGCACACACCGAAATTTCCGCCAAAGGCTGCGTGAACCGCGACTTTTGCTGACAAGTGAGTCTGTCAGTCACCGTCGCTTTGGTTTAGCGTGACGGTACTGTCGACCGATATAAAAACACTCGATTTCAGGAAACACACCATGTCCACTTTGAACCAAGCCCATTGCGAAGCCTGCCGCGCCGACGCCCCACAAGTCAGCGATGAAGAACTGCCGATCCTGATCAAGCAGATCCCGGACTGGAACATCGAAGTACGTGACAGCATCATGCAGCTGGAAAAAGTCTTCCTGTTCAAGAACTTCAAGCACGCCCTGGCGTTCACCAACGCCGTCGGTGAAATCTCCGAAGCTGAAGGCCATCACCCGGGCCTGCTGACCGAGTGGGGCAAAGTCACCGTGACCTGGTGGAGCCACTCGATCAAGGGTCTGCACCGCAACGACTTCATCATGGCCGCGCGCACTGACGAAGTGGCCAAGGACGCCGAGGGCCGCAAGTAATGCATTTCGACGCCATCGGTCGAGTGCCTGGCGACCCGATCCTCGGCCTGATGGAGGCCTACGCGCAGGACCCGAACCCGCGCAAGTTCGATTTGGGCGTGGGTGTCTACAAAGACGCCCAGGGCCTGACGCCGATTCTCGAGTCGGTGAAGCTTGCCGAACAGCGCCTGGTGGACCATCAGTCCACCAAGACCTACATCGGTGGGCACGGCGAGCCGGCGTTTGGCAAGGCCATCAATGAGCTGGTGCTGGGCGCCGACTCGAAGCTGATCAGCGCACAACGCGCCGGTGCCACCCAGACTCCGGGCGGCACCGGAGCTTTGCGTCTGAGCGCGGACTTCATCGCCCAGTGCCTGCCGGGGCGTGGCGTATGGTTGAGCAACCCGACCTGGCCAATCCACGAAAGCATTTTCGCGGCGGCCAAGGTCAAGGTCAGCCACTACCCCTACGTCGGCAGTGACAATCGACTGGATGTCGATGGCATGCTGGCGGCACTCAACGAAGCCCCCAAGGGTGACGTGGTGTTGCTGCACGCCTGCTGCCACAACCCGACCGGTTTCGACCTGTCCCAGGATGACTGGCAGAGGGTGCTGGAGGTAGTACGCAAGCGCGAACTGCTGCCACTGATCGACTTCGCGTATCAAGGATTCGGCGATGGTCTGGAACAGGATGCCTGGTCGACCCGACTGTTCGCCGCCGAGTTGCCGGAACTGCTGATCACCAGTTCCTGCTCGAAAAACTTCGGCCTGTACCGCGACCGCACCGGCGCGCTGATTGTCTGCGCGAAAACCGCCGACAAGCTGACCGATATTCGCAGCCAGTTGGCCAACATCGCCCGCAACCTGTGGTCGACACCGCCGGATCACGGTGCTGCCGTGGTCGCGACCATCCTTGGCGATTCGGAGCTGAAAAACCTCTGGGCTGACGAAGTGGAAGCCATGCGCCTGCGTATCGCCCAACTGCGCAGCGGCCTGGTGGAAGCACTGGACCCTCACGGTTTGCGCGAACGCTTTGCGCACATTGGCGTGCAACGCGGGATGTTCTCCTACACTGGTTTGTCGCCGGAGCAGGTGAAGAACCTGCGGGAGCATCACAGTGTGTACATGGTCAACTCCGGCCGGGCCAACGTCGCAGGCATCGATGCCACGCGCCTGGACCTGCTGGCCGAGGCGATTGCCAAGGTCTGCAAGTAACCTCCCAAGCCCTGCACCCCCCTGTGGGAGCGAGCTTGCTCGCGATAGCGGTCTATCAGTCAATCTCACCGTTGAATGACACTCCGCCATCGCGAGCAAGCTCGCTCCCACATTTGTTCTGCGTCGCTGTTACCGACCTGTCTAGACAACCCCATCCGTCGAAACAAATGGATATAAAAGTCTGTTTGTCATTTTCAGTGCTGTATCCTGCCCAGGCTTTCTTTAAAGCGCGGATCTACCAGATCTATCAACAGACTTAGCGAGGAGCGCGACTATGCACGAGATTCCTAATCTCCCCTTCCCAAGCCTGCACGTACCTGAGCAGACGACCACGCAGCAAGCCGGAGCTCAACAGCCCCAGCCGAAAGAAGCCACTGACAGCCGCCAGGCTGACAGAGAAGACTGAAACACCCGCCGTACAGACCGTGTGGAAAGCGCTAACATGCGCTTTCCACACTGCCTGAAACGCGAGCCTGCACCATGACCGATGAATTCAGCGAAACCTTTGATGAAAAGCAGGCCAGCGTCCTGATCGGCACCGCCGAGAAAATGATCGAGATCTGGAATCGCCTCTCCCCCGAGAAACAAGCCGCCTTGCTCGCCCGCTTCGGCACCCAGGAAAATGCGCTGGCCGCCCTGGTCACCACGCAGCTGGTTGCTCCCGCCAAACCTGAATGACGCCGCCCGGCAAATAGTTTTACTTTTTCACAACCTGTGACCGTCCACACCGCTATCATAAGCAGCCTATCTATCCTGCTTTACCGTGGACCTTTACCCATGCCTGAAAACCAGCGCCCCCTGGCGGTCACGCTGCAAGTTGTTTCCATCGTCCTTTTCACCTTCATCGGCTACCTGAACATCGGCATCCCCCTGGCCGTATTGCCCGGTTACGTCCACAGCGACCTGGGCTTCGGCGCGGTGATCGCGGGGCTGGTGATCAGCGTGCAATACCTGGCCACCCTGCTCAGCCGCCCGTATGCCGGGAAAATCATCGACAACAAAGGCAGCAAGCTGGCGGTCATGTACGGCCTGGCCGGCTGCGGCTTGAGCGGTGTGTTCATGCTGATCTCCGCCTGGACCCAGAGCCTGCCGGCCTTGAGCCTGATCAGCTTGCTGATCGGCCGACTGGTACTCGGCAGCGCGGAAAGCCTGGTGGGCTCGGGCTCGATTGGCTGGGGCATCGGCCGGGTCGGCGCGGCGAATACCGCCAAAGTCATCTCGTGGAACGGGATCGCAAGCTACGGCGCGCTGGCTGTCGGCGCGCCCCTGGGGGTGTTGCTCGTCCATCAACTGGGCTTGTGGAGCATGGGGGTGAGTATTGTGTTGCTTGCCATTCTCGGTCTGCTGCTGGCCTGGCCGAAAACCGCCGCGCCAATCGTTGCCGGTGAGCGCCTGCCGTTCATACACGTGCTCGGACGGGTCTTCCCCCACGGCTGTGGCCTGGCCCTGGGCTCCATTGGTTTCGGCACCATCGCCACCTTCATCACCCTGTATTACGCCACGCAACACTGGGACAACGCGGTGCTGTGCCTGAGCCTGTTCGGCGCCAGCTTCATCGGCGCGCGTTTGCTGTTCGGCAACCTGATCAACCGCCTCGGCGGCTTTCGCGTAGCCATTGCCTGCCTGTCGGTGGAAACCCTGGGATTGCTGTTGCTGTGGCTGGCACCCGATGCGCATTGGGCACTGGCGGGGGCTGCGTTGAGCGGCTTCGGCTTTTCACTGGTGTTTCCGGCGCTGGGAGTAGAGGCGGTCAATCTGGTGCCGGCGTCCAGCCGTGGCGCGGCCGTCGGCGCCTATTCGCTGTTCATCGACTTGTCGCTGGGGATCACCGGGCCGCTGGCCGGGGCGATTGCGGCCGGGTTCGGTTTTGCATCAATCTTCCTGTTCGCCGCCCTCGCCGCCCTGAGCGGTTTGATGCTGAGCCTCTATCTGTACCGCCAGGCACCGAAGCAACGCGAAGCGCGGGACGCCCGTTAGAAATCGACCTTACCGCGCCCGGCCTTGATGTTGCCGCGCTTGCTCTTGGATTCGAGACGACGGGTCTTCGAGCCGAGGGTCGGTTTGGTCGGGCGGCGCTTCTTCTCGACCTTGATGGCACTGAGGATCAACTCGGTCAGCCGCAACAGCGCATCGGCGCGGTTCTGCTCCTGCGTCCGGTACTGCTGGGCCTTGATGATCAACACACCGTCGCTGGTGATGCGGCTGTCGCGCAGCGCCAGCAGCCGCTCCTTGTAGAACTCGGGCAAGGACGACGCCGGAATGTCAAAACGCAGGTGCACGGCACTGGAGACCTTGTTGACGTTCTGCCCACCGGCGCCTTGGGCGCGAATGGCCGTCAACTCGATCTCGGCATCCGACAGATGCACGTTGTTGGAAATGACCAGCATGGAAAAACGTCCGTATACAGAGCGTGCAGGATACCGCGAATCAGATACTGAACACGCCACTAAACCCTGTGGGAGCGAGCCTGCTCGCGATGAGGGCGTGTCAGTCAACATCTGACTAACCTGACACACCGCTATCGCGAGCAGGCTGAACTGGTCAACTAATTTTGGACACCA
>NZ_AKJL01000263.1 GCF_000282355.1 Pseudomonas sp. GM49
TCGCGCCTGCCGATCCTCAAGGAAATCGGCGGCGGCGCCATCCTGTGCCTGATGCTGCCGTCGATCCTGGTGTTCTACGGCTTCTTCGGGCCGGCGACGATCGACGCGACCAAAATGCTCATGAAGGAAGCCAACTTCCTGTACTTCGTGATCGCCAGCCTGGTGGTCGGCAGCATTCTGGGGATGAGTCGTTTCATCCTGGTCCAGGGCATGCTGCGGATGTTCATTCCCCTGCTCGTCGGCACCCTGGCCGCCGTTGCCAGCGGGTTGCTGGTCGGCAAACTGGTGGGCTACAGCTTTCACCACACGTTCTTTTTCATCATCGTGCCGATCATTGGCGGCGGGATCGGCGAAGGGATTCTGCCCCTGTCGCTGGCCTACTCGGCGATCCTCGGCGGCACCCCGGATATCTACGTGGCGCAACTGGCGCCCGCCGCCGTGGTCGGCAACATCGCGGCGATCATCTGTGCCGGTTTTCTCGCGCGCCTGGCACTCAAACGCCCGAACATCAATGGTGAAGGTTTGCTGATCCGCGCCAAGGACGAGAACGATAAATTCAAGGTCAAGGAAGACACCGGCTCCCTTGTCGACTTCCGCGTCATGGGTGCCGGGGTGCTGGTGATCTGCGCGTTCTTTGTCCTCGGCGGCCTGCTGGAAAAAGTCGTGGGCATTCCCGGCCCGGTGATGATGATCCTCGCGGCGGTACTGTTTAAGTACCTTCGGGTGCTGCCGGAGAAACTCGAGAAAGGCGCCAACACCTTTTACAAGCTGGTGTCGTCGGCCTTCATCTGGCCGGTCATGATCGGCCTGGGCATGCTCTACGTGCCGCTGGACAGCGTGGTGAAAGTGTTCTCGGTCGGCTATGTGCTGGTGTGCGTCTCGGTGGTGGTGTCGATGACCGTGGCCGGCTTTTTCATTGGCAACCTGATGAAGATGTACCCCATCGAATCGGCCATCGTGACCTGCTGTCACAGCGGCCTGGGCGGCACCGGAGACGTGGCGATCCTCTCGGCTTCCAACCGCATGTCGCTGATGCCGTTCGCGCAGATTTCCACGCGCATTGGCGGGGCTTCGACGGTGATTCTGGCGACGATACTGTTGCGGCTTTTCGTTTGAAAACGAGCCGTCCGCGAGGTCATTCCAAACGCAATCAACACCGGTCCGGCGCCGGTGTTTTGCTGTCTGCAACACCCCCCTCCCGATTGGCCGTTATCGGCCCAGCCGATTCAAACCTGCGAATTATCGATTTGTGCAGTGGTCCGTGGACCGCGAGCATGGCGTCACTTCCAACAACAAAAACCAAGGACCCGCCATGACCGCCCGATTTCACAACCCAGTGGATACCCGTTTCGGCTGGGGCAGCCTGCAAGAGCTTGCCGCCATCACCGAACACCAGAACGTTGCCGTCGTGACCTTTCCCGAAGCCCGTGGCCTGGGGCTGGTGGATCGCCTCCAAGCGTTGCTGGGCGAACGCTTGGTCTACGTGATCGAAGATGTCCAGCCCAATCCCGATGTCGCGCAACTGCGCGCAACCTATGAACGTTTCTGGCAAGAGGCCGGCGATTGCCATGCGGTGATTGCCGTCGGTGGCGGCAGCGCCATCGACACGGCAAAAGCGCTGATTGTCGGCACCGAGTCAGGCCGCTTCGATGAGTTGCTCGCCTTGCTGGCAAGCGGCAAACCCTTCGTCCCGGCACGCAGTAAACAGCTGATCGCGGCCCCGACTACGGCAGGCACCGGCAGTGAAGTCACGCCCTGGGCGACGATCTGGGACGCCGCCAACCACAAGAAGTATTCCCTGCACCTGGAATGCACCTGGCCAAAGGTCGCGATCATCGATCCGCAATTGATGCTCACGGTACCGGCCGGCGTCACCGTGTCCACAGGCCTGGATGCCTTGTCCCACGCACTGGAGTCGATCTGGAACATCAACGCCAACCCGCTTTCCGACACCTTCGCGATCTCTGCCATCGAGGACATCCTCGAATGCCTGCCCTTACTGCGGCGTGACCTGTCCAATCAGGAACTGCGCTCACGGATGGCCCTCGCCGCACTCAAGGCCGGAATGGCGTTCTCCAACACCAAGACCGCGCTGGCCCACTCCATTTCCTATGAGATGACCTTGCGCTACGGCCTGCCCCACGGCATCGCCTGCTCCTTCACCTTGCCACTGGTGTTGGGCCTTGCCTGGGGCCACGACGCAACGCGCGACAAGACCTTGCAACGGGTTTTCGGGCCAGACCTGGATAAAGCCCAGGCCCGCTTGCGCGCCTTCCTGCACAGCCTGGATGTGAAAACCGAGTTCGCCGACTACGGCGTAACGGCCGAAGAGGCGCAAGCCATGATCGACTTCGCCCTGCAGGGCGCGCGCGGCAAAAACTTCATCGGCTCACGAGCGGCCTAGGGCTCAACAGCCCCCCCAAGACACTACACTGCCAGCGGCGTAACGAGCCGCGACGATTTCCTGCCGCACCTGAAAAAGAGTGCACCCTGCGACGCAACTCGCAGGGAACGAACAAGAATAAGGAAAAGATCATGAATCGTGCCCAAACCATGCCAGGTCTCGCCGTACACACCGCATCGTTTCGCGTCGCCCAGTGGCGCATGCTGCTGGCAGCCATGTTTTGTTATCTGTTTTTCTATACCGGGCGACAAACGTTCGGTTTCGCCATCCCCGGTATCCAGGCCGAGTTCGGCTTTACCAAAGAGCACCTTGGCTGGGCATCGGCCGCCATGCTCTGGGCCTACGCCATTGGCCAGGCCATCAACGGCAACCTCGCCGACAAATTCGGTGGCCGACGCATCATGACCATGGGCGCCGTGCTGTCCTGTGGCGCCAACTGGGTGACCAGTTTCGCCAGCGGTTTCGCCGGGCTGATCCTGCCCTGGGGCATCAATGGCTACTTCCAGGCATTGGGCTGGGCACCGGGCAGTCGGCTGATCTCCAACTGGTGGAGCGCGGGCGAACGCGGCAAGGTCTACGGTTTCTATGTGTTCGCGGCCGGCTGCGCGTCGGTGCTTTCCTACGTGACCTCGATCGTCGTGCTGGAAGTGATGCATCTGGAGTGGCGCTGGATCTTCCGCCTGCCCGTGTTGCTCATGCTGGCGGGCGGCATCATCTTCTACCTGGTGGCCCGCGAGCGTCCGCAAGACCTGGGTTTCGAACCGCCTGCCGACACCGGTGTGGCCAACGCCGAGGACAAAAGCCATGAAGTGGCCCATGGCGAAGTCGAAACTTCCGCGCAGCGTTACAAGGCTGTTCTGAAAAACTTTCGCCTGATCATCGCCGCCGTGTCCCTGGGTTTCCAGAACGCCGCCCGCTACGGTTTGATCGTCTGGGTGCCGGTGCACTTCCTGGGTGCCAACTGGAAGACCGGCGACAGCATGATCGATCCGAAGTGGATCACCGTGGCCCTTCCCGTCGGCATGGCCATCGGTGCGCTGAGCAACGGCTGGATCTCGGACAAGCTGTTCGGCTCCAAACGCTACCTGGCGATCATGCTCTACATGTTCCTCGGCGCGGCGACCAGTTTGTGGATGTGGACCCTTGCCCCACACAGCGCGACCGGCCTTGTGGCCTTGTTCCTCTGCGGCTTCTTCGTGTACGGCCCCGCTTCCAGCTTCTGGGCGCTGTGCCCGGACCTGGTGGGCGCCAAGCGCGCCGGCACGGCGACCGGGGTGATGAACTTCTCGTCCTACCTGTTCGCCGGCCTGGCGGAACCGCTGATCGGCAGTATGCTCGACAGTACCGGCAACACCTCGCTGATCTTCATCGTGGTCACCGCTGCCTGTCTCTGCAGCGCGTCGGTAGCGCTGTTCATCAGGCGTTGATTGCCTGGCTGGACAGATTGAATCAGTGGCAGCGGCTCAGGAACAGGATCGTCTATGTACCAGTACCACAAGTGGCTACGTTCATTTCATGCAGTGGCCAAGACCGGGAGTTTCACCCTCGCCGCCGAGTATTTGAGCGTCGGCCAGCCCACGGTCAGTGAGCAGGTCAACGCCCTGGAGAAGAAGTTTTCCGTGGAGCTGTTCCACCGCCGCGGTCGCTTTATCGAAATGAGTGCCGCCGGGCACCAGCTCTATGCGATTACCCAGGGCCTGTTCGGCCAGGAGGATGAAGCCGTGCAACTGCTGCAGAGTTTCAAGCAACGCAAGTCCGGTATGTTGCGCCTGGGCGCAGTGTCCCCACCCATTGCGATGAACCTGACCTACGAACTGATGCAGCGGCACCCGGACATCGAACTGGAAACCTCGTTCTCTGCGGAAAAGGAGACCCTGGATCGCCTGTTCAACTTCGATATCGATGTGGCGATCCTGGCCCTGTCCGAATTCGACCAGCGTTTTGACACGCAGCTTTACCGGCGCTACCCGATCATTGCCGTGGTGCGGGACGACCATCCCTGGGCCCGGCAGAAAGAAGTACATGTCGAGCAGATCAGCGAAGAGAAATGGGTGCTGCGGGAAAAAAGCTCCCGTACTCGTCAACTGGTGGAGGAAAGCTGCAAGCACTTGGGCGTCGCGCTGAACTGCGTCATGCAGTTGAACAGCCGCGAGGCCATCGTGCATGCCATCGCCAAGGGCATCGGCATCGGTTTCGTCTCGGCCGTCGAGTACGCCGAAACGCCCGGCACCAAACCGATCACCTTCGTCAATCACCCGTTTTCCATCGACTACCACCTGTGCTGCCTGGGCATTCGCCGAAACCGGCCAATGATCGCGGAGCTGTTCGACTCTAGCCCAACGCCGAGCACCTGATTTCGTCTCACCCTTGAGCAATCCACAGGCTTACTTCCTGGCAACAGGAGGGACGGCCTGCCCACAACAAAAAATGGAGAAATACCATGAACTACCAACAACCGACCCAACTGCAAGCCGTGGTCCTGGACTGGGCCGGCACCGTTGTCGATTTCGGCTCCTTCGCCCCCACGCAGATTTTCGTCGAGGCCTTTGCCGAGTTCGGCGTCGCCGTTTCGCTTGAAGAAGCGCGGGGCCCGATGGGCATGGGCAAGTGGGATCACATCCGCACCCTGTGCAACCAACCGCAGATCGCCGAACGCTACCGTACGGTGTTTGATCGCCTGCCGACCGATGACGATGTCACCGCACTGTACGAACGGTTCATGCCGCTGCAGATCGAGAAAATCGCCCTGCACTCGGCCTTGATTCCCGGCGCGCTGAACACCATCGATGCCTTGCGCGACAAGGGCCTGAAAATCGGCTCCTGCTCCGGTTACCCCGCCGTGGTCATGGAAAAAGTGGTCGAGCTGGCGCGGCACAATGGCTACGTGGCGGACCATGTGGTGGCCACCGACGAGGTGCCGAACGGCCGTCCCTACCCGGCCCAGGCCCTGGCCAACGTGATTGCCCTGGGGATCAGCGACGTCGCCGCCTGCGTCAAGGTCGACGACACCTGGCCCGGCATTCTCGAAGGCCGGGCCGCCGGGATGTGGACGGTCGCGCTGACCTGTTCCGGCAATGCCCTGGGCTTGACCTACGAGCAGTACAAGGCCCTGCCTTCCGACAGGCTGGACAGTGAGCGGGCCCGCATCGTCAGGATGTTCGAAGGCTCACGCCCGCACTACCTGATCGACACCATCGTCGATCTGCCGGCGGTCATCGAAGACATCAATGCCCGACTGGCCCGGGGTGAAACACCGCAAGGGTCCTGAACGGATTCAGGCGTCAAGCGGCCGTCCCGTGGGCGGCCGCCTCACTTGAAAAAATCACTCGGCGTCTTGCCGAACTGCTTCTTGAACATGGTCGTGAACGCGCTCGGGCTGTCGTATCCCAGCTCCCCGGCGATGTCGATGATCTTCTCCCCGACGGCGATTCGTTCCAGCGCCAGCAGCAGGCGCGCTTGCTGGCGCCATTGGCCGAAGGTCATGCCGGTTTCCTTGCGGAACCTTCGCTGGATGGTTTTGGCGTCGAGGCTCAACCGCGCGCTCCAGTCCGACAACGTCGAGCCATCCCCGGGGTCACGCTGCAACGCGCTACAAATCTGGTTGATACCTTGATCGGTGGGCTGCGGCAGGTTCAATGGCAAGGTTGGCAGGATCGTCAGTTCATCCAGAATCAGGCGCAGCACCCGGGCTTCCCGCGAGTCCGGATTGCAATTGAAATCGAAATCCACCGAGACCTTGATCAGCTCACTGAGCAACGCGGACACACTCACCGCCCGGGTTTCAGCGGGCAGATCCGGGCTTGCGTCGGGGTGCACAAACACGCTGCGCATCTTGATCGGTCCCACGCAGCGAATCGAGTGCACTTCCCCACTCGGCATCCAAATGCCACGGCTCGGTGGCACTGTCCATTGGCTCGTGGCGGCGTGCACCACCATCACGCCTTCGATGGCATAGATCAGTTGATGCTTTTCATGGGAATGCGGCGCGATAAACCAGTTTTCCGGGTAGTCGGTCGCACTGCTGCGAACGCTCCAGCCGCCCTGGTCGATCTCCGCTAGAAATGTCTGCAATGGCTTGATCATGACGCCCTTTTTGCGATGGTCCATGCCCGAGTTGCGTGAGACGGGCGCCCTTGAGGCCCATAGGATAACGCCGAACCCTGAAATGGGCTGCGCCTTGCGTTCGCAGTTCGCGTTTTTTATCCGGAAACTCGCCCATGTCGACCACTACCCTGAGCTCACCCTCACCCACCGTCTCGGTTGCAAGCCAAGCCAGCCCCCTGGTCATGCGGGTCATCGGCGCTTGTGCGCTGGCGCACCTGATCAACGACTTGATCCAGGCGGTGCTGCCGTCGATCTACCCGATGCTCAAGGCCAGTTATGGCTTGAGCTTCACTCAGGTCGGCCTGATCACCCTGACCTTCCAGCTCACTGCTTCATTGCTGCAGCCATGGATCGGTTTCTACACCGACCGACACCCCAAACCGTGGCTATTGCCGGCCGGCATGGTCTGCACCCTGATCGGCATTCTGATGCTGTCGATGGTCGGCAGCTTCCCGGCGATTCTCGTGGCCTCGGCGCTGGTGGGGGTTGGCTCGTCGACCTTTCACCCGGAGACCTCGCGGGTGGCACGCCTGGCCTCGGGCGGTCGCTACGGCCTGGCGCAGTCGACCTTTCAGGTTGGTGGCAACGCCGGCAGCGCCTTCGGTCCGCTGTTGGCCGCCGCGATCATCATTCCCTATGGCCAGGGCAACGTCGCGTGGTTCGGCCTGTTCGCGGTGTTCGCCATCCTCGTTCAGTACGGCCTGAGCCGCTGGTATCGCAATCACCTGAACCTGTTCAAGCTCAAGCAAGGCAGCAAGGCCACCCACGGCCTGTCGAAACAGCGGGTGACGTTCGCCCTGGTAGTGCTGGCTCTGCTGGTATTCTCCAAATACTTCTACATGGCCAGCTTCACCAGTTACTTCACCTTCTACCTGATCGAAAAATTCGACCTGTCGGTGGCCAGTTCGCAGTTGTACCTGTTCCTGTTCCTCGGTGCCGTCGCGGCGGGTACGTTCTTTGGCGGCCCGATCGGCGACCGGATCGGCCGCAAGCGGGTGATCTGGTTCTCGATCCTCGGCGCAGCGCCGTTCACCCTCGCCCTGCCCTACGTCGACCTGTTCTGGACGGGCGTGTTGAGCATGATCATCGGCTTCATCCTCGCCTCGGCATTCTCGGCCATCGTGGTCTTCGCCCAGGAACTGGTGCCCGGCAACGTCGGCATGATCGCCGGGGTGTTCTTCGGCCTGATGTTCGGCTTCGGCGGGATCGGTGCTGCGCTGCTCGGGCATCTGGCGGATATCCATGGCATCGAGTACGTGTACACGCTGTGTTCGTACCTGCCGCTGCTGGGGATTCTGACGATCCTGTTGCCTTCGACCCGGGGTGCTCGCTGAAGGATTCAGCCGATCACTTTTGCTACCAACCTTGTAGCACTCGGTAACACCCGGCACTGTTGCGGTGCGTCTTTTCCACGACGCGCCGCCACCCACCCCGCTCCACATGGGCAAACCCGCCATGGCGTACTTTGTGCATCCAAAGGCCATCCCCTTCTGCCTGTAGTCGCCATGCGCCCCAAGGAACTGAAACTCTGGACCACCGGAGTCGCCCACCTGCTCGACCTGCCTGCCGGGCATGCGCGGCTGTCGGGGTTGAGCCATTGGCTTCGGCAAATCTGCCCGGTCGATCATTTCGTGTTGTTTGTCTACGAAGGCAATCACCGGCCACTGGCGTTGTTCGATACGTTCTCGGCGGACAAGCGCGCGGTGTATGTCGACGACTACCAGTGCGGGCCTTACCTGCTCGATCCGTTCTACCTGGCTTGTACACGCGGGCAGGCGCCGGGACTGTGGCGTCTGCGCCAGTTCGCCCCCGACCATTTCTACCTCGGCGAGTACTTCCTGACCTATTACCAGCAAACCGGACTGGCCGAGGAAGTGGCGTTTTTCGTCGACCTCGGAGGTGGCGCCACAGCGGTGTTGTCGCTGATGCGCTCCAGTGCCAGTTGCGCATTCAGCCGGGACGAAATGCAGTTGGTCGAGTGTGCGCAAGCGGTGGTCGAGCAGGTTATCAATGAAGCCTGGCGTTTGCGTCAGGCCCAGCAACCGCGCCCGGCGCAAGACCTGGACTTCAAGATCCGCGAAGCCTTCGACCACTTCGGCGCGCACATCCTTACCGGGCGCGAGCAGGAAATCGTTCAACTGTTGCTGCGCGGCCACTCCAGCGCTTCCGTGGCCGAACAACTCAACATCAGCCCCGGCACGGTGAAGATTCACCGCAAGAACATCTACGCCAAGCTGGGCATTGGCAGTCAGTCGGAGTTGCTGGGGTTGTTCATTCGGGAGCTGACGGAGGATCCGTTGCAGGCGCCCGGCCTCAGGCTGCAAGCCTGATGCCCGTTGGTATACGCATATCCCTGTGGGAGCGAGCTTGCTCGCGATTGCGGCCATACATTCAACATCCATGTGTCTGACACACCGCCATCGCGAGCAAGCTCGCTCCCACAGTTCTGCCGGTGATCTGGAGATTGTGGTCAGGGCGGATCAAGCTGATCCAGCGCCCGATTCACCGCCAACTCCCCCAGCATGATCACCTGCGCGATGCCAAGCAGCGCATTGCGGCTCGAACCTTCCAGATGATCCACCAGATCATTGGCCATGACATTGGCCGACGCCAGCGACTCGCAGGCGTGCACCAGCAAGGTTTCGGTATTGAGTTCGGGATTGACGATGAACATCGTGCTGGGTTTGCGCGGCGTCGCCATGATCTGGGGGCCGGGGTTGAGGTCGTGATCGAGGCTTTCGTACGGGGATGCCGGATCGGTATCCGGCGGGTTGGGTGTGACCTTGAACATAGTGAAACTCCTTGTACCGTAAAAAGGAGCCATCACTCTCACGCTACCAAACGTAGGGTGGTGGCCATACGCAGGTTGGTAGACCGGGTACAAGGAAACCGGCGCGCCCGAAGACGCCCTGTGCATGGCCACCATGTAGCAGCAGAGCAGAAAAACGCTGCTGATAGTGACGCGTTGCACCTTGTAAAACCGGGCTACCAAACCCGATCACTGCTTTTTTTCAGCGACCGGCCAACGATAAAACCCAGCCCCAAGGCGCACAAGCCGGCGGATTCTGGCGTACCTGTAGGCAACGACGCAAGGTGTTGTAGCTTGCGGGAAGTAACGCTGACAGCGCTTAAACACCACGCTCCAACAGCGGGTTTACACGCCCTACAGGCGTTGAAAATATCAGGGAAATGCAGGAAATATCCGACGCCCTTTTAAGGTTGGCCGTCGGAAGTTCGAAGGTTAACTTTGCAGCTCCAGGCAAGTACAAGCGATGGCGAAGGAGACCAAATCGGTGCGTCTAAACCAGCAGAAAAACACAGTCCGATATGCGCAGACCTTGAAACACGCCATTAACGTGTTTGGCAATCAGCAATTGGCTAAGGATTGGCTAAAGAGACCTTGCAAGTATCTGGAAGGCAACATTCCGCTGGAACTGATCAGCAACTCGCCTGGATACCAGAAGGTTGAAAATTATCTGACCCGGATTGAACTCGGGGTTTATCAATGATCGTTACGTCATACGTCTACTGAAAAACTTGCAGCTTGCAGCTTGCAGCTGCTCCTATCCCCCAAGGGATATATACACCGCAAAACCCCCATTGCTAGTTTGGCCCCCGACGCACTGATTCATCACTGCAACGGAGCCCGCCTCGTGAACAACAGCGTGAACGACAACCCGCCAAGCGATATCGAATTCTGCAATGTGGTCAAACGCTATGGCGAGGTGCAGGCCGTCAACGGTCTTAATTTCGCGGTGCGGCGTGGCTCGTTTCATTCCTTTCTCGGCGGTTCGGGCTGTGGCAAGACCACCACCCTGCGCATGATCGCCGGTTTCGAACAGCCCACCAGCGGCGAGGTGCGTCTGGCCGGCAAAAGCGTGGCTGGGGTGCCGGCGTTCGAGCGGCCGGTGAACATGGTGTTCCAGCATTACGCGTTGTTCCCGCACCTGACCGTGGCGCAGAACATTGCCTACGGCCTGCGCTATCGCACGCCGCGCCCGGACAAGAAACAGCAGGTGCGCATGGCCGATGAGGCGCTGGAAATGGTGCGTCTGAGCGGCTTCGGTCAGCGCAAGCCGAGCGAGCTTTCCGGCGGCCAGCAACAGCGCGTCGCCCTCGCCCGCGCCTTGGTCAACAAGCCGACGGTGTTGCTGCTCGACGAGCCACTGGCTGCGCTGGACCGCAAGCTGCGCAAAGAGATGCAATCGGAACTGCTGCGTCTGCAACGCGAGGTCGGCATCACCTTCGTGCTGGTCACCCACGACCAGGAAGAAGCCCTGTCGATGAGCGACAGCATCAGCGTGATGCACAACGGTTCGATCATCCAGACCGCCACCCCGGAACAACTCTACGAAGCTCCAGCCAGCCGCTACGTCGCCGACTTTATCGGCGAGTCCAACCTGTTCGACGGCACCGTGCGCCAGCTCAACGGCAACTCGGTGGTGTTGCGCACCGAGCAAGGGCTGGAACTGACCAGCCCCCTCACCCCCACCGGAAAAAGCCTGAGCGCCAACGCCGCCGGCTGCATCGCCGTGCGCCCGGAGCTGATCAGCATCGCTGGTGCCAATGCCGAAATGAGCCGCGAAGTGAAGCTGCCGGGCTGCGTCGAAGATCGCATTTACCTGGGCAATTCCACCGAATACCGCGTGCGCACCCAGGCCTTCGGCGTGGTCTGCGTGCGGGTACCGCGCCAGCAGGATCACGGCGCCAATGCATTCGAACACGGCGCAGCGGTTCGCGTCGGCTGGGATCACGCCAATGGGTTGGCCATGGCGTTGTAAATCATCGATTCGTTTCATCAACCGGATGTGGAGCGTGTTATGGACCAGAAGACTTTTATAAAAACCCTGCGCAGCTGGCAGAACGGCTCGATCAGCCGCCGGGAGTTCCTTGGTCGCACCGGCCTCGGCATTGCGGCAGCAGTGGTCGCCACCAATATGCCCGGTCTGTTGACCTCCGGCGCCGAGGCCGCCGAGCAAACCAAGCTCGGTGATCGCTTGTCGCTGGCGACCTGGCCGAACTACCACAGCCAGGAAAACCTCGACGCCTTTGGCAAGTCCACCGGCGCCCGGGTGTCGATGAGCGTGTTCGGTTCCAACGAAGAGATGCTCGCCAAACTGCAGGCCGGCGGCAGTGGCTGGGACGTGCTGGTGCCGACCAACTACACCATCAGCACCTACGTCGGGCTGGGCCTGATCGAACCGCTGGACCTGTCGCGCATTCCCAACTTCGATGCCTCGGCGTTCCAGCAGAAATTCATGGCCCAGGGCACGGTGGACGGCAAGGTCTACGCGGTGCCGAAAAACTGGGGCACCACCGGCATGCTCTACGACACCGGCAAACTGAAAAACGGCCCGACCAGCTGGAAGGAATTCTGGGTCGCCGCCCAAGGCCCGGCCAGTGGCCGGACGATGGTCCACGACTACCAGCTGACCGCCATCGGCAATGCCCTGAAGAGTTTCGGCTACAGCTTCAACTCCCTGGACCCGAAAGAACTGGCCGACGCGGAAAAGCTGCTGATCGAGGTCAAGCCGCACCTGTTCGCGATCAACTCCGACATTCAGCCGTCGATGCGCAGCGGCGATGCCTGGCTGGCGATGTCGTGGACCGGCGACGCCTCGCAGCTGCACCGCGACAACGCGCAAATGCAGTTCGAACTGGGTAAGGAAGGTGGCGAGCTGTGGAGCGACTTCTTTGCGATTCCGAAAAGCTCGGAGCACAAGGACGCCGCCTACGCGTTCATCAACTACCTGCTCGATCCGCAGCACAACAAACTCGAAGTGCTGAGCCACGGTTACCCGAGCGGCGACAAGCGTGTCGACGCGCTGCTGCCTGTGGCGATGCTCGACGATCCGATCATGTACCCGGCCGCCGAGGCCCTGAGCCCGCTGGAATTCGGTGCCGCCGCCACGCTGACCAGCCCGGCCCGCGCCGAACTGATGGCGCGTTTCAAGTCCGCCTGATCGCTTGACCATGGCCAATGAGGAGTCATCCATGAATGCCGCCGCCCACCCGCAAACGGTGCAGCCGGGCCATGCCCTGGCGGTCGAGGTACGCCAACGGCGCAGCCTCGGCCGACGCATCACCCTGCTGATGCTCTTGCCTTCGACCCTGTGGTTCCTGCTGCTGTTGTTGATGCCGCTGGTGATCATCCTGGTCTTCAGTTTCGGCGAGCGCAGCGCCGTGGGCGGTTACGCCGGTGGCTTCACCCTGGCCAACTACCTGAACCTCGGTTCTCGCGGCGCGGCATTCAGCAACACGCTGATGCTCGCGCCACTGGGCACGTTGATGTGCCTGGTGGCAGCGTATCCGCTGGCGTACTTCCTCGCGGTCAAGGTCAGCAGGAACCGCTCGCTGCTGCTGACCCTGGTGATCGTGCCGTTCTGGACCAGTTTCCTGATCCGCACCTACGCGTGGATTTTCATCCTCAGCGGCAAAGGCATTCCGGCGCTGCTGGCCAGCCTGGGTCTTGAGGATGTGCGGCTGATCAACACG